>JADGOI010000018.1 GCA_017883075.1 Acidimicrobiales bacterium
CAGAGCACCGCCACCGCGCTCGACGCCTACCAGGCAAAACTGACCGCCGACCGGGCCCGCCTCGCGGCTGACGCCATCAACGCGTATATCTCGAATTCCTCGTCCGGTGCCATCGCCGACCTGTTTTCCGCTCCGGGGGACGCAAACGAGGCTCGCGCCACCTACGACAAGGTCGCGGCGGGGGAAGTCATGCGTGACGTCAACGCCGTCAAAGACGGCCAGCGAATCCAGAAGGAAACCCAGACGAAGCTACTCGCTGAACAACAGGCCGAATCCAGCCAGGTGGCGCGAGAAAGCGAGACCAGGCAGACAGCCACCCAGGCTGCGGGGCAGGCCGAGGCCACACTGACCCAGGTGCAAGGGACCCTGGCCCACCAGATTGTCCAACAAGCGGCCGCTCAGGCCGCTGATGCCGCCGCAGCTGCCGCGGCCGCGAAAACCCCCGTCGCAGCTCAGACGGCCGCGGCCCAGGCCTCCCAGGCGGCCCAGGTGGCGAGTTCCGTCGGAGGTGGTTCTGCCGCCGCCACCGCTGCCAACAACTCGGCCAACCAGGCGAACGAGTCTGCCGCCTCCAGTAGTTCGTCGGGCCCCGGGGCCGTGGCCAGCGGAGATGCACCCCAAGCGGCGGGACTGGCGGCCGTGCACGGAGCCATGAAGTACCTCGGCGTGCCCTATCAATGGGGAGGAGCCAGTAGTTCTGGTGTCGATTGCTCCGGCCTCACCATGCTGGCGTGGGCTCATGCCGGGGTATCGATGGATCACTCGGCCGCCGACCAATATGCGTCCTTCCCACATGTGAGTCTCTCGTCCCTCGAGCCGGGTGACCTCATCTTCTATGACCTCGACGGCGCCGGGATCGACCACGTCGTGATGTACGTGGGACCCGAACTCGATGGCCATTCCACCGAGTACGGGTCGAGGACAATCATCCAAGCCGCCCATACCGGAACCGTCGTCTCGTTCGACCCCGTCTGGTACAGCGGGCTGGTTGGCGCCGCCCGTCCTTAGGCCATACCGGGGCCGGAAACGGGCCACCAACCGGGCGATAGCATCAACTCGTGACCTCGGACGCCCCGGATACTTCCCGCACCTCTCAACGTAACCTTCGGAATGCCGGGAACACCGGACCCGGTGGGGCGGAGGTGATCCACCAGTCCAACATCAAAGGCTCCTCGTCACGATCATCGTCGGCGTCAGCCTCGGCCGAGGCCCGATCCGGCAGAACACCGTCGCCCAACCTGCCGGTAGCGGTGCCTCGAGTCGACAGCCCGCCGGTCAATGACCCCCGGCGATCGGATGTGGACGAATGGGGGCGCTCCGAGCACCTACGATCCGTCGCCCGCCGTCTCTACGGCCCCCTGTACCGCCGCTGGTTCCGAGTGGAGTGGGAGGGGCTCGAAAAGATCCCCAAGACCGGAGGTGCCCTACTGGTCGCCAACCACGCCGGGGCCATCCCTTCCGATGCGCCCGCCATCATGCACGGGATCGAGGAGGAACTGGGTCGACCGGTCTATGGAATGGCCGACTACTTCTTCCGCAAAGTTCCGGTAGTGGGCACACTGTGGTCGCGGGCCGGCGGCGTAGCCGCCCATCCTGACAACGCCTACCGGCTCCTTCACGATCAGGGCCAACTCTCCCTGGTGTTTCCCGAAGGGACCAAAGGGCCATCCAAGAGCTACGCGGACCGATACCGCCTCCGCCGGTTCGGCCGCGGCGGCTTCGTTGAGATTGCCATGCGTTCGGGCGTCCCGGTGATACCCATCGCGGTGGTCGGCGCCGAGGAGTCGATGCCCATCCTCTTCCGCATGAACGGCTTGGCCAAAGTCTTGAAGTTGCCTTACTTCCCGGTAACCGCCAACGATCTGGCCTTCGGCCCCCTCTTGGGGAAAGTGGCCTACTTCCCCGCCAAAATCAAGATCCGTGTGCTCGATCCGGTGACGTTCGACGTGGACCCGGGACTCGAGCGTTACTCCAAGAGCCGGGTCATGGATGAGGCCGAGCACATCAGAGCCAAGCTCCAGGACACCCTGCATGACATGTTGCGCGAGCGCCGAAGCGTCTGGTTCGGCTGACCGTGGGACGACGCGTACTGATCACCGGCCTGGATACTTTCTGGGGAGGGCGGATGGCCCAAGCCCTCGAAGCCGATCCGAACGTCGAGATGATCCTCGGTTTGGGTACCGACGAGCCGAAAGTGCCCCTCGAACGTACCGAATTCGTGCGAGCCGACCAGACATACTCGATTCTGAATCGCATCGTGAGAGCAACCCAGGTGGACACCATCGTCCACACCTTCCTCAAGACCAATTCGGTCGGGATCTCTAGCCGAGTACTCCACGAGATCAACGTCATCGGAACGCTGAACCTGCTTGCCGCCGCCGGAGCACCCGGCACCTCCGTTCGCCAGGTGGTGGTGAAATCTTCCACCCATGTCTATGGCGCCTCGGAGAAGGATCCGACTTGGTTTCGAGAGGAGACCGGTCGCAATGCTCCGGTTCGTACCCGGCTGGAACGCTCGCTCATCGAAGTAGAAGCACTGGTGCGCGACTTCATCATGGACAATCCCCAGTTTGTCGTTTCGGTCCTGCGGTTTGCCCATGTCCTGGGTACCGACATCGAGACTCCGATCACCGCTGATCTGCGTCGCCGACTGCTCCCGTGCATCGCCGGGTTTGACCCGCTGGTCCAGTTTGTCGAAGAGGATGACGTGGTCCGTGCGTTGGAACACGTCACCCGTCACCGAATCCCGGGAATATTCAACGTGGCCGGCGCGGGCAAACTCCCATGGAGCGAAGTGGCCTCGATCGCCGGTGCATTCCTGTTCCCGCTCCCTCCGATCAACCCCCGCTCGTTCGCCAGACCCTTTCGTCTTCTTGGGTTGATCCAGTTTCCGGTAGAGATGGAATCCCTGTTGCGTTTCGGACGAGGCGTCGATACTTCCCGGCTGATCGAGACCGGGTTCGCCTACCGTTACTCGAGTGCCGGAGCGGTCGAGAGCTTGGCCCAGGCCAACAATTTGCGCCGAGCGGTCGGGGACAATCAGCCGACCTACCGATACGAACAAGACGTGGAGCAGTTCTTCCAACATTCTCCAGCGGTGGTGCGGGGAGTCGATGGCTGATGGCGTGAGCTGAGTGCGCCGGCCACTCACCCACTTTCGGCCACATCCATCCGTCGCAGCAGCCCCAGTATCGGCGGAAGAACCTCAGTTCCGAGGGTCACGGCGGAACGTGACCCGGAGCCAGGTGGTCCCGATCACTCGGGCGTACTGCAAACCGAAGATGAAATTGCCACTCTTCTTGGATTGTCCCGACGCACGGGGATGCCAAATAGTCGGACGTTGCACGATTCTCCACCCCCGGTGGGCAGCGGCGATCACGACTTCTGCAGTCTGATACTGATCTTGACGCAGGTAGGGGACAATATCGCGGAGCAGTTCAGCGCGGAATGCTCGGAAACCATTTGAACTGTCCGTGATTTCCTGGTGTGTGATGGCGTTCAAGATCCGTGCGTAGACCCTGACTCCAGCCTGCCGGAACCGGTCGGTTGTGCGGTCGACCCCCAGTCGGCGTGAACCGATGACAAAGTCGGCTTCATCGGCCACCAAGGGCTCGATGATGGTACTCAGCTCCGATGGATCGTTTTGCCCATCGGCATCAAGGGTGACGACGAAGCGTGCCCCGTGCGCCAAGGCAAGTTCGTAACCGAGTCGGAGGGCGGCACCCTGTCCGAGATTGACCGGAAGAACGCAGGTGAACACACCGGCATCGATTGCTACCTGATCGGTGCCATCACTCCCCCCATCGACCATTACCAATGTCGACACCTCGAGGTCGCCGGCCATGGTCGGCACTTCCTTCAAGACGTCCCCGAGATTCTCCTCTTCTTCGTAGGCCGCAATCAGCACGAGCACCGGTCCAAATCTGGCCCCGGGGTGCCGTTCCGCGAAATCAGACCGAGCTCCGTTCAGTGCCAGTCGCTGCAGATCAGCTCGTCGTCGTCTGCCGGCGCGCCGCCCAACCACGTGGGTCATCAATTCGGGCTAGTTCTCGACTGTCGCGCCGGCCACTGACGGTGCCTCGCCGGGCAAGCGGAGCGTAACGTCGAGTTCCCCGTCGGTCGGGAGATGGCTGCTTGTGCTCCTCCACTCGACTCTCGACCGAATCACTCCCGGGTCCAGGTTCCCCTTGTGGCGATCTGCGACGTCAAGCAAGTGCCGGAGTACCGAGGGATCCAACAGGTGCGGCACCAGTCCGAGGTCGAGCAACTTGGTGTGGGCGGCGCGGTAGTAGTGCTCTTCCTGTTCCACCCTCGGGTCGGTGACGTGATCGATGACCACCTTTCCCGAGTATTGATCTGCCACCAGCGTTGCCATCTCGCTCACGGAATGGGACTCGGTGAACTGATTGAAGACCCGGTACTCGCCGGTCTCGGCGGGATTGACCAGAGCCAGTTCGACGCACGCCAGCGTGTCGAGGATATTGAGCACTCCCCGAGTTTGCCCTCCACTGCCGTAGACGGTCAACGGGTGGCCGGTCACCGCCTGTACGCAGAACCTATTGAGGACGGTTCCAAACACCCCGTCGTAGTCAAACCTGGTGGCGAGCTCAGGGTGCAGGCCCGTCTCTTCGGTCTCATGCCCATAGACGATCCCCTGATTGAGATCAGTAGCGCTCAGGTCCCACGTCCGACAGGCGAACATGATGTTGTGGCTGTCATGGACCTTGGACAGGTGGTAGAAGGAGCCAGGTTGTTTCGGGTAGGGAAGAATGTCGGTCCGCCCGCGATGGGTGATCTCGATGAAGCCTTCTTCAATATCGATATTTGGGGTCCCGTACTCACCCATCGTCCCCAACTTGACCAGGTGGATGTTCCGGTCCTGTTCGGCGATGGCGTAGAGCAGATTGAGAGTACCCACCACGTTATTGACCTGGGTATAGACGGCGTGGCTTCGGTCGATCATCGAATACGGGGCCGAACGCTGCTCGGCAAAGTGCACCACCGCGTCGGGTCGGAAGGAAGCGAGGGTCTCTGATACGAATTGCGGGTCGGTGAGGTCGCCGATGAATGTGTCGATGACCAGCCCGGAAATATCCCGCCATCGACGAACCCGCTGGTGGAGATCGGCAATGGGGACGAGGCTGCTGACGCCCAATTCTGTGTCGTACCGCCGTCTGGCGAAGTTGTCGACGACGCCAACCTGGTGTCCGCGACGCGACAGGTAGAGGGCCGTCGGCCATCCCAGATAGCCATCACCTCCAAGAACAAGTACCTTCACGCGTTCATTCTCCTCAGCGAGTCGGTTTCAGCTCGCTACGAGCTCTCCCCCATACGGGAAGCGTAACCAATAGGTCTGGATGTCATTAAGGATACCTTGGGATCGTTGCTTCCCGAGCCCGAACTGTGCGTTCCCTCAGTGAATTCCGAGGTTCATTCGACATTCATTGCGTTTTGATCGACAATCGCACTTTCGATGCTCCCGACCGAACCGTCAGGAGGAGTGCGCCAATCTGCGAAGGGGTACCGCCCGACGATATGCCGGAGCCATACACCGTACGCCACCAGGGCGACAACAAAGGCTACCGAGATCGCGACCGTACCGAAAGGTGGATGCCACTTACCTCCGAACGGACTCAACGGTCCCTTCGATCCAACAGTGTACCGGCGGAGGGCATTGAAGAAGACGGCCAGCTCAGAAATGACCAGGATCACCGGAAACATGACCGCGGCACGCCGGTGTGTGCGATCTGAGAGATATCCCTTGGCCACAGCTCCGGCGGCGACGATGGGTATCCCCGCAGCCAGGGGCAGGATGTAACGACCCTGCCATACGAATCCCAAGTCCCGCGCGTTCGTCGCCTCGAAGGCAACGGGCAATGCCACGGTCAGCACCACCAGGCAGACCAGTACCCCTACGAACAGCCTCCTGCCAAACAACAGACCAAATCCCAGAAGCATGAAGACCATGGCGATCCATCCGTAATACGTCACCGCCGGAGCCGACACATCGAGCCAGCCCAGCACTCCGATCATTTCGCGGATGAATGCGTCGGACAAGCCGACGCTTGTCGATATCAGACTGGAGACGGGATCATGTTTGGGCGGCACGGGACCTGGCGATAGCGCCAGCGGGTCATAACGAATCAGCCACCACGCGGTAAAGGCACAACTAACCGCCAGAACTGCCACCCACAGCCTTGCCACTCGATCTCGGGACAGTTCGATGATCTTGTTCTTCCCAGCCAGGACGACAAGTGCGAGGCCAATGAGTAGCAGCCACAGGGGTGAAAGCCCCCGCACCTGGACGAGTACCGATGCAGAGATACCGACGCGGGCCAACAACCTTCGGTCCGATACGACCGCGTGGTCGGATAACAAAGCAAACCCGGACGCCCACAGGCAAATCGCCGAACTCGCCTCCAACCCGTTGGGGTTGATGGTCCCTGCCATGAACATCACCATTGGTGTGGCGGCGACAGCCACACCCCACACCAACAGGCGACGTCTCTTGCAGGCAGCGGCCGATTCGAGAGCCGAAGCCAAGAACAACGCCGACAGGAGACCGCTCACCAATCGCATGAGCCAGATTCCCGTGGATGACGGAAACACAAGACTGGGCAGTCCGACGATCGCGTAGTACAAGGGCTCGTACCGGCCGGCTGCGGTGGCCACCTTTACTTCCCGGGTGGACGTCCCGGGGGGCCGCGCGCAAGACGCTGGCACCGTTGGATGAGTTGCGAAACAACTTGGGATAGCTGCCAATTCGGCGAAGACATCGGGGACGCGGACGGTGATCTCCGACGACGGACCCAACCGCGTAGGCCGAGCAGGTGTACCGAAGAACTCACCGCGAACAACCGCGGCCGCCTTGACGGTGTGGGCGGGCTCGTCCGGTGAGGCCATCAACGGGGTCGACAGGCTCCACGCCTCGATCAACAGGAACAGAAGAGCGAAACTGGCCATCCATCGAAGCCGGCGACCTGGTGCCGGCGATGCGATGGTGGCCGGCGATGCGATGACCGACGGTTCACCTTGGACGGACCGAGAGCCTGCATGGCGACCTCGTCGAAACAGCATGAGCCCCAGTGCTGGCACTCGGAGGAGCGACCGCAACCCGGGCCTCTGCGAGCCTTCGGGCGCTATTGCCTCAGCTGCGGGTGTCACCGAGGCAGCGACAACGACGACCTCCGACGGTGCTCTTTCGCGTTGTGGCTCCGCTATCCGTTGTGGCTTCGCTATCCGTTCGGGCTTCGCTATCCGTTCGGGCTTCGCTATCCGTTCGGGCTTCGCTATCTCCGGTTCCTCTTCTCCAACACTGGACGCCGCCTCGGGAGGCTGAGGCGGAGTGGCGGTGAGGATCCCGATCTCTTGGGCCAACTTGGTGTTCTTCTCGTTCAGCCGCGCCTGGCCCATCGAGAGCTGGAAGCTGAATGCGAAGAGAAACAGCACGGCGATGAGCAGAATCAAGTCGGGTGGATAGGCGATACCGACAAAACGGGCTGCCCGGTCGAGTAGGTGAAACGGGAGGGTGGCACTCAAAAAAACCATGACGAGACTGACACCCAGCCACAACATCCCGGTGTGCTCACTCAGTCGATGACGCCGGATGGCCCGCACCGAGAGGGCCAGAAACGCGACGCTCACGACCAGGGACAACGCGAAGAGCCTCATGCCTCACTCCGGTGATCGGCGCTGCCAATGAGCAGGTCAACGATCACCCGGATCATGTAATACGCCGAGCGAAGCCCGGAGATGCTCGACCTGCCGTACTGGCGCTTCTCCATCTGTACCGGAACCTCTTCGATTCTCAGGCCGCTGCGGTACGCCAGGACAATGGTCCCGACCTCGGGAAAGTCGGTGGGATAGCTCTCCGCGAACAGTTCGAGACCCCGACGTCCGACTGCCCTGAAGCCGGAGGTCGTATCAGTAAACGATCCCCCGGTCTTCCAGCGCACCAACCTTGCCAAGACCCGCATTCCGAATCGACGGCCAGACGGTGACTCGAAGGCGCCCCGGCCAAGCCAACGCGAACCGACGGTCACATCTGCCGTTCCGTCGATGAGGGGCTTCAGGAGGCGTGCTGCCTCTGTTGGGTCATGTTGTCCGTCGCCATCGATCTGCATGGCGAACTCGAATCCGTGCCGCAACGCATATTGATATCCGGTCTGAACCGCGCCACCGATTCCCAAATTGACGGGGAGGGTGACGACGGCGGCTCCAGCCAGGTATGCCTGGATGCCGGTGTCGTCAGTGGAACCGTCGTTCACCACCACAACGTGCGCGTCAGGCATCGACTTGTAAGCCGTCTTCACCACATCGAAAACGGATCTTCCCTCGTTGAATGCCGGAACGACGATGCAGAGCTGGCGCTCGCGTTGCATCGTGATTGCATCAAGACCTACGGCATTCATCGCCACCATGCCATCGGGGGGTATCCCTCTCGAGCAGGGTCGAGTGTTGTCGTACGACCGGGCGCGGCCAGATCGGGACCAGCTCCATCTTCCCGTGGCAACCGCATCCGGTGAGACTAGTCCTCCAGCGATTTAGGGACGCGCTTACCCGGGTTTCGGTTGATCTCCGGAGGGCCGGGTTGAACCTGGGCGATCCGCCCGACCCGGCACACTCGCCTGACCGGAGGTGCTCCGCCTGATCAGCCTCATTCGTCAAGCCACCCTGCTTCGCCAGGCCCGGCTGCCCAAGCCGGGGGTGACGCCGGCCGGATCAGGCTTTCTTGAGCCAGTTGGTGAGGAATTCAGTCCGACGGTCTGCCCACTCCTCGGCGGTCATGGCGTAGCGGATGTGATCCTCCCACTCGCCGTTGATCTCGAGGAATCCAAGCGCCACGCCCTCGACCCGAAGCCCCAGCTTCTCCACTACGCGTCGGCTCGAACTGTTGCGGGGGATGATCGCCACTTCAATCCGGTGAAGACCGAGAGTCTCAAATGCGTATTGCAGGACGACGACGACAGCTTCTGGGATCAAACCCAACCCGGCCAAGTCCTGATCGATCCAGTAGCCCACCGACCCGTTCTGGAACGGACCTCTCTGGATGGAAGAAAGGGTGATCTCTCCCGCGAAACGTCCCTCCACGAAGAGTCCGAAGCCAAAGCCGGTACCGAGTTGACGTTCTCGTTCACGCATGAGGCAACGACTGGCAAAGCTGGCAGCGTCTTCAGGCGCCAACGGTGCGCCCTTGGGCCGCGGTTCCCAGGGGACCAGCCACGAGCGACATCGGTCACGTACCTGGTACCAGGCTTCGTAATCCTTTTCGACCAGGGTGGCAAGCCGAACCCTCCACCCTGGTAGCTCGAGGGATCGAACGGGCGGGGCCGAAGCACGCGGGCTCAACGCAGAGCCATTCCGGGCGTCTCGGACATCTCGGCCATCCGGTCTGGCGCCGTCGCCGGCAAGAACGGGGCAGCGATTCTGGGACCGATATGTCCGTTTTCAAACAACACCACCGGCGCATCGTAGGCCTATACGCTGTGCCCCACGCCAAACCCAGTAGGGACAATCACTACTCGGGGTCACCGGAGACGAACACGCGGCATGCAGGCAGAGAAGATGGCTCGGGTATTCACCTCTGTCCGTTTGCGGATCGTCCGAGAACTGAATCAAAGATCACACGAGATCTTTCCGGTCGCCTGCATCTTTGTCGCCGTCGTGGCTGCCCATCTTCCGGCCCTCCTTCATCTGGTCACCAGCAATCCCCTGGTCGTCGACGCCTATCTGTCCCCGGGCAAGAGCGCCTGGCTGCCGGGCCGGCCGTACATCGACCCCAATTCGGCCTTCACTACCCAGGCACTGGGCCACCTGGCCGCCCTGGATTGGCTCCATGGGCACATCCCGTGGTGGAACCCGTTCGAAGGGATGGGGTCCCCGCTTGCCGGGGAAATGCAAAGCGGTGCCTTCTTTCTTCCAACCTTCCTCCTGGTGTTCCACCAGGGCATGCTGTTTCTCCAGATCTTCCTCGAAACCGCTACGGGTTGGGCGACCTACCTCCTGGTGCGGAGGCTCGGCGTCGGGCGCACATTCTCGATTGCCGGCGGTGTCGCCTTCGGAATGTGCGGAACCTACGCATGGCTCACACACGCACCAGTCCGACCGATTGCCCTGCTTCCCCTTTCGATATTGGGTGTGGAACATGCGCTATCCGCGGCCCGCGAACAGCGACCCGGTGGATGGCGACTCCTGGGGGTCGCACTGGCGTTTTCGATTCTGGCCGGCTTCCCCGAGACCACCTTCATCGACGGGCTCTTCGTGGCGTGGTGGACGGTATTTCGACTTGCCGGGCCGGGTCGAGCGTTCTGGCGTCCCTTCGTCACCAAGCTGGCGGCCGGGATCCTCGTCGGGGTCGCATTGGCCGCGCCATTGATTGTGGCATTTGTCACCTATCTGCCTTCGGCAAACCTGGGGGGGCACGGCCACGCCTTGGCCCACTTCGGGCTTCGCACCACCGGTCTGTCCCAACTCATCCTCCCCTACTCATTGGGCCCGATCTTCGGTTTCCGGGCCGCCGGAGGAGGCATTGACGTCATCTCCGGCCTATGGGGAAGCGTCGGTGGCTATCTGACTGTGACTCTCATCGCTGCCGCACTGGTGGGCCTGGTCGGCCGCCACAACCGGATGTTGAGAGTCGGGCTCGGCGCATGGGCACTCCTCTGCTTGCTCCGCACCTACGGCTTTCAGCCTGTGGTCCACCTGTTTGCCGCCGTACCGGCCATCAACGCTACCGCCTTCTTTCGCTATGCAGACCCATCCTGGGAGTTGGCGGTGGTGGTACTGGCGGTGTTCGGTCTGGACGACATCGCCCGTCGTGTCACCAGACGAGGGGTGTTGGTGGGCAGCGCAGTCCTGACCGGGGCCATGGTGGCGTGGGCCGGCATGACGGCCTGGCCGGTCATGGCCCACGCCGGCACCACCACCCCGGGACACGGGAACCGCCAGGAATACGTGGTGTGGAGCATGGCGTTCGCCGGGCTGGTCCTTGTTCTTCTGGTTGTCGGCGGGTGGAGGGCAGCACGGCGTTCCCGGTCAGTGCCCTCACGACGTACCAAGCAGATCAGACGCCGGGGGCGCATCCTTGCTGCAGCCGCGATCTGCGTGGAGTCCACGCTTCTGCTCGGCTTCACCTATGCATCCGCACCCCCGTCACCGCCGTTGCATCTGGGCTCGGTGACCTGGCTTCAGGCTCACCTCGGTACCTACCGGTTCGCCACCCTGGGACCGATACAGCCCAACTACGGCTCCTACTTCGGCATTGCCGAAGCCAACACGACCGATCTTCCCATTCCCAAGGATTGGGTGATCTACGTCAACTCAGAGCTCGATACCAACTCCCCCACCCTGCTCTTCACGGGTGCCTCCACCATCGACCGCCAGGCCCAATCACCCGCCGCCGAATACACATCGCATCTGGCCAACTTCGAAGCCATCGGCGTGCGTTACATCGTCACCAACGCCAATGGTCTTGACGTATTTGGCGCCCGCTTTCCGACCGCTGGCACCGCCCCATGGCCCCGCGGCCCACGGGTCGTCTACCGCGACAGTTTCGCCGAGATTTGGGAACTCCCGACCCCGGCTCCCCTCTTCTCCCTTGTCGCCGCTTCGCCGAAGGACTCCGTGGACACCACCTTCGTGGGGGCCGGATGTTCGGTCACCGGTCAAGGGCGGGACCAGGCCACCGTCAACTGCACCCGTCCCTCTGTCCTCTTGAGACAGGTCCAGTTCATGCCCGGTTGGTCGGCGAACATCAATGGACACGCCGTCGCAGTCGACAAGGTCCCGTTCGGGCCGACCGGGCTCTTTCAGGAAGTGCCGGTTCCCGCCGGAAGGTCGATCGTGAGATTCAAATTCCTGCCACCTCATGCAACGGCCGCGATTCTGGTCGCCTTTCTCGCCATGGTCGTTCTGATCGGATCGTTCCCACGCGTACGGAGATATCGACCCCGGCAAAGGCACCGAACCTACGGACAGCACTCCGCCCGTCCGGGCTGAGATGATCGAATTCAGAGGTCGAGAATCACGACCCGGGGTTGGATTGTTTCCGTCCCGATCAGGCCGTCCCGATCAGGCCGTTCTGATCAGGCCGTCTCCATGAGGCCGCCAACCAATGAAAGCCACCGCTCGTCTTCGTCCGGTGGCCGAAGGGGGCAGTGCGGATCGAGCCGTCCGAGGTTTCGGTTATAGAACGGGTCGTCCACACGCAATACCCCGATCCAACGGGCCAGGAACTGTTGGTAATCGTGCTGATACCCCGAGAGCCCGCGGCTTACCGATTCATAGTGGATCAGTTTGGCGTGGGGAGTGTAGAGCACCCGATATCCCGCCCGCCCCAATCGGATACAGAAATCGACGTCGTTGAAGCCGACGGCAAATGTTTCGTCGAATCCATTGAGCTCCTCAAAGACCTCTCGCCGGACCAACATGCACGCCGCAGTCACCGCACTGTATTCCCGAACGATGAGATCCCAGCCGAAGTACCCCATCTCTTCTGAGGGCATTCCGGCAAATAGATGTCCGGCGACACCGCCAAGTCCAAGGACTACACCCGCATGCTGCACAGCACCATCGGGATATAGCAGACGAGCGCCCACCGCACCTACGTCGGACCGCTGACCCAACTCGACCAGGGCATGCAGCCATCCTTCCGACGACGCCTCGATGTCGTTGTTGAGAAACAACAACATGTCGGTATCGCAAGTCTTGGCGGCCATGTTGTTGATGGCCGACCAGTTGAACGGGCCGGGATACTCGAGAACCCGGGTGGCCGGCCGAGCTTCCAGCTGACGGCGGAGAGCTCGCGTCTCCGGTTCCGTGCTGCCGTTGTCGATCAGCACGACTTCGGTAATCGGATGACCCGGCGCCACTTCCAACGAAGCGAGACACGCCACCGTCAGGGCTGCCTGGTCGCGGAACGGCATGATGATGCTGACAGTGGGAGATCCCTCGATCCGGCGCCGGACGTGATAAGCGCCCTGAAAGGGTCCTCCATCGACTGCGCCGTTGATTCCCTGGCGAATCACCGCATCCTCCACCGCTCGACGGCTTGCCAGGTGGGCCCACGGCTTGGCGTCGGAGTCACCGGCGGCAGAACCTGCCACCACCCGCCAGTGATAAAGGACCCTGGGGATGTGAACGACCCGACGCGCCTGCTCGGTCGCCCGCAGCATCAGATCAAAATCTTGGCTGCCGTCGAACTCGGGGCGGAAACCGCCGATGCGTTGCAGCAACTCATGACGGATGGCCGTGACGTGGCCCAGGTAGGGGAACGACAACAGCATGTCCGGATCCCAGTCGGGTTTGAAGTGGGGTTGGCAGGGACGATCCAGCTCGTCGAGCTTGTCTTCGTCGGAGTAGATGACGTCAGCGTCGGCTTCGGTCAGCACCACGGCGGCGATCTCCGCCAGTGCCTCGAGGTCGAGCAGGTCATCGTGATCGAGAAGCACGATGAACTCACCCGTCGCCGCCGCCAGCGCCTTGTTGGTGGCCCGGGAAATTCCACCGTTCT
The DNA here is from genome assembly GCA_017883075.1 of Acidimicrobiales bacterium. GTDB lineage: Bacteria > Actinomycetota > Acidimicrobiia > Acidimicrobiales > RAAP-2 > DASZIT01. The sequence continues at coordinate 13,511 of JADGOI010000018.1, forward strand.
GTTCGAGTGCCATCACTTTGATGCGGGCGTCACCAGCCGCCATGTCTTCCATGGCTGCCGTCAACTCGGGATCACCGGAACCGTCATCACAGAGACAGAGCTCCCAGTGTTGGTACGTCTGGTCGATCACCGACTGCACGCACTCACGGAAGTACCAGAGAGATGGTCGATAGACCGGAACCACCACGCTCAGCAAGGGCCCGTCGACCGGGAGTTGCTGAACATCGACGCCCTCGGCGCGCTGCTGGTTGTGCAGGTGAATCCAGTGCCAATAGGCCGGGGCAAGGAGTGCGGCATGGGGGCCCCAGGGGTCACGCACCTTTGCGCTGACCGCGGGAAGGGGCGCCGACTCGGTGAATTTGTCCGACATCCATCCAAGGGCTGCCACCAACTCCCCCTCCACCACCGCTGATGCTGACTCGTCGCTCAGGGGTCGGTGAGGGTCGGGTGTCGACATGGCGTTTGTTTGGCTCACGTGGAATAGGTTCCAAAGAGTCGTCGGTGGCTCTCCATCGCATTCCCCAAAGCAGCAGATCCACTAGGAGCTGGGCCAATGTCAGAATCAGAAGGACCGCTCGAAGACCAGTACAGGCTACCATGAGCTCCCCCACCCTTATGGCCCATCCCCGGCGACTTTCGACGGCGACTGATCCACCTGGGCCATTCTGAACAAGGCCGTGCATCACCAGGCATCGCCGGAGCGCGATGCCGAAAACGGGTACAATCCGCGTGCCGATCGGATGGAACATCCACCAGCCATCCCTTGGGAACCGACGCCAGCCGACAGACTGCGACGTGACTGACCATCCGGTGAGTACCACGCGCGATAGCCACGAAGGGAGGATCACAACGTGGGACAACCTGGGCTTGACCCAAAAGAGTTTCTCGAGCACCTGAAAGCAGAGCACCAGGTGCTCCGGTGGGAGCCTCTGCCTCCGGATCAATTCAACCCCTCCTCGGGGGGTGAGCAATCCCGCAGCGGAAGCTCTCTCGACTACCTCCACAAGCACTGGGCACTCCCCGACTCATTCAATCCCGCGGATGCCGGGGGCGGTCCAAAGGGCAGATTGGTCGGGCTGTTCGGCCGTCTGACCTACCGGGTTCTCGGGCGTTACCTCCATGAAGAGCGAGATCTCCTGGGCCATGTCGTCCGCATCAGCGAGGCCCTCGAACGTAGGTGTGACGCGCTGACATTACGGGTCCAGGAAATGAATTTGGATATCGTGAGGCGTCAAGTCGCCGAAGCCGAAAACCAGGCACTCCTGGCCGCATGGCTCCACGCTGAATCGCCGCGGACCACCAGCGGCGTGGCGTCCATTTCGTCCACCATCGCTCAGCGCAACAAGGCAGCTGCGGATGCCGAGGCGGCAGCTGCGGCCAAAGAGGATTCTGACCGAAGCCGATGACGATGGATCGACCATCTCAACGATCCTCCGGGACAAGGGCCATCCCTTCCGGCAACGTCGACGGTGATGGACCGGTGATCGCTGTCCTGGTGGACCAGTGGGAGTCGAAGAGCGAGGAGGGTTGGGCAACCCGTCAGGTGGCGGGCGCCCTGGCATGCTCGGCTCACGTCCATGTGATCACGCCCCAGGGCACCGTGCCCTCCGAACGCGTCGACAGCGTGTTCACTGTGCACGAAACCGCAACACCAAGCTCACCGACGGCCGCTATACGTCGAGAGCTCCTCATCGAGGCCATTTCGGATACCGGCGGGAGCGCCACCGGGCGACTCCTGCCCGAATACGGACGCTTGCTCGACCGGGATCTGCTCGATTGTTGGAGCGCCTCCTCGGACATCCTCGCCGGACTTCGTCCCGACATCGTGGTCATCGCCGGTCATCAACACCTTGGTGCGCTCGACGCTGTCGATCGAGTTGCTCCTGACGTACCCATTGTGCTGCTCGCTCTCGGTTCCGATCTGAACAGCCTGGCCTTCCCTCACTTTGACCGAATCTTCGATCGCTCCCAGGCCGTTCTCGCCATCACCGAGACCGAACGTCTCTCCATCGTCGAACATCATGGCGGCGCCGACCGGGTCCACCGCATCGGAGCCCCTCTGGCCGCCAATCCGAGCGCTCTCAACGAACCGAATACCTGGGTCGGAACGACCGACTATGTCTTTGTCATCTCGAGCACCAAGACTCATGCCGACGAGGAGGCTGTCGCACTCGCCCGGTTACTCCGACTGCGCTTCCCCGAGAACCCCGTGGGCATTTCTGCCACTGACGCCTTCAGTGTGTGGCATCAGGGACGGGTGGGACAGGGATGGCCGGTAGAGCGATCCAGTGATCTGGCCCGGCTCATGGCATGGGCGCGGGTCGTCGTCGATCTCCGGCCCGGGCCCCTGTTCGGCCGGCGTTGCGTCGACTCCCTCTTGTACGGCACACCGATCATCGTCCCGGGAAACTCACGGGCACGAGAGCACGCAGAACTGGGTCGGGGAGGGCTGTGGTTCGACACGCCCGGCGAACTCGTCTGGTGTGTCGAGGCAATGCTTGATCCCGACGTCCGCGCCACCTTCAGTGCTCAAGGCAAGGCATATGCCGAAGACGCGTTCGGGTCGACGGACCGGTTCATCGAACGGGTACTGGTTGCCACCGGGAAGGCCTCCTCCGACGGTGGGGAGATCGGCGGTGGGGGCATTTGTACCGGTGGGGCAACCAGCCTCCCCATCACCGCCTGAGTCTCTCCGCCGCGGCCTGGCGTGGCCTGGCGCTCACTCCTCCAAGAGGACGGCGACCATGCCGTCGAGAATGTCGGCCTCCGATACCAGACACTCCTCAATCTCGAGGCGTTCCATCACGGTCTTCAGGATCAGGACACCACCGACCATGATGTCTTCCCGGCCCCGTACCATGCCGGCACGGGCCAACCGGGCAGCACGGTCCTCGGAGGCCAGGGTCCGATACCACCAGGACACTTGGGCGGCGGTCACAATCGAGTGATGCACCAGATCGCGGTCATAGATCATCATCTGTTGCTGCAATGACGAGAGCGTGGTGACCGTGCCCGCCAACCCGACCAAACGATGAGGCGCCAAAAACCGGGGATGGGCGTGGATGGCCACTTCCAACGCGTCGGCCACCATGGCTTCGGCCGCGGCCAACTCCTCGGGAGGCGGCGGGTCGGATATCAGAAAGCGCTCGGACACCCTGACACAACCAATCTGCAGGGACACCGCCTCCAAGTCGGGATCGCCGGGTCCCGACCCTGCCACCAATTCGGTCGATCCTCCCCCGATATCGACCACCAGAAACGGCCCGTCATCGGGATCGAGGTCTGCCACCGCTCCGGTCATCGAAAGAAACCCTTCATCGCTCCCTGTCAGCAATTCGGGAGACACGCCGGATGCTTCGGTTGCGGCCGCGAAGAATACGGACCCATTGGATGCATCGCGAGCAGCCGACGTAGCCACCAGACGCGCTCGGGTCACCCCCAGGCGATCCATGACCTGTCGGAATTCCGACAGGACCGCCACACAGCGTTCGATCGCAACTTCCGACAACATGCCGGTGGCATCTACCCCTTCTCCCAGACGGGTGATGCGCATCAATCGCTCGAGCGTCCGACCGTGCTCGTCAACGACCAGCAGACGGGTTGAATTCGTGCCACAGTCGATCGCCGCCACCGATCCACTCGATTCCATGGGATCTTGCTACCACGCCCTCAGGAGGGGTGAAGTCCGATGCGCACTGCTACCCACTCCCCAACCGGGTCATCGGCCCCCGTCAGCCACCAGGCCAGATGAGCGTGGAGGCATTTCACCCCTTGCCTGGTGCCACCGACACCTCCGGACGGCCGCGGTCCCTGGTGGTCCTTGGGTATCAGAGTGTCGCGTTCCGCCGCATAGCGGGCGTGGGCTTCGGCCACCCGTTCCTCGGGAATGGCCGCCTCGGCCTCCCGGACTCCACCGGACGACTCAATTCTGCTGACTGCCTCGCGCAGCGCCTGGTCCACCAGCCAGTACCGAGTGGGCATGGGAGTCCCATCGTAAAGGAAGGGGGCATTGGCAATGACCGCCGGCACCGCGTTCTCGGAACGGACCACCACGTCAAAGGATCCCGCCGCTGGTCGGCCCAACAGTTCAGCCACCAGGGCCTCATCGTCGATGATCCGGCCCGGGTCGTCTGGTGAAGTCTCATCTTGGGCATTCTTGCCGGGCCCCCGGCCATCCGGCCCATCCGGCCCATCCGGCGAAATCGGACTCACTTCCAGAATTCAAGGGTGGAGGTGACCCGATGCCAGAATCCCCCGGCGCCGGCTCCGCCGGACGTTCCGACCGACGATCCCGCCCGTCGAGCGGTGGGCGTCGAGCCCGAACCACCACTCGACGACGCCGAGCTTCCCGGACTTCCGGGGGGACCGGACTGAGGGAGACCGGGGTCGGGCGACATGTTCGGCGCATCAGCCGGAGCGACCAGTGGTTGGTTTCCGGGATCTCCCGCCAGCGCGCCGGAGGCGGTAGCGGTGCCTCCTGTGGGCGGCAATACCTTGAAGAGTGTCTGGCCCGGGAAGACCAATTGATAGTCCTGGCGGGCAAACCGTTCGATCTCTGCCTGCGAATTCAGCTGCTGCTGTTGTTGGGTCAAGAGTTGGTTCTGGTTTTGCAGCCTCTGCAACTGGGCGCTTGTCGATGACAGCTGTCCGTGTTGCCTCAGGAGAGCTGCCGCCGGAAAACTGGTCCCCAGCACAACAAGAGCGATCACGGCGGCAATGGCCACCGGAAGGCGACGACTGTTGGCGCGAGGCCGCGCTCTGGCATTCTTTGGCCGGGGCAGCGCGGCGTGTCGCTTGGGCGCGGCCTGACGCGAGGCTGCGGACTGTCGCTTGTTGGCCGCCGGCCGGGAGGGCGCCAGCGGGCGTCTGGCCGCCCCAGGCTTGGTGGACCTCGCCGAGCTGCTTTTCGCCCGCCTCGAGCCCGCCGCCTTCGAGCCGCGAGCCGCGGTCACCGAGGGCTTCTTCGATCCGGCGTGGCCACGGTTGCTCACCGAGACGTACCTCGCGACGCCAACGCATCGGCCCCGCGGAATTCGGCCGACTCGCCCAGCATCTCTTCGATCCGGAGCAGTTGGTTGTATTTCGCCACCCGTTCGGACCGCGTCGGAGCCCCGGTCTTGATCTGCCCACAATTGGTGGCCACGGCCAGGTCGGCGATGATGGTGTCCTCGGTTTCACCCGACCGATGTGAAACCACACATGTGTAAGCGGCTCGATTGGCCAGCGACATCGTCCCGAGGGTCTCCGTCAACGAGCCAATTTGATTGAGCTTGATCAGCACCGCATTGGCGATTCCGGCGTCGATACCCCGTCTCACTCGCTCCTCGTTGGTGACGAAGATGTCGTCACCGACCAGTTGGATGCGATCTCCCACTGCGGAGGTCAGCGCCGCCCACCCGTCCCAGTCTTCTTCGGCCATGCCGTCTTCGAGCGACACGATGGGATAGCGACCGACCAGATCCACCCAGTACGCCACCATCTCGTCGGGTGACAACGTGCGTCCTTCGCCTGCCAAGACGTAGGCACCGTCGCGATAGATCTCACTGGTGGCCGGGTCCATGGCGATGGCGATGTCTGTACCGGGGGCACGCCCCGTCGATTCGATGGCCTGCACCAACACCCGCACCGCTTCTTCGTTCGAACCAAGGTTCGGGGCGAATCCCCCTTCATCACCCACTGCGGTGGACAGTCCGCGCTCCTTCAGCACCCCGGCCAGTGCGTGATACGTCTCGACTCCCCACCGGAGAGCCTCGGAGAACGAGGCTGCTCCCACCGGCATGATCATGAACTCCTGAAAGTCGATGGAGTTGTCGGCGTGGACGCCCCCATTGACAACGTTCATCATCGGGACCGGCAGAACGTGGGCGTCAGAGCCGCCCACGTAGCGGAAGACAGGCAGCCCAAGCTCATCGGCGGCTGCTTTGGCCGTCGCCAGCGACGCCCCGAGGATGGCGTTGGCTCCCAGTCGAGCCTTGTTCGGGGTCCCGTCCGCGTCGATCAGGGCCAGGTCGACCCCCCGTTGGTCGAGGGCGTCGGCACCCTCGAGAATGGCGGCGATCTCACCGTTCACATTGGCCACGGCCCGCTGCACGCCTTTGCCGCCGTAACGGTCGCCACCGTCACGCAGTTCGACAGCCTCGAACGTCCCGGTCGATGCCCCCGAAGGCACGATGGCGCGTCCCACCGCCCCCGAATCGAGGACGACTTCGACCTCAACCGTTGGATTGCCTCGGGAGTCGAGAACCTCCCGCCCGATGATCTGTTCGATGAAGCTCACTGTGCCCTGTTGCTCCTGTTGTTGATGTTGTAAAAGTTATCACTCAGACCCTTCTGGACCAGGGTATTCGCTGAAAGGCAGAGGATACGAAATGCGCCTGACCCCATCGTCTGCCGGCGCCGCGACTAGCCGAGGGCTTCAACCGATGCCCGGAACGCTGCCGCTTTCGCTCGAAGTGCACTCTCGGGATCGACACCCAATGTTCGGGCCACATTGACCAACGAGAAGAGCAGGTCTCCGATTCTGTCCTCGTCGGTGGTCCCCGATGACGGCACCGGCCCCGAGGGCCCGCTCCTGCTGGCTGCGCCGGCCATTCCGGCTGCGCCGGCCACCTCGGTCACCCCGATGGCCAGCCGGCTCGCCTCATCGTCCAGTCCGGGAAGCTTCATTCCCACCGCCACCCCCTTGCGCTGCAGCTTTGCCGCCAGGGCCAAGGCAGGAAGAGCAGCCGGAATCCCCTCGGTCACGCTCTTCCGGTTCTTCTCCGCCTTCTTCGACGTCTCCCAGTCAGCCGCGACCTGATCAGCCGTAGCGGCGCTGACGTCGCCGAACACGTGTGGATGGCGGGCGACCAGCTTGTCGTGCACGCCTCGAGCCACGTCGGCCAAGGTGAACCGGCCGGACTCAGCCGCCAGCGTGGAGTGGAAACAGACCTGGAAGAGCAGGTCACCGAGCTCCTCCTCGAGGTGGGCCACGGCGCGTTCCTCGGTCTCGGCACTGACCATTCCAACTCCCACTCCCCCCCCACCGTGGTCGAGGTTCAGCATCCGATCGACAGTCGCCAGATCGTCGATCGCCTCCAGCACTTCGTATGACTCCTCCATCAGGTGCCGTGCCAGGGAACCGTGTGTCTGCTCTCGATCCCAGGGGCAACGCTCCCGGAGGGTGTGGGTCAACTCGTCGAGTCGGACCAACTCGGAAGCCACCGGAGCAGCCAGAGTGGGGATCCACAAGGATGTCAGGTGGTCAGGATCGAACGCTCGGTCGAGTTCGTCCCATGCCACCTCCCACACCTGTTCGTCATCGAGGCCCAGGTGGTAGAGCACCGTCACCAGCGCCTCTGGCGGCAACTCAGCCGACAGTTTGATCTCGGACAGGATCGCCCGGGACCAACACTGGGCGACCAACAGGGGACCCCGCTCTCCCGCCGCCGACGAGGCGAACGACTCGGCGTCGACGACCCGTACTCCGGTGCTCACGGGATCGACCCCAAGTCGGGTGAACGCCACATCGAGGAACGACAGGGCCGGGTGTACCACCACCGTCACCTCACCAGAGCCCACCGCGGCATCTTCTCGGAGCAAGCCGACGGTTCGTTCGGCCACCACCGGCGAGCCGGGAACTGCATAGACCACCGTTCCGCGGCGATGTGCCGCCGCCACCAGGTCGGCCACGATCGCCCGGTAGACGTCATCGAAGGTGGATTCCGACTCATAGCGGTCGTCAAACGACGTCGCACCGGGGAATGCGGCGGCGGCCGGATGCCGGGTGGTCCGGAGATAGACGGTGCCGGCCTCGCTGATCAGCTTCCGGGTTTCCGCAGTGATCAGCTCGGGCCCGGCCGGGCCGAGTCCGACCACGTCAATACGTGGGGCGGGTGCAGACCCCGATGTCGCGGCCGGGATGGCGTCGGTCACAATTGCGACTCCGGATCGAGGAGATCAGTTGCCACTGCTGGAGGTGGTCGGCGTGCTGCCAGACCCGGCGCCGGGCGCCACACCCGACCCCGGACCACCCGACTGACTGTTCACCGCGAGCGGGGTCTGCGGTTGACCGGATGCTGCTGCCAACAGGTACTGGGCCGGCGGCGCCACCGGTGCCACCACTCCTTGCCCCTTCCATGTCCCGTACTGAGGATCGATCGACACGTGGGAGTGTCGCGCGTACGTCTGAATCTCCGTGGCGATCCGATTGCCATTGGCGGCCGTCTGCAGCAGTTGCTGGATCACGCCCGATCGGGCGTCGGACAGAGACGCCACCTGTTGACTGGTGATTTCGTAGATCACCCATGCCCCGCCGCTCGTATCCGCAATCGGCCCGATCGGTGTGCCCACTGCCGGCGACCGGACTTGTAGCGCCTGTTCCACCTGGGACTGGGTGAACGAACAACCGAGGGCCCCACCGCTTGACGCCGTCTGGGTGTCGATGGAGTGCGCCTTGGCCACATCGCTGAACGCGGCCCCGGCATTGATCTGGACGACGTACTGGTTGGCGAGGTCCTGGGTGTCGGTCACGATCCGGCTCACGCAATCGGCGGTGAAGAGCCCTTGATTGGCGGCGTAGTAGCTCGAGATGGCCGCGTCGGAGATATCCACGCCGTCAGCCAGCAATTTCTCATCGACGGCATAGTTGGCAATGAGGGCATTGCGGATGGTGGCCGGGAGTGCTGCCATCACTTGATCCCCGGTGAGCGGCTGACCACTCGCCGCCACACAGTAGGAACCGGTGCCGGATTGGCTCGCCTGTTGGGCAGCGGCGCTGATCTCCCCATTGAGGGTGGCCACGAAGTTCTGTTGGGCCGTCGTCAGTTCGGAAGCCGAGACGCTCAGGCCCTTCGATGCCGCCAACTGGAACGCCAACTCGTTCCCCACCGAGTTCTCGAGGATGGAGTCGGTGAACGCCATGTCGTAGGTGCCCGGACCCCCGGCGCCCTGAGTCTGGAACTGGGAGGTCTGCCCGGTCTCGGCCGTGAGCAGACAGTGGCCCACCTGGGTGGAGTTGAACGAGCGGAGTTGATCGTTGAGAGCACTCACCGAGATGGTCGCCCCGTTGATGGTGGCGGCCGGAGGCGTCACGTTGCACGCGGTCGTCAGTAGCCCTGCAGCCAGAACGATGACGGACAAGGTGAGGAGGCGCTTCACGGCGGCGATGCTACCGGCTCGTGGCCAGCGCATGAGTATCGTCCGGGGAACCATCGGCACTGTCGCCCTCCACCGGAGGGGTCGGCGGGGGAACCAGCTCATGCAGGAGGTCGGCCACCACCGGGGCGTAGTCGGTGCCGGAGGCCGGCGGTGACAAGGGAGCCAGCAGGCGATGGAAGTCGGCCTGGTACGTCGCCCCCGGCGCCAGCCGTCTCAGGCGCACCTCCGCCGACGCCGGAAGGGTCAGTGGGGACAATTTGACCGATGCCCGCCCCACCCCGACTCCACCCCGTCCGCCCGTTCCCCCCATGCTCCGCGGCAGCGTGACGGTGAGCTCGGTGATCCCCAGACGGAGGCACTCCACTCGGAGCCTGGCCACGTCGAGCAGGGCGGCAGCCGGTGCGGGCAGCTGTCCGAACCGGTCCTCCCACTCGGAGGCCACGTCGGCGATCTCCGCCTCGGTGCGGAGGCCGGTGATCCGACGGTACGCCTCGAGCCGGACATCCTCGGCTTCGACATAGCTGGGGGGAAGGTGGGCGGCATCGGGCAGGTCGATCTTGAGGTCCACCGGCTGCGGCCGGGCCTCCCCTTTCAATTCGGCCACGGCCTCGGACACCATCTGGACGTACAGGTCGTAGCCGATTGCAGCGATGTGACCGGATTGATCCCGACCGAGCAGGTTCCCCGCCCCTCGGATCTGCAGGTCACGCAGAGCAATTTTGAATCCCGAGCCCAGTTCGGTGTGGTCGCCGATGGTGCGCAACCTCTCGTAGGCCTGTTCGGACAGCACCGTGTCCCGGGGATGGAAGAGATAGGCGTAGGCACGGGCTCCGGCCCGACCGACCCGGCCCCGGAGCTGGTGCAACTGGCCGAGCCCCAACAGATCGGCCCGATCCACCACCAGGGTGTTCACGCTGGGCATGTCGATCCCCGACTCGATGATGGTGGTGCAAACCAGCACGTCGTAGGCGCCTTCCCAAAAATCGAGCACCACCTGCTCCAGCGATCCTTCGTCCATCTGGCCGTGGGCAACGGCCACCCGCGCTTCGGGTGCCATTCGGCGAACCCGGTCGGCCACCGCGTCGATATCCTGCACCCGGTTGTGCACGTAGAAGACCTGGCCCTCCCGGAGGAGCTCGCGTCGGATGGCTTCGGAGGCTGCCCCTTCCTCGTACTCGCCCACGTGGGTGAGAATCGGGCGACGGGCGGCCGGGGGCGTGTTGACCATCGACAGGTCGCGGATGCCGGTCAACGCCATTTCCAGGGTGCGGGGAATCGGGCTGGCGGTGAGGGTGAGCACATCCACCCCGTCGGACATCGCCTTGATCGCCTCCTTGTGGGAGACGCCGAACCGCTGCTCCTCGTCCACGACCAGAAGACCGAGCTTTTTGAAGGCGACGTCGCCACCCAACAGGCGGTGGGTCCCCACCACCACGTCCACCGAGCCGTCAGCCAACCCGGCGAGCACCGCTCGAGCCTGGGCATTGGTCAAGAACCGGCTGAGCAATTCCACCTTGATGGGGAACTGCGCGTAACGGTCGGTGAAAGTCTGCACATGCTGGCTGGCCAGCAGGGTGGTCGGCACCAGGATGGCGGACTGGAAGCCATCCTGAGCCGCCTTGAACACCGCCCTGATGGCCACCTCGGTCTTGCCGAAGCCCACGTCGCCACAGACCAACCGGTCCATGGGCTGAGGGCGCTCCATGTCGGCCTTCACCTCTTCGATGGCCCGGAGTTGGTCGGTGGTCTCGATGAACGGGAACAGGGACTCCAATTCCGCCTGCCACGGCGTGTCGGGCCCGAAGGCATGGCCTTCCACCTCGAGCCGCCGGCGGTAGAGAGCCACCAACTCCTCGGCGATCTCGTGGACCGCGGCCCGCGCCTTGGAACGGGCCTTCTGCCACTCCGACCCGCCCAGGCGGCTGACCTTCGGTGATTCTCCACCGGCATAGGGCGTCAGCAGTTCGATCTGGTCGGTGGGAAGGTAGAGCTTGTCCGCTCCCCGGTATTCGAGCAGGAGGTAGTCGCGGGTCGCACCTCCCATCGACCTGGTCACCATGCCCCCGTACCTGGCCACCCCGTGCTGGCGATGAACCACGAAACTGCCGGGGGCCAGGTCATCGAAGAACCCGTCCACGGGACGGGCCCGGGTCCGGGCCTGGCGGTGGGGACGTCGGCGGCCGGTGACGTCGGACTCGGCGAGAACGGCCACCTTGGCTCCGGGCAGCACAAAACCACTGTCCACCGAGGCGACCACGATGCGGGCGCCGGGGGCGGCCAGATCCGGGCCGTCACCGGGCGACACGACCGGGACGGTGAGTCCCTCCTCGGCCAAGATTCCGGCCAGCCGTTCGGCGCCGCCCGCCGTCGAAGAGCACAGCACCACCGAATAGCCGGCCAGGGTCAGGGCAGATACCTGGCTCGCCAGCTTGGCCCCGTCACCGAGAATCGGCTCCCATCCCCGGCTTTCCACCGCGGGGATATCCGGACCCTCGGCGGAAGGCACCAACGAGATCACCGCCGCTGAGGTCGAGGCCAGCAGCCGGTCGTAGGGGACGTGCAGCCGCGGCGTCGTGGTCGCCGCCTCGTGGGGCGCCTCCCCATCAGCATGGCCGGCATCGGTGCCATCGACCCTCAGGCCCCATGTGGACGCCAATGCATCGGCCAACGCCGACTCCTCGTCGAGCAGCTCTCCGGCCCGATCCCGTACCCGGCGAGGTTCGACCATGACCACCAAGGCGTCGTCGCCGATCAGGTCGGTGATCAGTTCGTCGCCGTTCGACAGCCACGGCAACCACGATTCCATCCCATCGAAGAGCTCACCCTCGGCGATCCGCTCCCATTGGTGCCGTCCCCACGGGGCCGATCCCACCAATCCGGCCGCAGCCCGGCGCATCGCCTCGTCGGAGATCACCTCGCGGCAGCCGAACAGCTCCACCGATGTCAGATCATCCATGGACCGTTGGTCGGCAACGTCGAACCGGGTCAGGCGGTCCACCTCGTCGCCCCACAGGTCGATGCGAATGGGATCGTCAGCGGTGGAAGGGAAGACGTCGACGATCCCACCCCGCACCGCCAACTCGCCACGGTGTTCCACCAATGACTCGCGCCGGTAGCCCATGCCAACCAGCTGCACAACCAGGTCATCCACGGAGACCCGGTCCCCGTGGGAGATGACGATGGGTCGGGCCGCGGTTCTCCACGGGCCGAGGCGCTGCAGAACCGCCTTGATCGGCGCCACCACCACCTGGGGCCGTTGGGCGGCGGAACCTCCTCCCAGTTGCCAAAGCAATCGCAACCGACGGCCCATGGTCGATACGTCGGGACTCACCCGTTCGAAGGGAAGTGTCTCCCAGGCCGGAAAGACCTCGATGCCACCGGGTCCACCGGGTCCACCCTGGTCGGTCAGCGCCTCCAGGTCATGGGCCAGCTGGTCAGCCGCCACGCCGGTGGGGGTGACAACCAGCACCGGTCGCCGACTCCCCAATCTGACCAACCCGGCCAGAACGAATGCCTGAGCCGGTGTGGCTACCGCCAAGGTGGCCGTGGACGCACCGATGACCCGCGTCAAGGCGGGTTCGTTGCGAAGCAGTGGGGGGAGCGAGCGGAGGCTCACCCGATCAGGGTACCGGGATTGGCAGAGTTCTCTGCATCCTCAACGGTGCCGAGGCTCCCAGCGGAACTTGCGGAGGCCGAAGACCAATGCCCCCACCGCCCAGATCAACATGATGAGGATGTCGCGGACCTGCAACCCCGAACCAGGGCCGTTCTCGAACGCGCCGACCAGTCCCTTCACCAGGTGTCGTACCGGGAAGAAGGTGGCGATCTGGGACAACACCGACTCGTTGTTGATCGGGTAAAAGACCCCGGAGATGAATACGACGGGAAAGAAGGTTCCGTTGATCACCGCCGGGGCGGCCTCGCCGTTGGGGACAATCGCTGTCACGGCCAGGCCGAGGGCGCAGAATGTCAGGACACCCACTAACAAGGTGATCACCGCGGCAGTCAGATGGTAGGGAAAGTGCAGGTCGTACCCGGCCATCCCGATCCCCACCACCAGCAAGGTGATGAGGGCCACATTGATGACGACACTGCCGATGATCCCGCCGACATAGGAACCGATGGAGATCGGGGTGCCTCGAATCCGCTTCAACACTCCGGAGTCCCTGCGGATGCAGAGGGTGACCCCGAGGTTGGTGTAACAAGCGGAGATCAGCCCGAAGACCAGCATGGACACCACCAGGTACTGGTTGTCCCGGAGGGAAGAGTTGGCGACCTTCCCGCTTCCGGCCCCGGTCCCCACCACCAGCAAGAACACCACTGGAAACATGAAGGTGAACACCGCCGCCACCGGATTTCGCCAGTATGCCTTCTGTTCGTAGCGAAGCTGGTCCTTGGCAATCAGGAGGTCGTTCATTCTTCGAGCTCTTCCAGCTCTTCCAGCTCTTCCAACTCGTCCAACTCGTCCAACTCGTCCACTCCACCGGTGAGCGACAGATAGACATCCTCGAGTGAGGGCCGCTTCACCGTCAGGTGCTCGAGCGCCTCACCGCGGGCCACAGCCCAACCGGTGAGGTCATGAAGAAAGGTTGTGGCGTCCGGGAGGCTGAACTCGACCGCGTGGTGACGGACCCGCGGGCAGATACCGAGAGGGGTGGGCAGATCGTCCACCGTGACCCCGGACGGCAACGTGAATCTGACGGTCGTCTCTCCCCGGTCACGCCCGCCGAGAGTGTCCGGCGGGCCCGACGCCACAACCTTCCCGGCCACGATGACCGTGACCGAATTGGCGAGGGCCTGGGCCTCGTCCATGTAGTGGGTAGTGAGCACTACCGTGCGGCCTTCGGCGCAGAGTCCCCGGACCAGGTCCCAGGATTCCCGTCGGGCCGACGGGTCGAATCCGGTGGTGGGCTCGTCGAGAAAGATGAGCTCAGGATCCCCGACCAAGGCCAGGCCCAGATCGAGCCGACGCTGCTGGCCTCCCGAGAGCGTCTTGATCCTTGCCCTTCGCTTGGCCTCCAGACCGACCAGATCGACCACTTCGCCCACCGGTCGAGGGTTCGAATAGAGGCCGGCGCGCTGGGTGATCGCCTCGGTCACGGTGAGAAAGGGGTCCACGGCACAGGCTTGGAGAACAATGCCGATCTTCGCTCGTAGGCCCCGGTCCCGGTGGGAGGGATCGGCCCCCAGCACGGATACCTCACCGCTGTCCCGATCGTGGAATCCCTCGAGAATCTCGACTGTGGTGGTCTTTCCGGCACCGTTGGGTCCGAGCAAGGCCAGAACCTCACCACGTCGGACCTCAAAATCAATACCCCGCACCGCCTCAAAATTTCCATACGACTTGGTCAGTCCTTTGACCGAAATCACGATGTCAGGGTCATTTGCCACGAGAGGCGATCGTACTGCCTGCGCACTGTGTTTTCAGCAACGGGTCGGGGCCGGGAATATCCATTGGTGACGGAGGAGGGAATGCATCCAATCTGAGGACACGGGGCCCACCTCTCCCTGGCACCGTCAGGGAGAGGTGTTCACCCGGTTCATAGCCACCTCGATGCCGTCACACAACACTGCCTCTACCGCCTCGGCTGCCTCGGTCACCGCCGCGGTCAGAAGGTCCCTCTCAGCCGGTCCGGGCCGCTTGAGGACAAAGGAAGCACCCGATTGGCGACCCGGTGGCTTGCCGATACCGATGCGAACCCGAAGATAGTCATTGGTCTTCAGGTGATTATCGATCGACTTGAGTCCGTTGTGGCCAGCGTTTCCGCCGCCTGCCTTGAGTTTCACCCGGGCGGGGGGGAGGTCGAGATCGTCATGGACGACGATCAGCCGAGTGGCGACGGCGTCGGGTGCCACGCCCGCCCGCCGCACCAACTCGGTCACGGCCAACCCCGACTCGTTCATGTAGGTCGACGGTGTGGCCAACAGAACCCGTCGGCCATCGATGTGCACCACACACGCCTGTGAGTGAAGTCCCTTTTCCGGACGGAGTCGGCCCCCGTGGCGCCCAGCCAGGAGCCTGACGGTGTCAGACCCCACGTTGTGACGGGTGCCCTCGAACTCGGGACCAGGGTTACCCAGTCCCACCACCAACAACTCAGCGGGAGATCCGCTCCGTGGACCCAGACGGGCTGCCCCTTTACGACTGCGGAGCAGGATTTACTCCTCGGTGGGCTCGGCGGAGCCAGCCGCTGCACCAGCACCGACACCGGTTTCGCCGGCAGCTTCCGCGGCCAACGCTGCCGAGGCCGCTTCTTCTTCCGCGGTGACTTGGACCCTCGGAGGTTGTCCGGCCACCACCGTGGCACCAGGATCGGTCTCGACCTCTACTCCGGCGGGAATGGCGATATCGGACACGTGTAGCGAAGCACCGATGATCAGCTCAGTGATGTCGATGTCCACCGACGGGGGGATATCGGCCGGCTTGGCCTTCACGGCCAGGGTGAAGAGCTGCTGGTCCACGATGCCGTCACCGTGCTGAACCTCAATGGCCTCGCCCACCAGGTTGATGGTCACCTCTGCGGCGATCACCTCATCGCGGCGCACAATAAGAAAATCGACATGGGAGACAACGTTCTTCACCGGGTGTCGCTGGATGTCGCGGGCCAGGGTCAGGAGGTTCTTTCCCTCGAGTTCGAGAGAGAGGAGGGTGTTGAGGCCGGCCTCACCGGACATAGCAATACGGAAGTCGCGAGCGACGATGGCAACCGGTACCGGGTCGGTACCGTGGCCGTACACGACACCCGGGATCTTCCCCTCGGCCCGTAGGCGGCGCGTCGCGCTCGTACCAATAGGGCGACCGGCCTCAGCGACAAGCGTGATCTCGGGCATGCGGGAACTCCTCGGGTGGTGCTGGCGATGGGATGCGGGAATCGGGATGTTGCCGGGTGTAAAGCGACAGTGAATGCCGGTAGCGCGGGGTCGCTGCTGACGGGCCACCATGATAGACGTCGGACGGGCCGGCGGGCCAACGCGCCCCATTCTGTCCATCCCGGGCTGGTCAGTGAGGATCTCTGCAGGTCGGAGGCCGGGATGCTGCATTGGTGCTGACCGAAGTGTCAGTCCTCGAGAGGGACGGCAGACAGGACTCCCATGGTGCTGGTCGAGGCTCCTATCAGGTCACGTTCGTCCCACCGGCCGGTGCAGGTGCCCCATCTGCTCGGGCTGACGGATCTCTCACCGGAAACCCAAGAGCGGGGTCAGGCACACCCAGGGTCAGACCCAAGCAGATGGGGCACCCGATCATCACCAGATAGTCGATTGCGACAGGTGGATCTTGGTGGAAGTCACACCCCTTTGAAATGATCCGGGTATGAGTTCGACCGCAGTGAGGGTGAGCGATGCAGAGGCCGAAGTCGCATCCGGCGGAGCGGGCGGCGGCGAG
>JADGOI010000078.1 GCA_017883075.1 Acidimicrobiales bacterium
GGAGATCCCGCTGCTGCTGGCGGCACAGCCTTCTGCCTCTGCCGCGGTTGACGTTCTCGAATCGGCCTTTGCGCCTGACGCCTTCAATCCGTGCTGGGTTCTGGTGGGCGATCGCCGAGCCCTCTACTACGTCGACATGACCGGGCCGGAGGGAGTGAAGAGCGAGCTACTCCCACCCGGCGTGCACATTCTCGAGAACAAGCCGCTCGGGAGTCCGAGCAAAAAGGTGGATCACGTGAGAGAACTGTTGGGCGATTATGGAAAGCGCTCCGCTGACGAAATGATTGCCGACCTCGGTGGGCTTCTGGGCGATCATCTGATGCCGTTGCCACCGGCCGACGGGAGCGAAGCGGCGGACCGTCAGTCGCGGATCTCGGCGTGTTGCGTGCACACCGAGTTGTACGGCACCCGCTCCGCCATGGTGGTGTGTGATCCGCCTTCGGCATCGGATGAACCCCGGGTGTGGGCGGCTGACGGGCCACCGTGCACCCATCCCTTTTCGCCCGTCGTCTTCGACCGGTTCTTCGACAGCCGGGGCGGTGGGTGACCGGTCCACGTTCACGTCTTCATCGGCCTACTGGGACGAGGAGACCATGGCCTCCCTCGTGAACAAAGCAATAGCCCAGCGTGAGCCGGGGGACGATGACCCGGTCCCAGGGCAACAGGTGGGCTGGCTCTACTCGCCGGCGTTGGTGGGAACGTCGCGGAAGGGCAGCCGATGGTAGGCATCGGGCTCCCTGGGTAGGCCGAGGACCCGTTCGCCCAGGATATTGCGCTGGATCTCATCGGTTCCTCCCGCGATGGACACCGCCGGCACCGATACGAAGATCTCGGCGATGGTCCCGTCCAGAGGGCTGTCCGGGCCGGTCAGCATGCCCGATGCGCCGGCGATGAGGGAATGGACCCGCGAGGCGGCCCGGGCCACGTTGCTGGCCGCCAACTTGCCGAGTGAGCCCTCCGGGCCGGGAGGACGGCCGAGGGCGCGGGCCGCCCGGCCGCGCTGGGCCGTCCAGGTGGCTGTCCGCGCCATGCCTATCAGGCGGGCCATCTCTTGGCGGATGAGTGGATCGGTGTTGGATCCGGTGGCAGTGGCCCGATCAACAACCAGGTCGACTCTTCCCGCCCGCTGTGGGTACCACTTGTAGGGCTCGTACAGGACGGCCCGTTCAGCCGCGGCTTCGCGTCTGGCCCGGCCGTCGGTGGGAGCTCCCGCCGGAGACTGGCCCATGAACGCATAGCGGCGTTCGTGGGCCAGCGTGGTGAGGGCCACCGCCCATCCGTGGCCGACGTCGCCGACCAGGTTGCCGGCCGGGATCCGCGCATCGTCGAAGTACACCTCATTGAACGAGGAGTGGCCGTTCATCTGGCGCAACGGCCTGACCTCGACTCCTGTCTGGTGCATGGGGATCACGAAGGAGGTGATGCCCTCATGCTTGGGGACGTCCCGGTCGGTCCGGGCCGCCAGCAGCCCGTAGTCGGCATGGGTGGCCGAGGTGGTCCACACCTTCTCCCCGTTGATGACCCACTCGTCGCCATCGGGCTCGGCCCGGGTGGTGAGCCCGGCGAGGTCGGACCCGGACCCGGGCTCGCTGAAGAGTTGGCACCAGGTGATCTCACCGGTCACTGTCGACCGGATGAGGCGGCGCTTGAGATCGTCGGAGCCGTGCTCGAGGATGGTCGGGGCCACCAGGCGCATCCCGACCCCGTCGGGAACGCCGACGGCTCCGGCGCGGGCTATCTCGTCGGACACCATGTCGGCGAAGGCCGCCGGAAGGGCACGGCCACACCATGCCAGGGGCCACGTGGGACATGCCCATCCCGAGTCGGCCAGCCGGGTCCGCCATTCGACCAGGCTGAGCTCGGGGTTCCAGTTGGCCTCGATCCAGCTCCTCAACTCCTGGCGGGCACTGGTCGCGGCGAGCGGCTCGACTGGGTCGGTCACCTACCGTTGAAGCGGGGCGGGCGGCGCTCGGCCGTGGCCCGGACCCCCTCGGAGAAATCCGCGGTGGACAGCAGCTTGTGCTGCTCACCTGATTCCCGGGCCAGGGCGGCCCGCACCCGGTCGGCGAGATCACCCCGCATGGTCTCTCTGATCGACCTCACCGCCAGCGGGGCGGACCTGGCAATTTCGGCGGCGAAGGCATGGGCTCGGGGCATCAGTTGACCGGTGTCGACCAACTCGTCGCACAGGCCGATGCGGGAAGCGTCCTCCCCGGACAACCGTCGCCCGGTGTAGAGCATCTCCAGGCTGTGTTGCTGGCCGACGATAGGAGGCAGGGTGGCCGACAAGGCGAAGCCCTGGTGAAATCCGAGCTGGGCGAAGTTGGCCGAGAAGCGGGCCTCCGGGCAGGCGATCCGGAAATCAGCCGAGCAGGCCAGACCCAAGCCTCCGCCGATGGCCGCGCCCTGGACCGCGGCTACCACCGGCTTCGACATGTCAAAGAGGCGGGCGGCTTCTTGGTAGAGATGTTCGATACCTCCGGCACCCAGGCCCGGTTCGGGGATGGTGGGCTGATCGTTGAAATTGGCCCCGGCGCAGAAGTGCTTTCCCTCGGAGCACAACACGATGGCCCGGCAGGCATCCTCGGCGTCGAGAGCCCCATAGGCGTCGGCCAGGGATCGCATGAGGGCAATATCGAAGAAGTTGTTGGGAGGCCGGTGAATCTGCACGGTGGCTACGAAGTCGTCGTCGACGATCACCGTCACATCCCCGAACTGCCTGGCAGCTGTCGAACCGGTCACCCTGGTCTCGTCGGTCGCGAGATCGGTTGGTTCACCTGCCATGGCCGTCATGCTACCGGCCGGCCTTCGGGCCGTCGGGGGGCAGCCCGTTGGGTATGGGCAATTCCCTCCTCTCGATCCTCCGCCGCCCAGGCGCCCCGGTACAGTGACGACCATGGGATTCCGACCGTGAGCCATGCCGGGGTGGACATCATCAGGGAGCTTCTGGCCGACGCCGGTCTGCTCACCGGTCCCATCGACGATCAGCGTGCCGCCATGGACGGGGCTTCGGCCGCGACGCCATTGCCGGAGGGTGTCACCGTCGAGGCGGTCACCCTGGGCGGGCGAGGGGCCGAATGGCTGACCCCCGATGGGATCGGCCGGGATGCCGCGGTGCTCTACCTGCACGGGGGAGGGTACTGCTCGGGATCCCTCGACAGCCACCGCGAGCTGGCCTCCCGTATCGCGATTGCCTCTCGGTGTGCGGTGGTCACCCTCGACTACCGCCTCGGACCCGAAGACCCGTTTCCGGCCGCCGTCACCGATGCCGCTGCCGCCTACCGGCAGCTGGTGGCCGAGGGGATTCCGGCCGACCGGATCGCCCTTGCCGGGGACTCCGCCGGGGGAGGCCTCGTCGTGGCAACGCTTCTCGCCCTGCGCTCCGAGGGGACGCCTCTTCCGGCCGCGGCGGTGTGCCTGTCCCCCTGGGTGGACCTCACCCAGTCGGCGGCCTCCTACCAACGGCTGGCCGACGTCGACGCCATGCTCAGCAAAGAGAGCCTCGACTTTCTGGCCGACGCCTACCTGGCCGGGGCCGACCCCCGCACCGAGCTCGCCTCGCCCCTGTTCGCCGAGGACCTGTCGGGTCTGCCACCTCTACGCATCGAGGTGGGAGCCCACGAAGTACTGCTCGACGACGCCACCGGATTGGCCGAACGGGCCGCGGAGGCCGGCAACGATGTCACCCTCACCGTGTGGCCCGAGATGATCCATGTGTTTCAGGCGTTCCCCGCAGAGATCCTCCCCGAGACCGACGAGAGCGTGGCGGGAATCGGGGACTTCCTGGCCGGCCGACTGTCCCGGTAGCTGGTTTCGGGGGCCGACGGACCATCGGGTGATCAGGCCATGGGCCTCCGACTTCAGGGGTTCGACGTGAAGGTGTAGGTGAACGGGGTGGATTGGGGGACGGTGAAGAACACGTTCTTCCCGTTCACGAAGATGCCGACCACCA
The DNA here is from genome assembly GCA_017883075.1 of Acidimicrobiales bacterium. Classification (GTDB taxonomy): domain Bacteria; phylum Actinomycetota; class Acidimicrobiia; order Acidimicrobiales; family RAAP-2; genus DASZIT01. The sequence goes on from JADGOI010000078.1 coordinate 3,953, forward strand.
CCGCCGAGCTGCCCACCTGCACGGTGATCGACTTGTCGGCGTCGAACGACTTCACATCACCCGCCTGCAGTACTCCCTGCAACAACGGGGCAATCGAAGCCGGACTGTTGACTTGTACCCAACACTGGTCTGACGCCGCGATCCGGAGGGTGAAGTGTTGCGCGGACACCGTGTAGACGGCTTGGGTGGAGCCGTCAGTGGGGCCCGGGGTCACCGCTTGGGCGGCGGTGCGCGCATGGGTGGCAGCCGGTTTGGGCGAAGCCGGGAGCGGTGCTCCGCCGGGACCGGTGATGCGCAGAATATGGGACTCGACCATCCACTGGGGCCGCTGGCTCTGAATCACCGTGCCCGCCACCACGGCCAATGCCAAGAATGCCACCAGCCACGTGGTGGCCTTCAATGCGAGGGGAGCCCGCCGCCGCCGCCGGGCCCGTGCGATGGCCCGTTTGGCATCCTTGAGCTCTGACAGCGGGATGGCCGGGATCATGCCGGTGGGTGGGCCCACAGCTACCCCGTATCCATAGGCACCGAAACCGCCGGTGGCCGAGGTGCCGGGCCCGACGACCCGGGGTACCTGGCCGGTCTGGGTGAAGGCGCGCAGGTGTTCGGGACCGCTGGTGACCGCGGCCACCACCCCAGGCAGCCCTCCGGCGTCACGCAGCCGTCGGCGGCCGGTGGTTACCGGTGATGATGACCAGGCCTCCATCAACTGGAGGGCCAGAGCATCGCCGTCCAGGGTCAGGAATGTGGCGTAGCGTCGGAGGGTGGACAGCGCCATTGCCTGGTCGGGCATCGAACTCAGGTCTCCCGACTCGAGCCCCTCGAGCTGGGTGATGGGCCGGGACAGGCGGTCGTGCACGGTGACCAGATCGAGGCCGCGTTGCACCCTGGTCTCTCGGAGCATCCTCCCGATCTCCGCCGGGGAGGTGGGGATCTGTCGCTGTTGCTGTTCGCCGCGTCGGCCTGTGGCTCCGCCACGTTGCCGGGTCACTGATGTCTCCTGACTGTTCCCTCGCCGTAAGAGTACCTGGCCGGAACCCTCGTTTGCCCTCGGACTGTCTCGCTCACAGCCGAAGCGAGTGGGGCCGCCTCTGATCGACCCGGACCGATGGGCGAGGTTCAGTCGATGGATGCGTGGACGGCGTCGATCAGCGAGTCGGTCCGACGATCACCGGCGAGGCCGAGACGCATCTGATTCATCACGTAGGCGAAGGCAATGCCTGATTCGGGATGGGCGAAACCCACCGAGCCGCCGGCTCCATAATGGCCGAAGCTCCCTTGGCCGAACAACGGGGTGAGGGGGGAGACACACATCATGCCCAGACCGAATTTCGACTCGGCCCCGAGGATGAGGTCTTCTCCGGAAGTCCGGGGAGTGCTCATCTCGGTGACGGTCCCGGGGGCGAGGATCCGCACCCCGTCGACCTCGCCGATCAACCCGGCATAGAAGCGGGCCAGGGACCGAGCGGTGGTGATGCCGTTGGCCGCGGGGACCTCGGCGGCGTGGAGTTCGCGGCTGTTGAACGGCCCACCACCCTCGGTGAAACCGCCGAAGGTGCCGCCCAGGAAGAGTGCACGGGTCCCCAGGCCTTCGGGCCCGAAGTTGATGGCCATCCTCTCGAGTTCCCCCGGATTCATGTCGGCGAGGTGGTCGAGCGACATGGTGAGAGGGGCCACCCGGCCCTCTTCCGATTCGGGTAGGCCTATCCAGAATTCCAAACCCAGGGGGGCCGCCACCTCTTCGGCGAAGAAGGTCCCCAGGGTCTTGCCGGTGATGCGCCGCACGACTTCTCCCACCAGCCACCCGTAGGTGAGGGCGTGATACCCGTGGGCGGTCCCCGGCTCCCAGAAGGGCTTCTGCTCCGCCAGTGCCGACACGATCGGGTCCCATGCCAGCACCTCGTCCAGGGTGAGGATGGCGTCGATGGCCGGCAACCCGGACTGATGGGTCAACAGCCACTCGAACGGAATGGTGCCCTTGCCCTCGGCCCCGAACTCCGGCCAGTACTCGGTCACCGGGGTCGACGCGTCGAGAAGCCCTCGCTCGATCAGCAGGTTGGCGCAGGCGGCGGTGGCCCCTTTGGTGGTCGAGAACACCAACTGGAGGGTGTCCTCGGCGTAGGCGAGACCGGTGCGCTCGTCTGCCGTTCCTCCCCACAGGTCGACCACCGCGACGCCGTCCTTGTAGAGACAGAACGCCGCACCCAGGTCGCCACGTTCGGTGAAGTTGGCCACGAAGGCGTCCCGCACCGCCTCGTAACCCGGTTCCACCCGTCCGTCGATCGCTGTGCCGTTGGCGTCGGTCATCGTTCCCCCTCGTTTGTCCCCGGCCGTCACCCTGTGGTCGACTCGGCCGACGCTACCGGGCGAACTCCCCAACCGGCCACATAGGGTGGGGAGTCCGGGGAATGTTGCGGACGCAAATACTGTTGACTCGGGTAAGAGCCTCGGTACCCAGGTCAGATTACCGGAGGATCAGAGCCAAAGGAGGTCGGCGATGCCGGCGATAACAGTGGAAGACACCCTCACCCTGCCCAGGATCGCCGAGCCAGATCCGGCCTCGACAGCCGCCCGGCCGGTGCTATCGGTGACGTCTGCCCCCTCCGCATTCGAAGGGGAGGGATTTCCGGTTCGCCGGGCGTTCGCCGGAATCGATAGCGCCCTCCTCGACCCTTTCGTCCATATGGATCAGATGGGGGAGGTGGAGTACGCGCCAGGTGAGGCCAAGGGGACAGGGTGGCATCCGCACAGGGGTTTCGAGACGGTGACCTACATGATCGACGGCACCTTCCAACACCGGGACTCCATCGGCGGTGGTGGGTTGATCACCAACGGGGATACCCAGTGGATGACGGCCGGATCGGGGATCCTCCACATCGAACGTCCCCCCGAGGAGCTGGTGGCCAGCGGTGGCCTGTTCCATGGCATCCAGTTGTGGGTGAACCTGGCGAAAGCGGAGAAGATGACAGCTCCGCGCTACCAGGACATCGGAGCCGGGAACGTCGCTCTCTTGTCCACTGCCGACGGCGGAGCCCTGGTTCGTCTCATTGCCGGCGATCTGGCCGGCGTTGCCGGGCCCGGAGCCACCCACTCGCCCATGACGATGGTTCACGCCACGGTGAGCCGCGGGGCGAAGCTGGTGCTTCCGTGGCGCCGGGACTTCAATGCGCTCGTCTATGTGCTGGCCGGGAGAGGGAGCGCCGGTGAGAGCGGGCAACCGATCCACTCGGGGCAGCTGGCCGTCTTCGGTGAAGGTGACACCATCAGGGTGGATGCCGACCTCACCCAGGAGTCACGCTCGCCCGATCTCGACGTGCTGGTGCTCGGCGGTCGCCCCATCCGCGAGCCCGTCTTCGCCTACGGCCCGTTCGTGATGAACACCAAGGACGAGATCGCCCAGGCCTTCGAAGATTTTCACGCCGGAAGGCTGGGAACCATTCCGACCGGGTGACTGGTTCGTTCCCCCACGGGTGGACGTGCGGTGGCGATGTTCCCGACGTCGGGGTCAGGTACCCTCGCCACCACTGGCCGTACAGGAGCGGGGGTCCCACGGCTGCAGCGGTGTGACCGCCTCCGAGGGCGCCTGGAACTCGGAGTTGGGGGAGGTGGTGGTGGTCGTCGGTGCCGACGTGGAGGTGGTGACCCCGCCCCCGGTGGTGGCGGTGGCGCCCGAGGCAGGCGGGTTCACCGAGAACTGAGAACCGGTGACCACCGTCACCTGGGCCCCATTTGTGACCTGGGCCGGATCGAGGGCCATGATCACCGCTCCCGAAATGGACGAAGCCACGGCTTGGGCGGCGGCTTCGTCGGCGGAGGTCATGTGGGCGTAGTAGACGACCGTTTCCGACTGGGGGCCCACAGGGGTCGAGTCGCCGACGCCGGACATCTTGAATCCGAGGGCGGAAAGGGCGTCGGAGGTCGTAGTGGCCTGGTTGTAGGTGCCGGATCCGTTCATCACCGACACGGTGACAGTGCTCGGATCGGGGAGTTGCCCGCCGTGCATGGTGTCGGTGGTGGCGCTGACCCCGAGGAATTGCCTGATGACCTGCTGATCCTGGGCACCCACCGGAAACTCGATGCTCCCGTAGGAACCACCCTTGTAGATGTAGGAGCCGGACTGGTCGATGGCCACCGGAAGGGTGTACTGGGGGGCTGATCCGGCGTTCACGCCACGGAACGTGAGGACCAGGTCGACCATTTCACTGATCGAGAATGTGGAATCCACCGAGAGTTGCGACGCCACTCCGCTCACCAGCCGGGTATCGGTCACCGGGTTGGACAGGCCGTTCTTGGCCACCGCGGTGGCCAGTACCCGTAGGAACTCGTGGTCGCGGCGGATCCGGGCCAGGTCGCTCGAGTTCTCGAACGGCCAGTAGGCCGGATTGGAGGTGGTGACCCCGGTCCCCTGGTACTGGAGGTGCCGGGCCCGCACCACCTGAAGAGCATGGATGCCGTCGAGGGGAATGCACCCGGTGGTGAGTTGCTTGAGGCCCGAGTACGCGTCGAACACCGGCATCGGGAAGTACATCTTGACGCCGCCCAGCGAGTTCACCACGTTGGCGAAGGTGTCGAAATTGAGCACCACGTAGTGCTGGATGGGTATCCCGAAGTCCTGATTGATCGCGGCCACCAACTGGCTGGGTCCCTGAAACAGGGCGGCGTCGATCTTGTTGGCGCCGGTTGTCCGGGCGTTGGGGACGAACAGGTCACGGGGGATGGAGAGAATCGAGACCGAGTGCTTCTTCGGGTCGAGATGGAGGATCATCACCACGTCGCTGTTGATGCCGTTCACACCCTGGGAGCACAGGCCGTAGGCGGGGTTCTGGACGGTGAGCGCGCACCGGTCGGTGGACCCGACCATCAGTATGTTCTGGGTGCCGGCGTCAGCGCCGGTGGTGGGGGTGTCGACGAGGCCCTTGACGTCGATCCGGTGGATCTTGTGGTTGAGGTAGAAGCCGTACCCGGCGGCGCCGGCCACTCCCACCACGACGACGATGGCCAGGGTCAACAGGACCCGCTTGGTCTTCCGGTAGGGACGTTTGGGTGCCCGATGTGATGGCGGCTTGCCGCCGCGGCGGATCTCGTCACCCAACTTCTGCAGGCCGGCTTCATCGAAGGTGGGTTCGCGGACGTCGTTCTTCCCGGCGCCGGGTGAGGTCCCGGGTCTCGGACTTCCCTCGATCATCGAGCCAAGCGCGCGCAGTCCGTCCTGGTCGGGAGTGGATCTACGGCGTGGCCGACGGGTGGGGTCGGTGGCGGGTCCATCCGGACCCCTGCTGGCCATAGCCATAGACGGTAGCAAGAGAGTCACCGTCGCCGGCTTCGCCGCTCACAGGTTCGCCGGTGACACCAGTCCTGAGACGAGCAATGCGGCCATGATGGAGAGCGGAACCAGCACGATCCCCACCGCGCTATAGGTTCGCACCGACGGGCTGGCCCCCTCCCGCTTCGCCACCTGAAGCCAGAAGACGGCCGACAGCGACCCGGTGACCACCAGGTTTGGTCCCAGGTCGAGTCCGATGAGCAGTGCTCGGGGATGGAGTGGCGAGTCCGCTGACAACAGCACCGCGGCGGGCAGGTTGTTGACCAGGCAGGAGGAAGCGGTGGCGATCCACGCCGAGGCGACGGCCCCGACCGAACCCATCAGGCGCCCCGGCGCCCCCCACACCCGGGCCAGCACGCCCAGGGCCGTCGCCACTGTGAACAGTCCGGCCAAGAGGGCCGGATTGGCGGCCCGGGCCGCATCTGGCAGGAGGAGCCTCCCGGTGGCTCGTTGCACCACCACCACGGCAACCCCCATCCCGAACACGAAGAGTGCCGGATCGGGGAGCACCAGGACCATCACGGTGGCCCCGATGACGCCGACTATGCCTGCTCCCCACCGGGGTGAAACCGGTTCGATCTCCCCACGGGCGGTGGCGCTCAGATCGGCACGTCGCCACACCACCAGTACCGCCATGGTGACCACCACTGCGGCCGCCCAGGCCGGTGCCATCCCAGCCGCGAATGAACTTCCACTCACGTTGCCGCCGTGGAGGACCAACAGATTGGTCAGATTCGAGCCCGGAAGCAGAAGGGATGCCGAGTTGGACATGAACACCGTGCCGTAGAGGAATGCGGTCTCTCCCAGATGCCGGCGACGGGCCGCGTGCAACAGGATCGGGGTGAGGAAGACCACCGAGGTATCGAGGTTGAGGATCACCGTCACTACGATCACCAACGCCATCAGCGAGGTGAACAGGACGAGTCCACCTCCGGGGAGCCGGGCGGCCCGGGTGCCGGCGGCTTCGAACAGACGGTCCGAGGCCGCCACCACACCCACCAGCAGCAGCCCGGCGATGAGCACGAATGGAGGCCAGGTCTGGGCCAGGGTGTGGGAAAGCGCGGTCGGCAAGGCGACAAGGCCTACCCCAGATCGGGAGCCCTCACCCCGTTCTGCTCACCGAACGCCGAAACGGCCCGTCAACACCGGTGGCGAACGACTGGTCAGGTGGTGATGGGGCTTGCCAGCACCGGCCCCGCCGCCGGTACGTCTCCGGCCGCCGGTACGTCTCCGGCCGCCGGGGGCGCCGACCGAGTGGTCGTCACCCTCATGTCGTCAGGTCGCAATCGCAAGGTATCGAGCCAGTAGCGCACCGTCCAGGTCGGCCAGTTGTTGGTCACCCGCCCCGATGCTGTCTTGTACCAGCTCCGGCAGTCATTGACCCAGGTGGTGCCGGCCATCAGCCGCTGGATGCGGGCATCGTCGCGCTCATAGGCGTCGGCGGTCACCTCGATGGTGCCCACCACATCGGCGGTCGCCACATCGGCACTGCGCGCCACGGTGTCGAGGGCCAGGGCCTGCAGGATCACGTTGAGCTGGCGTTCCACCATGAAGAGGATCGAGTTGTGACCGAGGTTGGTATTGGGCCCGTAGAGCAGAAAGAAGTTGGGAAACCCGGACACGGTGATCCCCAGATAGGCCCGGGCGCCGTCTTCCCAAGCGGACGCCAACGTACGGCCGTCCCGGCCGGTGATGGGGATGCCGGACAGGAAGTCGGTGGTGTGGAATCCGGTCCCGAAGATCAGCACATCGGCCGGTCGGCTCTTCCCGTCGGCGGTCACCACCGCATCGGCCTCCACGTGATCGATGGGCTCGTTGACCACCTCCACTGTCGGACGCAGAATGGCCGGGTACCAGTCGTTGGAGATGAGGAGTCGCTTGCACCCGACCGGGTAGTCGGGGACCACCGACTCTTCGGGCATCCGTTCCGAGACCACGTCGGCGCGTATGCCTTTGGTGATCACCTTCCCGAGGAAACGGCCGGCCCAGCTGTCCTTCCGGAATGCCAGCCACTTGGTCTCGAGCGACCAGTAGATCCGCCACCGGTAGGCCAACTCGTAGGCCCGCACATGGGAGAGCAGCCAACGCTCCCGCGGGCCATAGACGCGGTCGGGTTTGGGGAGGACATAGTTGGAGCTGCGTTGGAAGATGGAGAGGTGCCCGGCCTCGGCCGCCACCGGCGGAACGAACTGGATGGCGCTGGCTCCACTCCCGACCACCGCCACTCGCTTGCCCTTGAGGTCGACCCCATGATCCCACCGGGCCGAGTGCCAGCTCGGCCCGCCAAAGCTGTCGAGTCCGGGCAGGTCGGGAATCGAGGGGCGGTTGAGTTGCCCGCAGGCGAAGATGACGGCGTCGGCGCCCAGTACCTCGGACCCTCCCTGGGCTGAGGTGACCGACACGCTCCAGGTACCGGACGCGTCGTCGAAGGAGGCATCGTCGACGGTTGTGCCAAGACGAAGGTGGGGCGCCAGCCCGTATTGTTCCACGCACTGTTCGGCGTAGCTCAGAATCTCGGGCTGTTCGGCGAAACGCCGGCTCCAGTCGGTCTTCGG
>JADGOI010000191.1 GCA_017883075.1 Acidimicrobiales bacterium
CACCATTTCCGGCCCGCGGGCCGATACAGGGAGGAACGACTTGACCACGTTGGAGGACGCCAAAGTCACCCCGGTCGTGCTCGGAGGGGTACGGGGCGGGCCGTCGGTCCCGACCCTGCGCAAGGACCGCTGGTGGATCCAGCCGGTGGTCACCGTCACCGTGCTGGCGGCATTTGTGGCCTATGCCACCTGGGCCGCCTTCGTGAACAACAACTACTTCGTCGGCGCCGCCCAGCACCGCGACCTCATCTCGCCGTTCTATTCGCCCTGCCTGACGGCCACCTGTGTGCCCGGCAGCCACCCGGGCTCGATCATCACCTGGTGGACCATCTCCCCGGCCCTGTTGATTCTCATCTTCCCGCTCGGTTTTCGGCTCACCTGCTACTACTACCGCAAGGCCTACTACCGGTCGTTCTGGTGGGCACCCCCGGCATGCGCGGTCTCCGACGCCCATGGCTCCTACTCCGGCGAGTCGAAGTTCCCCCTGTTCTTCCAGAACATTCACCGCTATTTCTTCTACGCCGGCCTGGTGTTCAACACCATCCTCACCATCGACGCCGTCGTGGCCTTCCGGCAACCTGGCCATGGACTCGGCTTCAGCGTCGGAACTGCAGTTCTCCTCATCAACGCCGCGCTCCTGTGGCTGTATTCGCTGAGCTGCCATGCCTGTCGACACCTGTGCGGTGGTGGCGTGAAGCAGTTCTCCGCCGCTCCCATCCGCCACCGGATCTGGAAGACCCTCACCCCGCTCAACGCCAAGCACATGGCCTTCGCCTGGATGAGCCTGGTCTTCGTGGCCCTCACCGACGTCTATGTTCGCTTGGTGGCCAGCGGGACCATCCACGACTACGGCTTTCACTTCTAAGGGGTATCGAACACATGCCTGAGTACGAAACCCACGACTTCGACGTCATCGTCATCGGTGCCGGAGGCGCCGGTCTCCGAGCCGCCATCGAAGCGAATGCCAAGGGGTTGCGCACCGCTCTGGTGTGCAAGTCCCTGCTGGGCAAGGCCCATACGGTGATGGCCGAGGGTGGTGTGGCCGCCGCTCTCGGGAACGTCTACCCCGAGGACAACTGGGAGGTCCACTTCCGCGACACCATGCGCGGCGGGAAGATGCTCAACAACTGGCGGATGGCTCAGCTCCACGCCCAGGAGGCCCCCGACCGGGTCCGCGAGCTCGAGGAGTGGGGCGCCCTCTTCGATCGGACCAAGGACGGGCTGATCCTCCAGCGCGACTTCGGTGGCCATCGCTACGCCCGCCTGGCCCATGTGGGCGACCGGACCGGACTCGAGATGATCCGGACCCTGCAGCAGAAGGCGGTGGCCGACGGGGTCGAGGTCTTCATGGAGGTGAAGGTCCTCCGGCTCCTCCGCGACGCCGACGGGGTCGTCTCCGGCGCGGTCGGCTACTGGCGCCCGAGCGGCGAGTTCGTCGCCTTCACCGCCAAGTCGGTCGTTCTGGCCACTGGCGGCATCGGCAGGAGCTGGATGTACACCACCAACTCGTGGGAGTCGACCGGCGACGGTGTGGCGATGGCCTTGTGGGCCGGCGCCGACGCCATCGAGATGGAGTGCGTCCAGTTCCATCCCACCGGCATGGTGTGGCCGATGTCGGTACGGGGCCTCCTCGTCACCGAGGCCGTACGCGGCGACGGGGGTGTCCTTCGCAACTCGGACGGCGAGCGGTTCATGTTCGACTACATCCCCGAGATGTTCGCGGCCGAAACCGCGGATTCGGAGGCCGAGGGTGACCGCTGGTACGACGACCATGCCAACAACCGGCGCCCACCGGAGCTCCTCCCCCGCGACGAGGTGGCACGCTCCATCAACAGTGAAGTGAAGGCCGGCCGGGGCAGCCCACACGGTGGCGTATTCCTCGATATCGCCTCCCGTCTCAGCGCCGAGGACATCCGTCGCAGGCTCCCATCCATGTACCATCAGTTCAAAGAACTTGCCGGGGTGGACATCACCGCCGAGGCCATGGAGGTGGGGCCCACCTGTCACTATGCGAACGGCGGGGTCCGGGTCGACGCCGACTCGACCGCAACCACCGCCCCCGGGCTGTTCGCAGCAGGCGAGTTGGCCGGAGGCCTGCATGGGTCGAACCGCTTGGGGGGCAACTCCCTCTCCGACCTGATCGTCTTCGGACGCCGGGCCGGTATCGGGGCGGCCGAGTTCGCCGAGGGGCGCACCGGCAGGGTCACGGTGGACGAGGGGGAGATCGCCAGCACCATCGAAGCAGCGCTGGCCCCATTCGAGCGCGACGGGGGCGAGAGCCCCTACGACGTGCACCACGATCTGCAGACGACCATGCAGGACCTGGTCGGCATCATCCGCACCGGTTCCGAGCTCGAAGAAGCCATGGGGAAGATCGAGGCCTTGGAGGAGCGAGCGGCCAACGTGTCGGCGAGCGGCGGGCACCAGTACAACCCGGGCTGGAACCTGGCCACCGACCTCCCGTCGATGCTCACCGTGTCCCGTTGCGTGGCCCAGGGAGCCCTCAACCGCAAGGAGAGCCGTGGTGGCCATACCCGTGAGGACTTCCCGAGACCCGACCCCGAGATGGGTTCGGTGAACTTCGTCCAGGGCATACCGACGAGCACCACCGATACCTCAGGAGCAGGCGGGACACCCTCGGTTCGCTCGATCACCATCACGCCCGTGCCGATACCGGTGATGCCGGACGAGCTCAAGGCACTTATGGAGTTGAAGGAGGCTTACTGATGGCCGACGAAATCGTTCGACAGTATGTCGACTCTGCCTCCACGACCGGCAACGTGACCATGAACGTCTGGCGCGGCGACGCCGGTGGTGGCAGTTTCGTCGAGTACGAGTTGGAGGCAAAAGAGGGCGAGGTGGTCCTCGACGTCATCCACCGGATGCAGGCAACCCAGGCGCCCGATCTGGCATGCCGTTGGAACTGCAAGGCCGGCAAGTGCGGCTCGTGCTCGGCGGAGATCAACGGCAAGCCGGCACTCATGTGCATGACCCGTATGGAAACACTGCCAGCGGGCGAGCCGATCACCGTGGCCCCGCTCAAGGCGTTTCCGATCATTCGCGACCTGGTGACCGACGTCTCGTATAACTACGAGGTCGCCAAGCGGATCCCGTCCTTCAATCCCCGCCCCAAGACAACTGACGAGCTCAAGGCGGGCGGCTACAGGATGGCCCAGATCGATGTGGAGCGGAGCCAGGAGTTCCGCAAGTGCATCGAGTGCTTCCTGTGCCAGGACGTCTGCCACGTGATCCGGGATCACGAGGAGAACAAGACAACGTTCGCCGGTCCCCGCTTCTTCGCCCGGTCGGCCGAGTTGGAGATGCACCCCCTCGACGTCACCGACCGGCGGGCGATCCTGCGTGAGGAGCAGGGCCTCGGGATGTGCAATATCACCAAATGCTGCACCGAGGTGTGCCCCGAGCACATCAAGATCACCGACAACGCCATCATTCCGCTGAAGGAACGGGTGGTCGACGCCTCCTACGATCCGGTGGCATGGCTGGGACGCAAAATCCTCCGCCGCACCAAAGCATCGGTGGCCGAAGCTCGAGCGACCTCACCGGTGAACGGACCCCCGGCCGTACAACCCGATGCTGCCGTTCGCGGGATCCCGACTGCCGTCGGCGGGTGACCCCCGGGCGCCACACCTCCTCCCCGACTGGCCGGCCATGCCGCAGTTCTTGAGTCCCGAATGGGTGGCCGCCTTTGATGGTGCCCTCGCCGGTGTGGCCATACCCGGCCCCGGAGATGACGCCGGATTGGCCGCCATCGACGGCCGGTTCACCGTGATCCAAGAGGTCGATGGCACCCCAACCG
>JADGOI010000192.1 GCA_017883075.1 Acidimicrobiales bacterium
CCGGCCGGGGTCGTGGCGCCGAAGGGCCCGTTCCTGCAGTGGTGGGTCCACCACCTACCCCCTTGGGTCCACCGGTCACCCGTCGCCGGTATCCCTGGCCGGAACCGAACTGGTTCGGATCCACCAGGAGACACCGGGGCAAAGCTCCGGGGGAGAGACTCGAACTCTCAACCTAGCGGTTAACAGCCGCTCGCTCTGCCGATTGAGCTACCCCGGAAAGCCTCACGCCGCGCCAGATTCCCGGAACGGTGTGCCAGAGGACATTAGCCGTTGACTGCTCCCACGATTGAAGTCGTGGGATTTCCGGGCTCAGGCTGCCTCGGCTCGGGGAACCTTGGGCTTGGTGCCGTCGTCGTCCACCGGGTCTGTCCTTCGTCCACCGGGGCGTGGCGGAGCCGGCCTGCCGGATTGGACTTGTCGAAGGAGGCCGGGGCCGGGCCGAGGAGATCTCGCCACCTGTTGTTCGGGGACCGAAGGCTCAGGTGCTCTTCGCCCGCGTTGGCATCTTCCATCCCCAGGGCAGATCTCTCTCACCCTGCCAGAAATGCAAACTCGCCCGCACCGGGCCACAATGGTCGGATGAAGTTCAGGATCACCACTGCCGCCGCCTTTGGCCTCGGATATATCCTCGGCACCAAGGCCGGACGAGAACGATACGAACAGATCGTCAAGGTGTCCGGGAAGGTCAGGCGGTCCGCACCGGTAGCGGGGTCGATCGGTGTCGTCACCGATAAAGCCAAGGCGGCAGCCAGTCTGAGTGTCGTGCGGGCCAGGGACGCGATCAGCTCCCGCCTCGGGTGGCGCGACGGCGACGAGGCCGCCGACGCCATCGCCAGCAGTATGGCCAACGACCTGGCCTCGGTCATCAATGGCCATCGGGTACCCACCCCCCGACCGCGGGACTGACCCCACACCGAAGACGTAGTTCAGGCTTCGTCGAGGTAGTCGCGAAGCAACTGGGCTGAGTCGGGACGTCGCAGCTTTGCCAGGGTCTTGGCTTCGATCTGCCTGATCCGTTCACGGGTTACCCCGAACGCCTTACCCACTTCCTCGAGCGTCCGGATCTTCCCGTCGTCGAGACCGAATCGGAGACGGACCACATCCTGTTCGCGAGAGCTCAACTGCCCGAGAGCCTCGCGGACCGCCTCGTCGAGCATGATCCTCGCGGCGGCGTCGTCAGGGACGACAGCCCCGCGATCCTCGATGAGATCGGACAAACTGAAATCGTCCTCGTCGCCCATTGGTTGCTCCAACGACACGGTGTCCTGATTGATGCGCTGGATCTCCCGGACCCGCTCGATGGTGAAGTCGACCCGGCTGGCCACCTCCTCCGAAGTTGGCTCCCGGCCCAAGTCCTGCAACAGTTGGCGCTGGGCCCACACCACTTTGTTGATGGTCTCCACCATATGGACAGGGATTCGGATGGTGCGGGCCTGATCGGCAATCGCCCGAGTGATGGCCTGCCGAATCCACCACGTGGCGTACGTCGAGAACTTGAAGCCTTTGGTGTGGTCGAACTTCTCTACCGCCCGCATCAGACCGAGGTTTCCCTCTTGGATGAGGTCGAGGAAGGCAAGACCGCGATTCCGGTACCGCTTGGCGATGGAGACAACCAGCCGGAGGTTGGCCTCGATCAATGCCTCCTTGGCCTGTTGCCCTCGCCGGACCAGCACGCGGTCGCCAGACAGCTCCTTGTCCGAGCTACCCGGGCCGGCCGCGACCAGATGTGCGGCGGCATCGGCTCCGGCCAGTATCCGTTCGGCCAACTCCACTTCCAGAGCCGCGTCGAGGAGCTTCACCTTCCCGATCTCTTTGAGGTACGTATGGACCGGGTCCGCGGCCGCACTCCCGAACCGGTCGCTGCCGTTGTACTGCTCACCGGGAGGGGTTCGTCGCTCCGGGCGGGCCTTCTTGGCAATGGCTGTCTTGCGCACCGCTCCAGTCGCCTTGGATCGTGAGCCACCCCCTGTGGCACTCTCGGCAACCGCCTGGTCCCTGGTTTCGACCCGGCCACCCGCCGGTGGCGACGCCAGCGGATCCGGATCGCTCACCAGGGCCTTGATCGGGCCATCGAGGACAGCCGGGTCCTCGTCGGTTCGAGCCGCCGGAGCCAAGGGAACAATGGTCATCTCGCCAGTGTCATAGGTGAACTCGATGCCTTCGGCCCGGATGCGGGTGACCACGTCGGTGATCAAATCAGCGCTCAATTCTACCGACTTGAGCACGGTCATCACATCATCCTGGGTCAGAAATCCTCGCGACCGACCCAGCTGGATGAGCCCGTCGAACTTCGCGACCGGAAGCTCTTCGAGTGGATCAGTCACCACCTGAATCACCTCGTCAGTCGTCAAGTTTCACCTGAGAGATGTTGTCCTCGTCCTTCACTACGAGCCAGGCTACCAACCCGGCTGTCGCCGACGCGGCGGCAGCCGGGTCATCGAGCTGCTGGACCCACACGCTGGCCGCCGCTGCCTCCGCTGCGGCTGTCGGTGACGTCCGAGCCTCCCTTGTGGCCAGGGTCAACTGTCGCCGGGCCGCATCCCGCACCAACTGTGACACCACCTCGTCCGCCGATGCATTCGGCTCTTCGACGGTAAGTCTCACCAGCAGGGCCCGGACAGCCGCCGGTGAAGTGTCAATGGCCTGATGGAGGTCGTCCGTGTTCATCAGGACCTGAAATGCTGCCCGCTGCAAGCTGTCGCTGAACAAGGCGGCTTCCAGCCGGTGGGCCACTTCCTCGGGCCGATGGATGGCCAACCGGAGCGCTTCGAGGCCCGGACGGAAGGAACCATCCCCGGAGGATCCCCCTCCACGATCACCCTTGGTCCCCTCTCTCCCTCCGTTGCCCGCCGTGATGCCTTCAGCCGGCCAACTACCACCATCGGCAAAACCATCCGCATCCCAACCCTGGTCCTCGGCGTCACGGATCCACCGTTCTCCGTCCGGTGACTTCGGATCTCCGGGTGGGTGAGGCGGACGCGTAGGTCCACCGGGTTGGCGGCGGGACCCACGCTTGTCCACTTCGGGCTTCGGGCCTTCCTGACGTAGACGTTCCAGCCGTTCCCGCAGGGGGGCGGTCTGCAGACGGCACCGTTCCGCCACCTGCATCACGTACTGATCGCGCACCAGATCGTCGGGATGTTCGGCAACCGCGGTCAGGGTCGCGTCGGCGGCTTTGGCCCGCCCTTCGGGAGTGGAGAGATCCGCCGCGTCCAAGACCCGCTCCACCCTGAACTGCAGAAACGGTTTGGCCCCCGCCACCGCCGCCCGGAAGGCCTCAGGTTCGGAGCGGGCCAAGTCGGCGGGGTCGGTACCCGGGGGGAAGTTGGCCACCACCACGTCGACTTCGTGGCGACGTTCCCACTCGTAGAACCGGCCGGCAGCCGCTTGGCCGGCACCGTCGGCATCGAAGGCCAACACCACCCGTTTGGCAAAGTTGCGCAAGAGACGGAAATGGTCATCGCCCAATGCGGTGCCGCAGGTGGCCACCGCCCGTTCGATCCCCGCCACGAAACTGCCGATGACATCGGTGTATCCCTCGCACACCACCACCTCGCCGGACTTGATGATGTCGCTCTTGGCCCAGTTCAGCGCGTAGAGGATCTTTCGTTTGGAATAGATGAGGCTTTCCGAGGAGTTCTTGTACTTGGCCGGGTCGCTGTTGCCTGGGAGGATCCGTCCGCCGAAGGCCACCGGGTGTCCCGAAGGATCACAGATGGGGAACAGGATCCGGGACCGGAAGGCATCCTGAAGGCGTCCCCGGCGGTTGACAAAGCCAAGACCGGACCCGATGGCCAGATCTTCGCTGAGCTTCAA
>JADGOI010000079.1 GCA_017883075.1 Acidimicrobiales bacterium
AGTGGGCCGGCTGGCCAGCATCCCCCAATACCATCTGCTGCACATCGGGGACCCGCTGGTGCTGACCCGCGATCTCGACCCTGCCGTCCCGTGGCGCCACGGGCAACCAGGATGTGCCCGGATCGGCTGCACGCTCGCGGCCGCCTTCGAAGCAGCGCGGGTTGGCCAGCGGGTAATCCTCGACGACGGGAAGATGTCCGCCGTCATCGAGAGCGTCGCTGCCGACGAGCTCCGGCTTCGGATCCTGAACGCCTCGCCCAGAGGCTCGAAGCTTCGGGCGGAGAAGGGGATCAACCTGCCCGACACGGATCTCCCGGTTCCCGCGGTGACCGACGCCGACCTGCCCCTGCTCGAGGTGGCCGCCGCGCACGCCGATATGGTGGCGCTGTCGTTCCTGCGCCACGAGCGCGACATCGACGACGTACGCGACTGCCTCCGGCGAGTGGGGGGCGAGCACCTCGGGCTCATCCCGAAGATCGAGACCAAAGAGTCGTTCACACGACTACCCGAGATCCTCCTGCACGCCATGCGCTCCCCCCTCGTCGGGGTCATGATCGCCCGGGGAGATCTCGCCGTCGAAGCTGGCTACGAACGTCTCGCCGAGGTGCAGGAAGAGATCCTGTGGCTCTGCGAGGCGGCACACCTGCCGGTCATCTGGGCCACCGAGGTCCTCGACCAGTTGGCGCGCACCGGCCAGCCGTCTCGGGCAGAGGTCTCCGACGCGGCAATGGCCCAGCAAGCCGAGTGCGTCATGCTCAACAAGGGACCCCACATCGACACCGCCATCGTCGTGCTCGACGACATCCTGCGACGCATGTCAGGGCACCAGCGCAAGAAGACCCCGCAACTGAGGCCACTGCGCAGCTGGATCGACACCTCCTGATCGACCCGACGATGAACGACCACAGACAGCGAGCGACCGGCCACCGCTACCCATATGGCCGATCTTGTGCGCGGTCATCTGTTGTTTGCCAGCCGAATGGCGTGCCGTTCTGTCGCGATCCCGAGTGGGCACTCCGATGCACCAATCGGGGACCTGTCAGCAAGCCGGCCGTGTGAGAAGCCGACCCCTGTGAGGAGCCGACCCGGCTGCGGACGGAAGGCAGTTACCCGATGTTGCCCGAAGGGACCAACCATTGGCAGTGCCGGCCGCTGGACGAGGCGATCATCTCGACGCTTTGGCGAGCGAGAGTCGTTCCGCTCAGCGGAGGCGGCTGAACGCCCAGGGAACGAGTAGCGAAGCACCCGTCGCAGTTGCAGCCGCGCCAGTGGCGATGCCCCACCCGAGGGGACCGAGGGGGGTGCAGCCAAAGAACTGGCTGACCCCGGGTGTCTGGACTATGCCCACCAGTGCTGCCGCTGAGACCACTGTCGAGCCGAGAACAACAGGGCTCGGGCCCCCGACCACCGCGGTCTGGCCCAGCTGGGTACCCACCAGGGCCACCAAGGCCACCGTGCTGGCGCGTCGACGTGTCCCGCTGGCTCGGGCGATGAGCCAGGCACCGGTAGCGCCACCGGCTGTGGTCACGGCGCGTAGCACGATCTGCTGGGCAAGGGCGGCCCCCAAAGATGCCTCCGGCCCTTCGTGGAGAAGGAGCTCCGGAGAACGGTTCACGGGAGGCCGAAGGGCGATCGTCATGGCGGGAAGCATGTCGGTCAGAAGGTTGACGAGCAGGAACTGGCGGGCCCCGAGGGGACTTTCCCCGGCGATGGCGGTCGCAGCCAAGGTGAAACCGACCTCACCGAGGTTGCCGCCGATAAGGATGGCCAGAGCGTCGCGCACCGATGCCCACATTGCTCGACCCTCGACGACGGCATCGAGAATCGTTTCGATTCGATCGTCGACAACGACCATGTCCGCCGCTTCACGGGCTGCGGGCGAGCCTCGACCGGCCAGTGCGATGCCGGTATTGGCAAGGCGGATGGCCGGAGCATCGTTGGCGCCGTCGCCGGTCATGGCGACTATCCGTCCGATCCGCTGGTAGGCACGGACGATCCTCACCTTGTGGGTTGGCGTCACCCGGGCAAAGACAGAGACGCTCCGGAGGACCTCGTCGAGGGCAGCGTCACCCAATGCGTCGAGCTCGGGTCCGGTCAGGACGCGATTGCCGTTCAAGATGTCGAGCTCAGTGGCGATGGCCGCCGCCGTACCAGGGTGATCACCGGTGATCATGACCACCTCGACACCCGCGGCACGCAGATCGGCAACAGCTGCTGCCGCGGTCGGACGTACCGAGTCAGCCAACCCAAGGAAACCGAGGAGCACCATGTCGGCGATCCGTTCATCCGCGATCTCTGCTTGGGCCGTCGCAGGACGCTCGGCGACGGCCAGAACCCGTAGCCCCCGTCGCGCAAGGCGCTCGACCTCGGCGTCCAGGCGACGTCGAACTCGTCGATCGAGATTCACGGTGCCCTCCGGGGCAGCCCAGGTGGCGCACCTGGGAAGGATCACCTCTGGTGCTCCCTTTACAGAGACCCGGGACCCGACAGGGCTGGTGCCGGCGACGGCGTGAAACCCGCGGGCCGAATCGAAGGCGAGCTCACCCAATACCGTCCATCCTCCGAGGCCCTCGCCCGGGCCCACCCCCACCCTGATTGCACCTTGCAGAACGGCCCGGTCCGTGGCGCGCGGAAGCAGCGAGGCATCGTCAGCATTTGCCTCGGGGCTAGCCCGCAGCCCGGCAGCAAGGACTCTTCGTGCCGTATGGCCAAGGGAGTCGACCGGCTCGTCGACGACACCATCGGACACCCGTTGCAATGAGATCTCGCCAGCGGTGAGGGTGCCTGTCTTGTCGAAACAGAGGGTATCGACTCGACCGAGCGCTTCGATCGTGCGGGGATTTCGTACCAGTGCGCCGCGCACTGATAGCCGGCGGGCGGCAGCCAGTTGGGCCACGGTGGCGAGCAAGGGCAAACCTTCGGGAACGGCCGCCACCATCAGGCTCACACCCGAGGTCACCGCTCGGCGCATCGAGCGGCCACGAAGAAGACTCATTCCGGTGACGGCCGCCCCGCTGGCCACGACCGCGGGGACGATGACCGCGGTGAGCGCGCTGAGCCGTGCCTCGACGCCACTTGCCGGAGGTGTTGGTGCGTCGGCCAAGCTCTGGCCGACCTCAGTTTCAGCTCCGACTGCCACCACCACGGCGAGAGCACTCCCATTCGCGATCGTCGTGCCCTCATAAAGCATGCAACTGCGGTCAGCGATCGTGGCCCCCATGACCGGCGTCGACATCTTGGCCACCGGCAGTGACTCCCCGGTCAGGGCGGACTCGTCCAACTCACAGGACTCTGCCTCGAGGATGCGGCAATCCGCGGGTACTACATCGCCAGCCGAGAGCTCGACGACGTCACCACGGACGAGCTCGTCCCGCTCGACACTGACACCGAGACCCATTCGGCGGATCTCGACGACCGTGTTGCCGACCTGGAGCAGGCGTTCGATGGACACCTCGGCCCTGATCCGTTGGACTCCGCCGATCATCGCATTCGCACCGGTGACCCCGGCCACGAGGGCAGCGTCAGTTGTCGAGCCGACTGCGGCGGCGAGCCCGGCGCCGACCACCATGACCGGGGTCAAGGGATTGGAAAGCTCGGCGCCAATAGCCTGGGCCATCTGCAGCACTCTCGGGGGTTGCGCCACGTGGTGTTCCCTACGTCGGCGGGCCTCGGCGACCTCGAGTCCTTGCGCCGTCGTGCCGAGCGCGGTCAGCACCGCCGCAGTGTCCATCGTGTGCCAGGGCGTGCGGGACGCCGGTGTCGGAGTTGGGCGGCGCCCGAGCTCGGCCGCCGACAGAAGACCCTGGCCCTGTGCGATCAGTGCAGCGGCGTTCACCGGCAGGGCTGCTCGCCTGCCTGCGCTGGCGGCCGGACCGAACATCGACCAGGCGCCTCCAACCCCAGACCCAGCGAGAGCCACCAGCGAGCTCCGACGGCTGACGTCCCGAGCCACCGGCAGCGCCTCGATCACCAAGTAGGCGTCGGCCAAGCCTGCGGAAGTGACCAGGTCGGCTGACCAGGGGTGAGGTCGGCCTTCGCCAGGCAGGCCTATGGCGCAATCGGCCGCCCTGAGGGCGGCGTGAGCGTGGCCCCCCGAGATCACCAGTACCCCTCTTCCCTCACGCTGCAGTTCCCGTATCGACGCCACCAGCCGGTTTCCCCCGGCGACAACTCGGTCCGCCCCGAGCTGCTCGGGGATGCCGCCCATCAGGTGGCTCCGACCCCCGGCGATGACGAGAAGCAGGTTGGCGCGGCGTACAGCTCCCGCGAGGGGTTGGGCCAGCGGATCGATCTCAGCCTCCAGAGCGGCGAGCCCTACCACCGTCCCCTTGTGGGCGATGCTGACCACCCCTGCGTGGCCACCGGCGAGCACCCGCGCTTGGGACGTCACGCCACGCGGCATCTTTACCGACTGGGAGCGCAGCACCGGTAGTGGCCCGACAACCCAGCCGCCACCGCGTGCGATCCGTTCCGGATTGTAGGGATCGAACAGGCCGGAAAGCTTGGTGTGAACCACTCCCAGTTCTGTCGCTTCGTTGCGCACTACTTCCACGGTTCCAACGACAGTCCGGCCTGTCAGAAGGACGGTGGCGTCGATGACGACAGTATCCATGCGATCAAGTCTGCGCAGGACGGCGCCATCCATCACGATGACGTCACGTCGGGCCAGCTCGCGGCCCAAATGGGCAGCGAAGGCTTCTCGACCGAGGCGGGCGGCCTTTGGCAGACCGGCCACAAGGGCGCCAGCGGCACGCCGGGGGCTCCCCGTGGCGCCCAAAACGACCCCGAAGGCGCCCAATGAGGCAAACGCGGCACGGTCCGCATAGCGCTCGACGGGCCCACTCGGCAGTGGCACTGGGCGCGCCTCGTACGAGATTGCCCCAATTGATTCATCGTCGTCTTGATGGCACATTTCCCGCTCGCGCCGGGCGAAGGTGGACCGGCGCGCCCGGAGCTCACCGACGACATTGGCTCGGTGGGTCATGTCAACGACAAGCCCGAGAGGACCTTGGGATATGGCCTGGACGAATGCGTTCGAGAGTCCGAGGCCGAGATCGGTGGCCGGGACGCCGAGGTGATTCTCGAGGAAGTGACGAATTCGGGGTTCACTCTCCGCCAGCGAGACGATCGATGCCAGCTCCGTTGGAAACGGGCTGGCCCGAAGGAGCTGTCCAACGACACTGGCTCCGAGGCCTGCTACGTCCGCGCCGATCGCGATGAGATTGCGCCGGATCGGTTCGAAGTCTCCTGGGTGCTCGGGCTGATCGTGGGCGAAGCGCTCTTCGTGAACGTCGTGAGCCTCTTCGACCCCTTCGATGACACCGAGCAGGTCGTCGGTATCGACGCCCTCGGGGTCGAAGACGATGGCGACTCGGCCGACGACGGCGTTGACCTGCGCCCAGTGCACGCCCTCGACGTCGCGCAATGCCCGCTCCACGTGCCGAGCTACGTGCACTTGGTCCGGACGACAGACAGCGCGAACCTCGATGTGCGCCCGTCCATCGGCCACCCAGACGCGCCGGGGGCGCCGACCTGGGTTCACTCGGTCGAGAGCGGAGCCAACCGTGGCCCCAATGGCATCGCCCATGGCCGTCGCTACAGTTCGAGGCGCATCGCTGACCCTGCGGAGCATTCCAATGGGATTCATGCAACCCCGAGAAAGGGTTCACAACCGGAGTGGGGTTGCTGCCTCCCAGACGGGGAGCTCGACCAACCCCCAGAATCATGCCGCCAAGGCGATCCCCTCAGTTGGGTTTGCCTCGGCTGAGCGCGTACGAATCCAACTGACCAATCGGATGATGGCCACCTGGAGCGCAATGGCCGCCAGCTCAAGGAGCAGTCGCTGCAAGAATATTTCCATCGAAGCTCTCCCATTCGTCCGACACTTTGGGTGCTTCTTCGATGGTAAGGATGAAACGTGAACGAATGGGAACGGGATCGAAACCGACAGGTGAGCATTGGATGAATTCTTTCGTATCCCTACCCCAAACGTGCTGAGGAAGATGGCTCAGTTGCCACACCCCGAGTGGTGCTCTCGGAGAAATCGGTCAGCGACAGCGTCGGTGACGAGCCACGACTACCCCCACGCCGACGAGGGCTGCCAGCGGGAGATCGATGACGCCGAACGCCACGGTGCCGGCAAGACCACCCCAGAATCCGATCTGTACAAGCGGTGCCGGGATGCGCGCATGGACGAAAGGAAGGACGTAGCCGCCCGGGGCGTGGTCGCCGGCGGGATTGGGTGTCTCTTCCGTGCGGACGGTTGCCGGCCCCTTGCGGCCAGCGGCAGAGCCAGTGCTAGTTGTGGCCATAATGATCCTCCTTCCGACCTCTGAACATGCTAACGCCGCCGCAGGCCCACTATGCGTCGGTCTCATAGATTCGGGCACAGAACACCGGGCCGACCGAGCGAGCCCGCCGCTCCAGACAACGACAGCTCTTGCGCCTGCATCCCATGGAGCGTCCGAGCCTCCTGAGAGCACCGAGCCAGTAGGTAGCTAGCATCGCGATCGTCGACGCAAGGTCCCAGGCTCTGCCCGTCGCAAGGGAGCAGCTGGGCACCCCTATCCGCATTGCGCCCAATCGGATGCGAATATTGAAGACCCGCGGACTCCGAGCAACGTCATTCTGTGCGGCATCGCGGGCACGAGCGCCCCAGCGGCGATTCTTGGCCGGTCATATGCCATCCAAGTCGCGACTCCCAAACGCGGCTCCTCCGACCATGGCGGCCGCCGAGTCAATAGCAATCATCACCCGCATGCCCGCTGGCAGCGGGATGCGACGCCAGGATGTCGGCCACCACAAAGAGGGGTGCCACCCCATCCTCGAGCTGACGGTGGATGCGGCCCCGGAGTCCTTGCGAATCACAGCGGCGGCAACAACAGACATGTTCGTCAGGTCGACGCCATCGATCGGCGAGCTATGCCGATGGGGTCACCCGAGAGGGACGGTTTGGGTATCTCGCCGTCATTAGCCTGGGCAAGGTGAATGATGGTCGACCTCGCTCCGAAACGCCAGTGCCGCCGCCTGATCGGGCATTGGTGCCCTTCCACTTGCGACATCACCAGCGGGCTCATCCGAGTCTTGCTTCTGTTGATTCGCCGGTGAAGCGGATCAGGCTCAACGTAAGAAGTGCAGCGTGACCGATGTTGAGAACCCCAAGCGCCTCAGTCGCAACATCCGGGTCTTGTCACTCGTCTCGTTCTTCCAGGACACAGCTTCGGAGATGCTCTATCCGGTACTCCCGTTATTCGTCACGTCGGTGTTGGGTGCGTCGCCCGCGATTCTTGGGCTCATCGAAGGTGTGGCCGAAGCCACGGCATCGATATCGAAGATCGTGTCAGGCCGTCTGGCCGACCTCCGCCGGCGCCGCCCGCTGGTCGCGGCCGGCTACGCCGTCTCGTCGATCAGCAAGCCTCTCATCGGACTTGCCGGCGGGTGGCCACTTGTCCTCGTCGGCCGGTTCACGGATCGCATGGGGAAAGGCATGCGCGGACCGCCTCGGGACGCGCTGATCGCAGACGATTCGACGCCTGCTAATCGAGGTCGGGCTTTCGGCTTCCACCGGGCCGCGGACACCGCCGGCGCCGTCGTCGGCCCGCTCATCGGACTCGGCCTCTACCAGTTGATCGGGCATAAGCTCCGCCCGCTCTTCTTCATCGCGTTCATCCCCGCCGCCATCAGTGTCGGGCTCATCCTCTTCGTCCGCGAACGACCCCACCCCGTCCCCGAACCCGACGAAGCCCACGTGTGGCCTGGGCTCCATCCAGCCCGGCTACCCCGAAGCTACTGGAAGGTCGTTTCACTCCTCGGCGCGTTCGCGCTCGTGAACTTCTCCGACACGCTCTTGCTTCTCCGAGCCACCGACCTCGGATTTGGTTTCACCGGAGTGGTCGTGCTCTATGTGCTGTACAACCTCAGCTATGCCACCCTCAGCTACCCGGCTGGCGTCATCTCGGATCGGGTCCCAAGACGGATCGTCTTCGCCGTCGGGCTACTCCTGTTCGGTGTGGCCTACACCGGCCTCGGCATCATCAACACCAGCGCCTGGCTCTGGGTGCTCTTCCCGGTCTACGGCGGATATACCGCCCTGACCGACGGGGTGAGTCGAGCATGGATCGCCGACCTGGTTCCTCCGGACCAAGTCGGCACCGCGCTAGGAGCCTACGGGGGCATCGCCGGAGCGGGTGCCTTCATCGCGTCGCTGTGGGCCGGGCTGGCCTGGGGATCACGAGGTCAGGTACCGCTCCTCATCGCCGGTGTCGCCGTGCTCGTCCTGGCCGTCGTGATGCTGGTGAGGGGCCGTCGTCTCGACGCCCGTGTTTGACCTGAAGCCATCAATACCGCCATCTGGCGGCCGCACTGGCGTTTCACAACGAGACGCCCGTCGTCCGGCGTGACCCTCTCTCTGCTCGATCTCGACCTGCACGGAATCCTCAGCTTGCCGAGGATTCACGAAGTGACGCTTGTCGCAGCAGCGAAGCGAGTGCTGAACTCGGTGGACCGGCCCATCGATCCATCCAGTAGCCGAATCCCAAACAGCGGCAGGCATGGCGGCGGACTTCATCGGTGTCATGTGAACGGTTACTGCACATGCTGCCTCTGAACTGGTGTGTCCTCAACCGGTCTCGAAGTGGGATCGCACGAGCGCCCCGCTCCCCCGAAGGCGCCGGACGAACTCTGCTTCGTCTTTTGAGGCGACCGATGCCTCACGCACGATGCGGGCGAGGGTGATCCGTAGGGGGTTCTGCCCACCGCTCTCGTGTGGTGCGCTCCAGTTCCGCTCTGCTCAACCCGGGCATCCCTTTACCCTCACGGCCTTCGACGACGCTTAGGCCGTAGGTGCGCTCGATCTCGGCTCACACCTCGCCAAGGACGTTGCATCTCAAGACCCTCCGGATCCCGACCGCGGCACGAGCGTCTCTCATCCAGTAGCACCAGCGGTGGGCAGTGACGTCGATGGAAGTAGAGAATCCCTGGTCATCGGCGAACTCGAGTTTGTGCACCCCACAGGCGTGGATGCGGTTCTCGGCACCCACAGGGTGCCAGTGCGGCAAGCGCCAGCGCATATGCGCCACCAGTTGATGTACCCACTGTGACGAACTGGTCGATGCCCAGATGGTCGACTACCGCCAATGCCTCGGGGATCCAATCAGCGATTGTGCGGACCGGCCGGGCTTCGACAAGCCATAGCCCGGCCGGTCTATGCCCATGATGCGAAGGCCAGCCGCGACTGCCTCGGATCGAAGGTGTGCGGGCTCAGGAGCCGATCCAGATCTGGGTGGGCCAGACCGCACCGGTGATGAACGGGAAGGCCTTGGCCCCGGAGGGCGTGGTCGGATTGGCGAAATTCTGCACCTTGGGCTGAGCACCGCACGACCACACGGCGCGACCCGTCCAGATGTAGGGGATGTCCGAACCCATCAACCTCCCCACCTTTTGGTACGCGGCCGTTCGATCGGCCTGGGCGGGGGATTGGCGGCCCTGGATCAGTGCCGCCTCCATGGCCGGGTCGGTATTGCGGGCCATGTTGATGGAGAACACCGGATTAATGTTGGTCGGACTCCAGAAGATGTAGTTCAAGTCGGGGTCGATGGCCCCGAACTGCCGCCACGCCTGTGCCTCGAAGGTGCCGGACAGGGCGGTGTTGATTTGCTTGCCCTGTTGGACGGGGCTGAGGGTAACCTGCATGCCCACCGTGTTGAGCTGTTGCTGGAGAAACTCGGCAATCTTTGTCGTGCTCGCGTCGGGCGTGTGGTCGATGGTCACCGACACCGGCTTGCCCGTCTCTTGTCGCACCTGTTGGACCAATTGCTTGGCCTTGGCCGGGTCCGGTGTCGGGTAGCCGGTAGGTGCGAAGTAGGGCGATCCGCTGACGAACGGCCCGTTGGAGGTCGGGCTGATTCCCTTGTCGATGACCTGGGTGTACAGGGCGGAGTTGACGGCCATGGCCGCCGCCTGGCGAACCTTGAGGTTGTTGAACGGCGGTTGGGAGAGATTGAGGAGCAGACAGTTCATGTCCGGCTCACCGGCAACATGGACCGAGTCGTCGATGTAGCCCAAAGAGGTGTCGGCGCGGAGGCTGCTGGTCACCGTTGGCATGGAGGTGTGGATGATGTCCACGCTCCCCGACATGAGGCTGGCCAGCAGCTGGCTGCCGTCGGGAATGGGCTTGTAGGTGATGCTGTCGAGGTAGGGAAAGCCGGGTCGCCAGTAGTGGGGATTCTTGGTGGCGGTGAAGTGGTCGTTGGGATTCCACACTTCGTAGACGAACGGGCCGGTGCCTACCGGCTTTCCTGCGTGCTGGGGGTCCTTCAGCATGCTCGGCGCGGCGATGAAGGCGATCTGGCCGCCGATGCCACCGGCCAAGTAGAAGTCGAAGGGCACCCACGGCGATTTCATGGTCACCGTGACCACAAGTGGGCTGGTCACGGTAATGGTGTCGATGGTGGTCACGGCCGGCCCGGTCAGGCCCGAAGCCTTTTGTGCGCTGAAGTTGTAGGCCACCGCCGCGGCGTCGCAGGGGGTGTTGTCGTGGAAATGCACGTTGGGACGCATGGTGATCGTCCACACCGTGTAGTCGGCGTTAGGGGTGATCGACTCGGCCAGGTAGGGCTGCACCGAGCCGTCGGCGGCGACAGCGGCCAGTGGGTCGAACACCGTGCGGGCGTACATGATCCCGGTGGTATCGAACGTGCCCCAGGTGGGGTCGAAACTGGTGTCCTCGGCTTCGACACCGAAGATCAGCTGGCCACCCGGTTTGGGAGTGGAGGTGGAGATGCCACTCGGGTGGGTAGCAGTCGCGGACTTCGAGGAACCCGAGCCCGAACTGCATGCGGCCAACAGGCCGCCCGATGTTCCGATGGCGGCGATGCCGGCCCCGGTGGCCGCCCCCCGGGCCAAGAACGAGCGCCGGTCGATTCGATCAGACATATTCCCCCTTGGGCTGTGGCCGAAAACGTCTGTTGTCGGGCTCGTGAAGACAATTCTGATATCGGTCGCGGCCAGCCGAAAACCACAGAAATGGTCACCTCACGCCATGACGATAGCCCTCCGGCCAACTCCTCGGGGGAATTGTCGACGCGGCGATCGGGCGGCGCAACTGCGGCTGACGGGCGTGTCGTGTCCGTGCCGGTACTGTTCTCCCGTGACCTGGGAGCTCGAAGCGTTCCGCCGGTCGGTCGGCGCTGTCCCCGGCGTCGGTGCGGTCCTACTCCCGGGACGCCGAGCGGTTTGCCGAGTGGGCCGGCCGGGGAGGGGCGCAGGGCCCGGCAGATGTCGACCGGATCATGCTCCGTCGCTACCTGGCTTTGATGGCCACCAGGCGGCACTCCAAGGCAACCATCTCCCGCACCAGTTCGGAAGGATCCTCGGTGAAGCGGGCTACCGCTTCTTCACCACTGGCCACATCCTCGACTGCGTAGCCCTCGTCTTCGAGGGCAAGTGAGGACCGGGACCAGGCGCTGGCGGCTGCCCTGGCCGATTTGGCGACGCCTGCGGACGTTGTGCCGATTGCTCCGCGCGATGGACGCGCGATGGATGGTCAGGACTGATCCGAGCAAGAAGAAAACCGTGATATTTATCCCGGCTGACCTGCACTTTTCTGGTAGTCCCAACGGGGTTCGAACCCGTGTCTCCACCTTGAGAGGGTGATGTCCTAGGCCTCTAGACGATGGGACCGTGTGATGCTGCCCCTCGCGAG
>JADGOI010000193.1 GCA_017883075.1 Acidimicrobiales bacterium
TCACCGGTGCCGGCGGAGCGCCACACCTGGGAGATCCGTGAAAGCAGTTTGATTAGCGGTGAGGACGGTTCGTTGAGAGGCCAAAGCGGTGGCTGCGATCATGAGGTCATGAGCACCCCTGGGCCGACCCTGGTGGCCAACGACAACGAGCAGGTGCGCATGGGCCTCGGCGACGTCAACGTCGTAGTCGATCACGGGAATGGTTGCGAGGACGTCGTCAACAAACGCCAGACGACTGATCCGCGCCTTGCCCTGGGAAAGCTCAACGCCGACCCGAAGCTCAGCGATGGTGATCGCGGCGATGGCTACGTCGTCGTCGTTGTCGACGGCCTCGTCGAGTTCGCTACCGGCACGTTCGACATCGATGAGGAACGTGGTGTCGAACAGCAGCCGTGTCAGCTTCGCTCCTCCACTGTCACGAGGTCACGGACGGCCGCCAACTCAGCGCGCCAGCGCGAATCAACCCTGTGTCGACGAAGCATCGCCTTTACATCTGAGCCGCGTCCACTCAAGACGGGTTCGATCAGGGCAACCGCCTTGCCCCGTCGAACGATGGTGATCCGTTCTCCGCGGTGTTCCACCGCGTCGAGGAGGTCAGCGAACCTGCGTGCGGCGTCTGTGGCGCTGATCTCGGTCATGTAATCAGATTATCTGATCTGCAGCCCGAAGGTGCCCCCGAATGGCGCCCGGCGTCCTCGGGGCGACCCTCGATACAGCCACCCTTGGGCGATGCCGGTATCGGCACGGCACCGGAAATGGTCGGAAACTAGGGCGTGGCGTTCTGAATGGAGACCCAGTCACGAGCGTCGAGATAGGGAGAGAACGCAGTGGAGATGGCATCGATGTCACCCGACTGCTTGGGGCGCTGTAGCTCGTAGAGATGGGGGAACTCGAGCCAGCCGGTGACGTGCTCCCACAATCGGATCGCGGCATCCCCCCGGGGAGGATCGATGAGCACCGGACCGAAGAGGGCCTGTCCGTCCGGGAACACCAGTGTCGGTACGCCGAACCCTCCGAGGGCAACCACCGCGTCGTGTTCGGCGCGCACTTCGTCGCCGGTGGTGGGATCGTCGATGGCCACCCGCACCAGCCCCGGGTCGAGACCGAGTTGTCCGAGCAACTCCTCGGCCACTTCGGGACGGTGCGGCTTCTTGCCCTCGATGTGGAGGGCGTGGCCCGCGGCCTGATACCACCGGTCGAGGAGATCGCTGTCCGTCCGTCGGAGCAGGGCACCGATGCGCATCATCGACCAGCCATAGGACCACTCCCGTTCCCACGGGTGCTTCTTGCCTTCGACCCGGTTGATCTCTTCGAGACTGAAGAAGCGCCACCTCACATCGATGCCGGCCGCGTCACGAACCTCGCGCATCCACAACGAGGTCTGGTAGGCCCACGGGCACATGATGTCGAAGTGGAAGTCCACCTGGACGGGCCCGGTCCGGCCGGCGGAATCTGATGGGGGTTGATCCGTGATCAGGCCAGGGTAGCCAACCAGGGGAGTGCTCCACCATCACAAGGCGTCGACGGCAGCCAACTCGACGAAGCGGCGGGCGGCCGGGGCCAACTGTCCCCGCTGATGGATGAGCACGATGGATCGGGTGACCGGGGGATCGGGACGCACCACGGTGGCACCGTGTAGTTCGGCCACCATGGCGGTGGCCTCCGGCACCAGGGCCACTCCCGCGCCGGCGAGGACCAACGGCAGCATGGCGTCGCGTTGAGCGGTCACGACCGCGATCCGCGGGCCGGGCCCGGTGGCGAAACCCTCATCGAGCAGGCGACGGGTGGAGGTACCGGTCGGCGCGGCCACGAAGGGGAGGTCGACCAGGGCGGTGAGGGCCACGCTGGCGTGCACCCCCGCAGGGCTCCGCAACGATGACGGCACCATCCCCGGTGGCAGGACCAACAGCAGTGCCTGTTCCCCGATGGGATGGACGACCAGATCTTCGGGTAGCCGGTCGGAGTCGGTCATTCCGAGTTCACTACGGCCGTCGTGCACCATGGCCACCACGCCGGCTGAATCCTCGGGGGCGGCCAGGTCGACCGTTACCGCAGGGTGATCGCCACGGAACCGGCCGACGATCCCGGCCAGGGGGTCGGCGGCCAAGGTGGGGAGGCTGGCGATGGCCAGGCTGCCCGACTCCAGCCCGGCGACTGCGGCTACCGCCGCCCTGCCCGTCTCCACGTCCCGGAGTGCCTGACGGGCGGGTCCGATCAGCGCCGCCCCGGCCGGAGTCACGACCACCCGCCGGCCCAGACGGTGGAAGAGGGCAGTGCCCAGTTCGGTTTCCAACTCCTTGACCGCCAGTGACAGGGCGGGCTGGGAGACGGACACGGCCCTGGCGGCGGCGGTGAATCCCTGGTGGTCGGCCACAGCCAAGAAATGCTCGAGTCTGCGTAGATCCATTTACAAATCGTATCAAAACCATCGATATTCGCTATTCGACTTCTTCCTCGGCATCGTGCAGCATGAGATGGGTGGAGCCCTGCGCCGAACCCTGCGCCGAACCAAAGCCGAGCGGATGGCGCCAACTCATCATCGAGCCACGCCGTCCCGCCTCGATCAGGGAACGACCCGGGGCCTACCGCCTGGCCGTCGGGGCGGTGTGCATCGGCGCCTTCATGGGACAGCTCGACGCCAGCATCGTCACCCAGGCGTTCCCCACCCTCGAGCGGTCGTTCGGGGTCGGGGTGGGAGCAGTCACCTGGGTGGGTCTCAGCTACCTCCTGGTGTTGGTGGCCACCGTTGCCGCGGTGGGCCGTTTCGCCGACATGGTCGGCCGCAAACTGCTGTACGTCTACGGGTTCCTCATCTTCATTGCCGGGTCGGCCCTGTGTGCCCTGGCGCCCAATCTGTATGTTCTGTGTGGGTTCCGGGTGCTCCAGGCCATCGGAGCGGCCATGTTGCAGGCCAACAGTGTGGCCATCATCGCCCTGGCCGTCCCGGCCCACCGGCTGGGACGTTCGATCGGGGTCCAAGGCGCGGCCCAAGCGCTGGGCTTGGCATTCGGGCCGTCGGTCGGCGGCTTGTTGCTGGCGGCGGGAGGATGGCGGCTGCTGTTCCTGGTCAATGTTCCGGTGGGGGTGGTCGGGGTGATTGCCGGATTGCTGTTCATCCCCCGTAGCCGGCACCTTCAGGCCCGGGTCAGATTCGACTGGTCCGGTTTCGCCCTGTTCTTCCCGGCGGTGGTCGCCCTGGTGTCGGTGATCTCGCTGGGCAATGGGCAAGGGTGGACCTCACCGTTGCTTCTGGGACTCATCGGGATTGCGGTGATCCTCGGCATCGGGTTCGTGGCCCGGGAACGGAGGTATCCCGACCCGATGGTGGACGTATCCCTGTTCCGGCGTGTCCGTTTCAGTGCCGGGATCGTGAGCGGGATGCTCTCCTTTGTGGTCATGTTCGGGGTTCTGGTGATCGTGCCGTTCCTGCTCGAACGGGGGTACGGGTTCGGCTCGGCGCGGTCTGGGATCGAGTTGATGGCCATGCCGTTGGCTTTGGGCGTCATTGCCCCTCTGGCCGGTCGTTTGGCCGACAGGGTGGGGGTCGGGCCGCCGGGGGTGGGGGGGATGGTCCTGGTGGTCGTGGGGTTGGTGGGGCTCGGCGTGTTGCACCCGACGACGCACGGTTTCGTTGCACTCCTGGCCATGGTCGGCGTGGGGCTCGGGCTCTTCATCCCTCCGAACAACGCCGGCATCATGGCCTCCATACCCGCCCGGCAGTCAGGCCTCGCCTCGGGAATCCTGAATATGACCCGCGGGATCGGCACCGCCCTGGG
>JADGOI010000194.1 GCA_017883075.1 Acidimicrobiales bacterium
GAAAACGGCGGGTTGTTGGGGGATGGGCCGAGGAATTGGGCATCCCCGTACGGCAATACCCCTGCGGTTGCCGCTACCAGCCAGTAGCCATGGCCGTCGTGGGTCGGGGCGATGCCGGTGACCGACGTGCCGATATTCAGATTGGCGGCCGACCCGTAGAACTGCGCGTCGCCGAATGCGAAGATCCCGCCGTCGGAGGCCACCAGCCAATAACCACGACCGTCAGGAGTGGCAGCCATGCCGACGATGGGTTGGACGAGCTGAATATTGCCCGTCGACCCGTAGAACTGCGCGTCGCCGAATGCGAACATCCCGCCGTCCGAGGCCACCAGCCAATAGCCGCCGCCATCAGGCGTGGCGGCCATGCCGACGATCGGCTGATTCAGCCTCATGGCTCCGGTCGAACCATGGAAGCCGGCATCGCCGAACGCGAACACCCCGCCGTCGAGTGCGGTGAGCCAGTACCCCTGGCCGTCGGGAGTGGCGGCCATACCGACTACCGGGGCATAGAGCTTGATGCCACCGGTCGAACCATGGAAGCCGGCATCGCCTAATGCGAACACCCCACCGTCGGCGGCGGTGACCCAGTAGCCGTTGCCACTCGGTGTCGGCGCCATCCCCACCGCAGGTGACGCCAGGGTTACCCCACTGAAGCTTCCGTAGGTCGCGGCATCGCCGTAACCACTGACGCCCCCGCCGGCGAAGAGGCCCCCCGAAGGCGGGGATGCGACTGCCGAGGAGGTCCCGAGGAACGAAAGTGGAAGAACCAACAACGCGAGGATCGAGAAGGCGACAGCGGCGAGCGGGGCGGCATGTGCGAGAACTGGATGAGGCCGACCGTTCTGCACACGACCAGTCTAACGAGTGGAACGCACTCGGATCGGGGAATTGTCGCTCTCAGCCCGGAAGCACCCACCGCCACATGAGGACGTGCGGACCGATGAGAGGATCGACCCACTCTTCGCCAGACGTGATGAAATCGGCGCGGCGATAGAGACCGATCGCCGGGGTGCGGGCGTTGCACCAGAGCAGGCCACCCCCGAGCGAGATGACATGGTCGATGCCCGCATGGAGCACGGCAGATCCGATGCCCAGGTTGCGAACATCCGGCCGGGTCGCCATTCCCCGTAGCCGCCAGGCCGGCGTGCCGGGCGGGATGGAAGCGTCAAGGGAGGACGGCGGTGCTTCTGGGCCGATGCGGGCGACCGCCAGGACGGCGTCCCCGGTGTCGAGGGCGGCAAAAGCGACGGTGGCCGGCTCGTCGTCTCCGGGGAGAGCGAGGTGCTCGACCTTTACGTGCTGCGGCCGGAGCACGGCCTGACGCAGGCCGATGGTCCGGCTGACAGGGACCCGTCTCACGGTGAATGCCACCGCCGGGGTCCTCGATGGCGGCTCGGAGGCCGCCACACCTGGATCTTTCGTCGGGCTCACTGACACCCGTTGTAGCACCCGCCCACCAGCCTGGCCGAGAGCCGCCGATGTAGTGGGATGTACGTGGGTCCATGAACCAGTTGGCCCGACCGCCCCCATCCGGTGAGCGAGGGTCGGCCTGCCTTGTTCGGTCGGCCACGGTACCCAAGCACGGGATGCGGCAGACTACAGCGCGATGGAGACGCCCGAAACCCACTACGCGCGTAGAGGAGGCCTCCACATCGGCTACCAGGTGTGGGGCGACGGCGAGGTGGACATTCTGGATGTCGGATGCGGCACGTTCATCTCCATTGACGAGGCCGGCGAGCAGCCCCAGTGGCGCCGCTACACCGAGCGCCTCGCCGCATGCGGCCGGGTCATCCGATTCGACCCCAGCGGTGTCGGGTTGTCGGATACCCCGGCCGACCTCGCTGAACTGACCTTCGATGCGTGGGTCGACGACGCCCTGGCTGTGATGGACGCGGTGGGCTCGACCCGGGCCGTAGTGCTGGCGGCCTCGGGCTCATCCCTCCCGGCCTTCATATTCGCCGCCGAGCATCCCGAGCGCACCGAGTCGCTGGTGGTGGTCAACCCGTCGGCCCGCTACACAGAGGCGGACGACTATGTATTCGGGGTCCCCTTGGACCTGATGGAGGAGTTCCGTGCCGGGCTCGATCCCGACCGCCCCGACGAGGAGAGTGGCGATCTGAGTGACCTGCGACTCTTCGCCCCCAGCGCCGCGGACGACCCCGAGTTCCAACGCTGGTGGTCGCGGGCGTCCAAGCGCGGTGCTGCCCCGGCGACCGCGGCCGTGCTCGCCTCGATCATCTCCCAGGCCGACCTCCGCCATTTGCTGCCTCGCATCACGGCGCCGACATTGGTGCTGCACCGCCAGGACACCATGGCCCCGAGCGTGGAGCACGGCCAGTATGTCGCCGAACGCATCCCCGGGGCCCGCTTCATGGCGCTGCCGGGCGACGACGTGGTTCCCTACGTCGGAGATCTCGACGGGCTCGCCGACGAGATCCAGGAGTTCATCACCGGGGACCGCTTCGAGCCAGGTCCGAACCGGGTCTTTGCCACGATCCTCTTCACCGACATCGTCGACTCCACCATCACGGCTGCTCGCTTGGGCGACCGCCGCTGGACCCAGGTCCTCCGCGATCATGACGCGCTTGTTCGCCGGGAGCTCGAGCGATTCGGCGGATCCTTCGTGAAGGACACCGGCGATGGGATGCTTGCCACCTTCGATGGACCCACCCGGGCAATTCGCTGCGCCCTGGCGGTACGCGACGGCTCCGGCCACCTTGGGGTGGAGATGCGCGCCGGACTGCATGCGGGTGAGGTCGAGCGCCGCGGCTCCGACATCGGGGGCATCGCCGTGCACGTGGCGGCGCGGGTGGCGGCCGCCGCCGCCACCGGTGAGGTCCTGGTGTCCAACACCGTCGTCGACGTGGTCGAGGGAGCGGGGATCGCCTTCGTCGATCGTGGCGCCCATACCCTCAAAGGGGTGCCCGATTCCCGTCGGCTCTGGGCGGTCGCCGGAGCGTAGGCGACGAACGCCGGTTGTCGATGCCACCCACGGCGCGCTCGCAATCGAATCGCCTCAACGACCGCTGCCTGTCTGAACGCCTTCGACTCCGAGGAAAATGCGGTTCACCTCGACGTTGCGATCGCGGATCGGCATCCGGTCCGAACCAACCGGTGCCGCGCACGCAAGCGCGCGGGAGGCTCCATCGAACACGGTGGTTCAGGCCACGATTCACTCACCGGGAGCATCGCCCACGACGGAGAGATCCGACTCCCAATGCCTTCGCAGACAGGGTCGAATCGGATCCGGAGGGGTGCACGACGGCAACCGAAGTTGCGGTACGTTGCTGTCGTGTCCGACTACGTCATCCCAGATCCCGAACCCAAGCCGATCGACGAGAAGTTGTCGATCGAATTGCGCCATCTCGCCGACAATGCCGTGTTGAAGGGCAAGCCTTCAGGCGATGAGAAGTGTGAGAACTGCCGCTTCTACCTCGAACCGTATAAGGAGATCTCGTACTGCTGGCACCAGAAGTTGCGCATCCTGGTCGGTGCCGAGTGGTGGTGTCAGTGGTGGGACCCGATCCCCGAAGACCAACAGTAGGGCGCGCGGCGAAAATCCGGGCGTCCCGGCACTCGGAACGGGTCTCACGGCGAAGGCGGGCCCAGCAGTCCCTCACCGCCTGAGGCGGAGACGGTAGGCTTGACATCCTCCCCACGGCTGAAGCCGGGGGATTCCTGATTGCCAGCGGTGGTCATGCCAACACCAGCTCTCGGGTGGTTGACGCTTCATCGGGTCGCT
>JADGOI010000195.1 GCA_017883075.1 Acidimicrobiales bacterium
CGACCTCCGGTCCTGGGCCACCGGGTCGCTGGCCGACTACAAGGCGCCCGACCGGCTGGCGGTGGTCGAGTCCCTGCCGCTCACCTCGATGATGAAGGTGGACAAGCGAGCCCTGGCCGAACGGGTCGATCAGGCACGACCCGTTCACGCAGTTCAAGTGCGAGAACAGTGAGGAATCCATGACCGAACGATCCATACCTGCCACCGGAGGGGTCACCGACGACCCGATCCGGTTGGGCACCATGCTGTACACCCTGGTGGAGCCGCACAAGGGTCACCAGGTGGCCTACAACCGCTGGTACGAGCGGGATCATTTCTATGCCGGTTGCCAAATCGGCGCCTACAACTTCTCCGGTGCCCGCTTCGTGGCCACCTCCGACCTGAAGGAGCTGCGACTTCCCGAGGGCCCGTCTCCGATTTCGGCCGACCCCCAGGTCGGTAGCTATCTGGGCGTGTACTACGTCCTCGACGGCCATCACGCCGAGTGGAACCGGTGGGCGGTGGACCAGGTCAACGTGCTCCACGCCGCCGGGCGTATGTTCGATCAGCGGGATCACATTCACACAGGCCTCTACCGGTTCGAATGGGAACACCGTCGTGACGACGACGGGGTTCCGGCCGAGTTGACACTCGACCACCGGTTTGCCGGCGTGGTTTCGGTGTTCACCGAGCCGGTGGACGGGGTGGAGCCGGACCAGCTGGCGGCCTGGTACCGCGACGTCTATCTCCCCTCGGTGCTCCCCGGCTCGTCGGTGGCCACCGTGCTGGCCTTCTCACCGCTGCCGCTACTGGCCGATGCCCCCGGCGACGTCCCCCGCGACGCGGCGGCCGATCGGCGTCTGCTGTTGCTGTGGTTCCTCGATGACACACCGGCCGGCTCGTGGGAGGCGGTCTTCGCCGGGCAGGGGGAGGCGCTGGCCTCGTCGGGGTTGGGCCGACTGCTGTGGGCGTCACCGTTCATCGGAACCGTCCCCGGCACCGACACCTACACCGATCAGTTGTGGTCGTAGGTGATGGGCGGGCCCCGATGACTTCCCTACGTGCGGTCGGCGTCCAACGGTAGGGCACAGCCGTTGGCCCAAGCTGGGCGCCGTCCAGGCGAGCGCCGCCGGAGTTGCACTATCCTTACTGAATAGGTAGATGTAAGGAGGCATGATGGATGCTGCGGCGAGGGTCACCTCCAAGGGGCAAGTGACCGTTCCGAAGGCTGTGCGCGACGCCTTGGGTATCAAGCAAGGGGACCAAGTCGTCTTCCGGGTCGAGGGGAACCGCGCCGTCTTGGCTCGCACGCCGGACTTCTTGAGCCTGGCCGACACGGTCAGGGTCCCGGCCGCCAGGCGCAATGCCGCGTGGGACGACGTCATTCGCAAGACTCGAGCGGCCCGCGCCGCCAAGCGCCATTGAGCCCGTTCGTCGACACGAATGTCCTCGTCCGGCATCTCACCGGCGACCCGCCCGAGATGGCCGCTCGGGCGACCGCGTACCTACGCCGAGAATCTGAGCTGCTGCTTACCGATCTCGTGGCGGCTGAGACCGTCTCTGTGCTGGAGTCATTCTACGGCGCGCCGCGGGAGCAGGTCGCCGAAGCGATCCGGTCTCTCCTCGCGCTGGCGTCGGTGGTAAGCGTCGACACGGCGCTTCTGCTACGCGCCGTCGAGGTGTACGAGACCGACCGGTTGGACTTCGCTGAGGCGTACCTCGTGGCATGTGCGGAAAGCACAGGAGTGAGCAAGATCGCTTCGTTCGACAAGACCATCGACCGGATCGGGACCGTCGAACGGGTTGAACCTCGGGGCCGCTGACGACCGAGGAGAGCGGAGTTCCTCCGATCCGAGTGGTGTGGGAACTCGACGAGGCGCTCGAACCCGCTATCGCAGTGAACTCGCCTGTTACAGTCGTCGCCAATATGACGGTGCGTCAGATTGAAGCGGAGCTCCGAACGGGCGCGCACGAGTTGCGCTTCTCAGCCATGGTGCCGGCCTCCGGCTCACTGCTGTACGTTCTCGACACCTGCACCGATCAGTTGTGGTCCGAAGGGGAGTGATGACCGATTTCATCGAGGAGTTGGCGGAGCGGACCACCGGCCGTGGCTGGGTGGGTGCGCCTTCTTTGTGGGAGCTGATCGAGCGCCGGGCGGTGCGGACTCCCGATGCGGTCCTGGCCCGCGAGGACACCGGACGCCAGATGACCTTTGCCGGCTATCGCCAGGCCTGCCTGGTGGCGGCCGCCGGTCTTTCGACCGACTACTCGGTGGGGGAAGGCACTTCGGTCAGTTGGGAGCTCCCGACGTGGATCGAGTCCCTGGTGTTGGTCGGCGCCCTGGCCCGCCTGGGGGCCCGCCAGAACCCGCTCATCCCCATCTACCGGGGTCGGGAGGTCAGCTTCATCACCGGGCAGAGCCACGCATCGTTGCTCATCGTTCCCTCCGTCTACCGCGGCTTCGACTTTGCTTCCATGGCCCACCATGTAGCGATGGGGCGCCCGAAGATGGCTGTCCTGGTGGTCGACCGTTCGCTCCCCGAGGGCGATCCGGCCGATCTCCCCGAGGTACGGCCACTGCCGGAGTTCGCCGCTGATGCCCCGGTTCGATGGCTCTTCTATACCTCGGGCACCACCGCCGAACCCAAGGGTGCCCAGCACACCGACCTTACGGTGATGGCTTCCGCGTTGGCCATGGCCGAGTGCCTCGACATGAACGCCGACGACGTGTCGGCCCTGGTCTTCCCGTTCACTCACATCGGTGGCATTGGCTGGCTGATGGCGGCCCTGTTCACCGGGTGCACCCTGTTGGTCACCGAAGCGTTCGACCCGACGACCACGCCGGCGTTCCTGGCCGCCCACGACGTCACCCTGGCCGGGTCGGGCACCCCATTCCACCTGGCCTACCTGGCGGCACAGCGGAAGTCGGGTGGGGCATCGATCTTCCCCCACATCCGCTCCTATCCCGGAGGTGGCGCACCCAAGCCACCCCAGCTCCACTACGACCTGAAAGCCGAGATCGGCGGTGTCGGCATCGTTTCGGGGTACGGCCTCACCGAAGCCCCCATCGTGGTCATGGCCCGGACCTTCGATCCCGACCAGAAGCTGGCCGACACCGAGGGCCCGGCCACCCCCGGGGTCACCATCAAGGTGGTGGCCCTCGACGGGAGTTTGGCTCCTCCCGGGGTGGAGGGCGAGATCCGGTTGAAGGGACCCCAGGTGATCAGCGGCTATCTCGATCCGTCCCTCGACGCCGACGCCTTCGACGACGAAGGGTTCTTCCGTAGCGGCGACCTCGGGATCGTGGACGCCGAAGGGTTCGTCACCATCACCGGGCGGTTGAAGGACATCATCATCCGCAACGGCGAGAACATCTCGGCCAAGGAGGTGGAAGACCTCCTCTATGCCCACCCGGCGGTGGCCGACGTGGCCATCATCGGCCTGCCCGATGCCAAAACGGGGGAGCGGGCCTGTGCGGTGGTGGCGGTCAAGGATGGTGAGTTGTTCTCGCTCGAGGAGATGGTGAAGTTCTTGAAGGAGAGGGATTTGCGGGTCCAAGCCATCCCCGAACAGCTCGAGTTGGTTCCCGCCGTGCCCCGGAACCCGGCCGGAAAGATCCTCAAGCACAAACTGCGCGAAGAGTTCGCGCCGTCTTCGAACACAGGGAGAACCACATGAGCCCGATCAAGAGGGTCACCCTCGGACAGGGCGGCAGTGAACACGATGCCGCCGACGCCTCCATCAGTGCCTTGGTCGGTCGT
>JADGOI010000080.1 GCA_017883075.1 Acidimicrobiales bacterium
GACGAGGAGGTGAAGGTCCTCATCGTGAAGGCGAACGGCAAGGGGTTCTGCGCCGGCCACGCCATCGTGAGCCACGAAGAGATGGCCGACGTCTACCCCACCACCGGCCCGACTCCGGAACGGACCTGGAAGAAGCACAACTACGACCTCTTCCTCTGGCCGCCGCTGAGACTCTGGGAGTTCTCCAAGGCGACCATCGCCCAGGTCCACGGCTACTGCCTCGGGGGCGGCACCATCTATAGCCATATGTGTGATCTCACCATCGCCTCGGACGACGCATATTTTCAGATGCCGCTGGCTCAGGGGTTCGGGTTGCCCGGCGCCCAGACCCTGGTCGAACCCTGGATGTTGATGAACTGGAAGCGGGCCTACGAGTACCTGTACCTGGCGCCGACCCTGTCGGCGGAGCAAGCCCGCGAATGGGGATTGGTCAATCGGGTGGTTCCGCGAGCCGAACTCGAGGCGAATGTCGAGGAGACGGCCAGGACCATTGCCCAGATGCCGCTGACCACCATCATGACGGTGAAGGCCGGAGTGAAGCGGGCCTGGGAGACGATGGGCATGCGGGTCCATCTCCAGAGCACTGCCGACTTCACCTCGATCGCCAGTTCGGCCACCGACGTTCGCGAGTTCATGGCCCAAAAGAGTGGGCAGCGGCCGCGCCAGGTGGCCGAGAATCAGTCGGAGGCGGCCCGCCAGGCGGACTGACCCTGGGGCTCGTTCGAAGCTCACCCGTCCTTGGTGAACGTGCGCGTCACGAACCGCCAGCTTCCGTCGACCTTGACCAGGGTGTCGGCATACTTGCCCGAGTGGGTGACTTCCTGACGGGGAGGGTCACCGACCAGGGCATAGAGCTGTACGTACGCCTGCACGGTCGCCTGGTCGCCTTCGCCATCGATCACCAGGTTGGAGACCACGTGGCGGGGTGCCCGTACCGAGTTGGGAAACCCCAGGGCGAACTCTTCGAGCGCGGGGCGTCCTTCGAGGACCAGCCCACCGGCGTCGAACACGCCGTCGTCGACGAACGTTTCGGCCAACGCGGCTCCGTCGCCGCTGTCCATGGCGTGGCTATAGCGGGCCACCAGTTGCCGGACGGCCAGCTGGTCGTCGGTCGTCAATCCCATGTCCCCCTCCGTTCCCCGGCTGCACGCCAGTGTGATCCCGCCTCGAACCCGATGATTGATCGCCGGTGCCGACATCGGTCCAGAGGTCCTGAGGTTCGGTCGCGATGCTATAACTGTCGCCAATCGGAAGAGCAGATCGTCTGGGTCTCGGGAGGGCGTCGACAATGGCCGAAAGCGCACACCGGCCATCGCTGGGACAGCGGGTGGCCGATCTCGCTGGGCTCGCCCACCGGCCCGGGATCCCGCCCTCACCGGCGACAGCCCGCACCGCGGCTCCCGAGGAGCACGACGTGGTGGTGGTGGGCAGTGGCGCCGCCGCCCTCTCCGCCGCGGCCGGCGCTCTCGGCACCGGCGCCTCGGTGGTGGTGTGTGAGAAGGGGCCGGTGCCCGGGGGGACCACCGCCTGCTCGGGTGGCGTGGCCCACATCTATGCGAACGCGGTGATGCAGTCGGCCGGGATTGCCGATGAGCGCCACGAAGCGCTGGCCTATATGGCCCGGGTGGGCTATCCGGGTGCCTACGATCCCGAGGCTCCTTGTTGTGGGCTCCTGCCCGGGGACTACGCCCTGCTCGAGACGTACTACGACCGGGGAGCCGAGGTGATGGCCCGCCTGGGAGTCCTCGACGCGGTCCACATGGAGTCTCCCTGGTTGGCATGGGACGGCCAGATGTTCCCCGACTACTACGAGTTTCCCGAGAACCGGGCCCTGCGGGGACGGGGCATCCAGGCGGTGGCGCCCGACGGCGGGGCCGGTAGCGGGGGTGAGCTGGTGCGCCAGCTCATGGCCTTCGCCGCCAGCCGGGGTACCGAGGTCCGGCTGGGCAATCGGGTCGTCGACCTGGTGGTGGAGGCCGGCGAGGTGACCGGGGTGGTGGTGGACGACGGATCGCGCTGTCGGACCATCCGGGCCCATGGGGGAGTGGTGTTCGGGTCGGGCGGCTTCGCCCACAGCCCCGAGCTCCGCCAGCGCTTCCTGCGCGGTCCGGTCGCCGGTGGCTCGGGAACCCCATCGAATACCGGCGATCTGGTGGGGATCGGGGTGCGGGCCGGCGCCGAGTTCGGTGCCATGCAGAACGGATGGTGGAACCAACAGGTACTCGAGGCCGTCGACGACTACGCCACCTCGGTGCTCGATGTCTGGTCGATGCCCGGCGACGGCATGGTGATGGTCAACCGGTTCGGGGTCCGGGCCATCGGCGAGAAGCGGGAGTACGAGTCGCGCGGGCGGGTGCACCACGTATTCGCGGACGACGAATACATCAATCGGGTGATGTTCATGGTCTATGACCGACGGACGGCCGAACGCTATGGGGGCCGCTACCCGATCCCGCCGGTCGGAGCGGTGGCCGATCACGTGGTCACCGGCTCGGGGGTCCACGGTCTGGCCGAGGCCCTGGGCCAACGGCTTCGCAGTCGGTCGAGGGCGGCCATGCCCGCCGGGATCGCTCCAGTGGACCTGTCTCCCGGGTTCGCCGAGACCCTCACCGCCACCATCACAAAGTTCAATGTCATGGCCGAACAGGGGAGGGACGACGACTTCGGTCGGGGCTCGAAGGCTGTCGAGTTCGCCTTCCACGGTCCCCGGGCCGCGGACAATCACCTGCCCAACGCCCTCATGCACCCCCTCGATCTCGGGGGTCAGCTGTATGCCATCTCCCTGGTCGGCACCACCTTCGATACCAACAGTGGACCTCGCATCGGCACCCAGGGTCAGATTCTGGGCACGGCTGGGCCCATCGGGGGCCTCTACGGAGCGGGAAACTGTGTCGACGGAGTGTTCGGGGAGGGTTACCCGGGCGGCGGATCGACCATCGGCCCCGGCATGGTGTTCGGGTTCCTGGCCGGCGCGCACGCCGGGGCGCGGTCACCCCGGGTTGGCAGCCCCCGATGAAACTCGTCTATCGGGACAGTGAGGCAGTTGTCCCGGGAGTTCCGGGAGTTCCCGCGGTCGTCTTCCACCGTGACGGCATGACTTCGATCGACGAACTCACCGGGGTGGCGGTGGCCAGCGGCATGGTCGGACGGGTGGTGGCCCCCTACGGCGACTACGCCTTCTACCCGAGCGGGATGGAGGTCGGAGGTATCTGCTGGTACCGGGCTCTACCCGGGTCCTTGGGGACCGACCCCATCTCCCTCACCCGGGCGGTGGTGCAGGCCGGTGATCTTCTCGACGACCTCGACCTCGACCGCCCGGTGCTCATCGGCTGGGGACAAGGAGGGGTGGTGGCCCTGGGGGCCGGCCTGCTCCGGGCCGATCGGGTGGGCTCGGTGATCTGTGTGGATGCTCTGTCCGAGCACTTCGACCTTCTGCCGGCCCCTGCGCTCACCGCCGACCCGGCTCCGCCGGTGCTCCTGGCCATCACCCACCCGGACGGGGGTCCGACCCTCACCGAGCAACAGGCTCGACTCGCCGGCCATGGCATCACCGCGGCCACCTGGCAGTGGTCGGGTGGGGGCACCGGAGAGGACCGGGACTCGGCGATGGCCGAACGGATCGGGCAGTGGCTCGAGGATGGCTAGTGCAGAGAGGGGTCGGCGATGACCACCATGCCGGTGCCGGGCCTCGATGGGGGCCCCGAGGTGCCTGACCAATGGCGATTGGGCACGGCGTTCGTGCCCAAGGGCCGCTATCTCGACTCCGAGTTCCTCGGTCTCGAGCTCGAACGCCTCTTCCCCCGGACATGGTTGAACGCCTGCCGGCACGACGAGGTGGAGCGGGTCGGGCAGTACGTCAACTTCGAGATCGGGGACCAGTCGGTGGTGGTGGTCCGGACCGAGGCCGGGTTGAAGGCGTACCTCAACGCCTGCCGCCACCGTGGGACCCGGCTGGTGAACGGGCAGGGCCGGATCGCCGAGTTCCGCTGCCCGTTCCACGCCTGGCGTTGGAACCTCGACGGGTCACTCAAGTATCAGGCCGACGCCGAGCACTTCGTTCCCCGGCCGGCCGAGGAGATCTGCCTGGCCGAATGCCGGATCGGGACATGGGGAGGATGGGTCTTCATCAACCTGGACGGCGGTGCCGAGCCGCTGGAGGACTTCCTCGACCCGCTGCCGGAACGGCTGGATGGCTTCAAGCTCGAGGAGATGCGGGTCGCCTGGTACAAGTCGGTCATCCTCCCGGCCAATTGGAAGACGGCCCTCGACGCCTTCATCGAGAGTTGGCACGTCCCGGGCACCCACCCCCAACTCCTCCGTCCCGACAAGCACGCAACGCCACCGACGATCACCGAGTGCCGGCAGTACGGCTCCACCTTCAACGAGCTCTTCCGGCTGCACTCCCGGCATGCGGATCTCTTCCGGTACGGCCCGGATGGCGACTCGAGCAAGCTCCGTGCCGGGTACCGGGCCGATCCCGAGGCGATCTACCGGAACATCGAATACTCGCTGCGTGAGCTCGGCGCGCTCTACCTGAAGTCCGACCTGGCCGCCGCGGCC
This sequence comes from Acidimicrobiales bacterium, assembly GCA_017883075.1. Taxonomy (GTDB): domain Bacteria; phylum Actinomycetota; class Acidimicrobiia; order Acidimicrobiales; family RAAP-2; genus DASZIT01. The sequence goes on from JADGOI010000080.1 coordinate 4,561, forward strand.
GAGTTGCGGATGACCGAGGGAGGGGACGGCCCGACGGGAAACGCCATCTACCAGCAGCTCCGCCGACAGCATGCCCGGGCCGTCGGCATCGACTACCCCGAGCTCACCGACCAGCAGTTGAAAGGGGCCATGTACGACTGGCACATGTTCCCCAACAGTGTGTTCCTCGTCGACATGGGCTGTTGCCTCACCTACCGGGCCAGACCCAACGGTGGCGACCCGGACAGCTGCATCTTCGACGTGCAGGGTCTCGAGCTCCCACCGGCCGACGGCCTGCCCACCGCCTCGCCCCAGATCTTCGGTGACTGGCGGGACGGGAACATGGGGGAGATCCTCAGCCAGGACTTCTCCAACATGTCGGAGGTGACCGCCGGGATGCACTCCCGGGGGTACGACGGTCATCGTCTGAATACAGCGCAGGAGATGACGATCTGGAACTATCACCGGGCCATGGACGGCTACCTGTTCAGCTGATCGCCTGCCACCGTGGCTCACCGTGGCTCATGTACCTCCATTCACGGGTCCCACCAGATTATCGGGCCGCGACCCGCAAGTTCGGGGCGCTGAAAGTGTTCCTTTCAGTAGGTCGAGGGCAAGGTGATAGGTAGTACCGGCTAGGTGGCACTTGGCCAAGGGGGAGGATCCGTGCGCAGGGACAGTCGAAACCAGGGGGTTACAAGGCGCGCCGGGCTGGTGGTAGCGCTGGTGGTGGCCATCGCCGCCACCGCCTGCGGGGCCAGGGTGGCAGCCTACGAGCCGTCGACACCGGCCACGGGCGGATCCTCGGCCCAGGCTGGTGGGGTCACCGCCACCACCGGGTTGAGTGGTGCCGGCGGAGTGGGCAGCGGTGGTGGCACCGTGGGTGGGGCGACAGGGTCCGGGGTAGCTGGTTCGGGTGGGGCCGGGCAAGGCTCGCGCGGGTCCACGGGCCCGGCGACCGCATCGCCGGTGTCGCCGACATCGACAGGGTTCGACTTCTCGCCCCATGCCGAGGCGGCCGCTTGTCCGGGTACGGCGGGCAACGGCGCGTCGGATGTGGGTGTCACCGCGTCACAGCTGACGTTCGGCAATGTGAGTGGTTTGACAGGTCCGCTCACCGGGAGCTTCAGCCAGGGCGCCCAAGGCGTCCAGGCGCTCTTTTCGGCGGTCAACGCAGCCGGCGGGATCTGCGGACGCAAGCTGGCCCTCAATGCCGAGGACGACAAACAGAACGCCTCGACCAACGCCTCGGATGTGGCCGACCTGATTCCCAAGGTGTTGGCCTTCGTGGGCTCGACCTCCGACGCCGACAACGGAGGCGTGCCGGGAATGACCCAGGCCAACGTGCCCGACATCGGATTCGCCATCAACTGCGACCGCAGTGAGTCGCCGGTCTACTGGTCGCCGGCCGGGGGGAGCTGTAATCAACCCCAGGGTGCCAGCGGGCCGTACTACGTCAGCAACGGCATCTTCACGCTGGCCAAACAGGGGGGGTACTTGCCGACCAAGATGGCATTTCTCTCCTACGCGATTGCCATCAGTGCCCAGGCGGCCGAACAGTTCGAATACGTCTACAAGGCCATGGGTGGGACGGTGTGTTACTCCGACTTCGCGGTGTCCCCGGCGACGGCGTCGCTGGAGAGCGATGTGGTCGCCATGCAACAGGCCGGCTGCAACGGCTCGTTCGACACCATGGACGTCACCGGCAATGCCAAGTTGCTCCAGGCCATGCAGCAGCTGTCCTACCGCCCGCCCTACGTGGCCGCTACCTTCGACGCCTACACCCCTGACATGATCACCAAAGCCGGCCAGAGTGCCGCCCAGGGTCTCATCGTCGGGTTGCCGTTCGTGCCGCTGGCCGAATCTCAGCCGATGGTGCAGCTCTACCAACAACAGCTCGCCACCTACGAGCCGGGCACCCAACCCAGCGGCTTCGGCTTCCTCGCCTGGGAGGCGGCCCAGATGCTGATGTACGCCCTGATCCAGAGCGGACACTCTCCGACCCGGGCTTCCATCGTGAAGATCTTAAACTCCCTGCACGACTGGACCGGCGGTGGCGCCCTGGGCGGCTACACCCCCAGCAGCCATGGCGTCTACCTCTGTGATGTGGACGTGACGGTGAAGGGGTCGTCCTTCGTGCGAAAGGCACCGGGGTCGGGTATCTACTGTGGTGGGCAGGCGGCGAAGGCGTCGTCGTGAGCCAGTACTGGCCGTTCATCGTCATCGGTCTGTTCACCGGGAGCATCTACGGGCTGGCGGCCATGGGTGTGGTCCTGACCTATAAGACGGTCGGGGTCTTCAACTTCGCCTACGGCGCCATCGCCATGTTCTGCGCCTTCACCTATTGGCAGCTGCACGACTCCTGGGGACTCAGCGCCTGGGTGGCCATGCCCATCCTGTTTCTGGTGGTGGCTCCGCTACTCGGTGTTGCCCTCGAAGCCCTCTACCGTCCCCTGGCTGGATTGTCGGCCGAGGTCCTGATCGTGGTGAGCGTGGGTGTGCTGGCGGCGCTCGGGGCGGTGGTGCCGATCATTTACGGAAAACAGGACCGCACCCTCCAGCCCATCTTCCCCACCTCGACCTTCGCCCTGGGGTCCCATTTCCATGTGGGCTATGACCAGCTGGGCACCTTGGTGATCTCGCTGGCGGTGGCGGCCCTCCTCTGGGCCCTGTTGCGCCACACCCGGTTCGGCACCTCTACCCGGGCGGCGGTGGACAATCCGGATCTGGCCGACATGGTGGGTGTCCACGGTGACAATGTCCGCCGTTCAGCCTGGATCCTCTCCACCATGTTCGCCGCCCTGGTCGGCATCCTCATCAGCCCGACCCAGGGCCTCGACGTGAACCAACTGGTGCTGGTGGTGATCTACGCCTTCGCCCCGGCCGTCTTCGGGCGGTTGGTCAGCCTTCCGCTGGCCTACATCGGCGCCCTGGTGCTGGGGGTGGTCGTCAGCCTGCTGTCCAAATACGCCAACTCGGGCACGGTGGCGAACGTCGAAGCGGCCTTGCCCTACCTGGCCCTGTTCGCTCTCCTGGTCATCATGGGCGGACGGTTGAAAGAGGCCGGCGCCTCGTCCCGGCGGTTGTCGGTGTCGACCCGTAGCGGGGGCGGATCGGGGGGCGCCGGAGCGGTCCGGGCCCGACACTGGGCGGTCGGGGTTCTGGGGTGGCGACTACGTCTCGAGCGCAAGCTGACCGTCGGTCTGGTCGGCTTTGCCCTGGCCCTGTTCATTCCGCTGGCGGTGCCCGGGCCCCGGCTGATCGACATCACCTTCGCCGTCGTCTATGCCCTGATCGCCCTCACTCTGGTGGTGCTCACCGGGTGGGCCGGGCAGATCTCCCTGGCCCAGTTCGCCTTCGTGGGTGTGGGTGCGTTCACCGCCGGTCACCTCTCCGGATCCCACGGACAGCACTTCCTGTTGGCCGCGGTGGTGGCGATGGCATTCGCCGCTCCCCTCGGGATCCTGGTCGGGCTGCCCTCCTTGCGGCTGTCCGGTCTCTACCTGGCTCTGGCCACCTTGGCCTTCGCCCTCATCATGGACAATGTGGTGTTCAACCGGGGTGACGTGAGCGGGGGCCTGACCGGCATCACCGTGCCCCGTCCGAAGATCTTCGGGTTGTCGTTCACCGGACGGGCCAGCCTCTATGAACTGGCGCTGGTGGTGTTGGGAGTGGTGGCCGTCGCCGCCTATGCCATACGGCTGGGCCCGATCGGCCGCCGGCTCCAGATCGTGCGGGACTCGCCGTTGGCCGCCTCCACCCTCGGAGTCAACCTCACGGTGACCAAGCTGGTGGTCTTCGCCGTCTGCGGCATGGTGGCCGCACTCGGTGGCACCTTTTACGGCGCGTTACAGCAGGCCGTCACCCCCTTCGATTTCATGTGGTCGACCTCGTTGACCCTGCTTCTGCTGGTGGTACTGGGCGGCCGATCGCTCATCAGCGGCGCGCTGATCGCCGGGGCCGTCTACGGCGTGGAGCAGCTGCCCATCCCGGCCAGCGTGAACCAGTACTTCCCGCTGGCCATTGCCCTCGGGGTCATTGCCCTGGCCCAGGAGCCAGAGGGAACCGTGGCCCTGGCCCGGCGCGAAGCCCGCCGGGTCATGTCCGTGTTGCGTCCTCTGCCCCGTCGTAGCGTTGGAGGGGGCCACCAGATTCCGGTGACCGCCGGCCCCGACGTGGCCATTGCGGCAGGCCGTTCACCCATGAGGAGTGGTCATGGCCTCTGAGACCGGGTGGGAGGGGCCGGTGCTCCGGGCCGCCGACGTCACGATGCGCTTCGGCGGGCTCGTCGCCCTCGATGACGTCTCACTCGAAGTGCCGGCCGGGCGCATCGTCGGTCTCATCGGTCCAAATGGGGCCGGAAAAACCACCATGTTCAACGTGCTCACCGGGCTTCAAGTGCCCACCCGGGGGCGTATCGACTACCTCGGCGACAACATCTCGCGCTGGCCGCCCCATCGGCGCGGACGCGCCGGCATCGCCCGGACCTTCCAGCGGCTGGCTCTCTTCAGCCGGCTCAGCGTCCACGACAACCTGGTGGCCAGTTGGGAGTCATCACACCCCGGTGCCGTGCTCGGCCGGAACCGTGCCAAGCGGATCGAACGGGTGGCCGAGGTGATGGGGTTGTTGGACCTTTGGCCGGTGGCCGACCGGATGGCCGGGGAGCTGTCGACCGGGAAGGGACGCATGGTCGAGCTGGGACGGGCATTGTGCACCGATCCCCGGGTGCTGCTGCTCGACGAGCCCGGGTCGGGACTCGACGCCATCGAGACGGCCGCATTCAGCGCCGTGCTCCAGGCCGTGGTGTCGGATGGCGGGGACCGACATCCCGAAGTGGCACCACCTGCCGTCTTGATGGTCGAGCACGACATGGCTCTGGTGATGGACGTCTGCTCCTCTCTCACCGTCCTCGATTTCGGCAGAGTCATCGCCCGCGGCACGCCGAGCCAAGTCCGCGCCGACGCCAACGTGCGTGCCGCCTACCTCGGAGATGCCAGTGCCGTCTGAACCTGCGCTCGAGCTGGATGGTGTCTCGGTCTCCTATGCCGGGCTCAGGGCATTGCACAATGTCTCCATGGTCGTGCCCCAAGGGGCGGCGGTGGCCCTGTTGGGCGCCAACGGAGCGGGCAAGAGCACCATGTTGCGCACCATCTCCGGGGTGATCCGGGCTGAGAGAGGCCGGATCTACGTGCACGGCCAGCGCATCGAGCACCGACCCGCCTACCGGATAGCCCGGATGGGTGTCGTGCACGTTCCCGAGGGCCGCGGTGTCTTCCCGAGCCTCACCGTGCGTGAGAATCTCCTCATGGCCACCTCGGCCATGAGCGGCGCGCTCGACCCGGTGGAAGAGGGCACTGCGCTGTTCCCGGCGCTCGGGAACCGGCTGGCCCAAGTCGCCGGCAGCCTCTCGGGAGGCGAGCAGCAGATGCTGGCCCTGGCCCGAGCATTGATGGCCAAACCCAAGGTGCTGATGGTGGATGAGATCAGCATGGGACTGGCCCCAATCATCGTCGGCCAGTTGTTCGAGACCCTGAGGGAGCGGGTGGCCGCCGGGATTAGCCTGTTGATCGTCGAGCAGTACGTGGAAGCCGCATTGGGGATGGCTGATTACGGCTACGTGATGGACAAGGGTGTCATTGTGGATGTGGGCGAGCCGGCGGACCTCCGGCGACGAGGACTGGTCACCGCGTATCTGGGAGGTGCGGCGTGAGGATCTCCTTGGCAGGGAAGGCATTGGCCCGGTTGGGAATGGCGACCGGAGTATGGATTGCCGTCATGACAGGACCGGCCACCACCGCACTCGCCTCCACCCCAACAGCCACCTTGGTGGGATTCAACGCGGCCACCCAGGCCGTCGGCGCCCAGTTCGCCTTCAATGTCCCCGGTGTCGTGCCGCTGCCCGATCAGAACCTCATCGAAGAGGATGTCCCGTTCTCGCGTGTCAATGTGGGCGGCGGTCCGGTCGTCGACTCCTTGAGTGCCCCGTACTATCCCGGTGACATCGCCGCCAACCTCGGGAGCTTGTTGTCCACGTTCGGCCACCCCGGTGTCCCGGTCAATGACCCCTTCCTGGCCGAGGCCAAGTTCCCCACGTCGCCGGGCTTTCCCGCCGCCTCCAGCTTCGGCGGCACCCCCCCGGCCGGTTCACCACTGGCGCCGAGCATCTTCAGTGCGGTGTCCCATGCCGGCACCGGCGGGGGGGACGCCACCGCCGCCATCAGCGATCTGGCTCTCGACTCGCTGGGAAGCAAGCTCGCGCTCCCGGTGCCCGGTGTTCCCTCGGGCGCCTCGAGTTTGCTCGACGCGGGCAATACCAGTGCGGCCAATACGGTGGCCGTCGGCTCCTCGTCGATTCAGGCCACCTCCACCAGTCAGGTGAAGGCGATCAACATTGCCGGCATGGTCGACGTCAGCGGTTTGACCAGCACCGCCGCCTGCACGTCGGACGGGACGACCGCCACTCCTTCCGCCAGCCTGCACCTGGGCCAGGTCACCGTTGACGGAGTGAAGGCGTTCATCGACGACACCGGCGTCCATATAGCGGCCACCAGCACCGGGACGTTGGGCGTGACCCCGGCCACCCTTCAAAAGACCCTCGATGCCACCCTGGCCCAGGACGGTATCTCCATCCGAGTGCTCGATCCGAAGTTGACGAACAATGGTGCCGAAGGGACAGCCAATGCCGGTGGCCTCTCGGTCGCTCTGGCTCACCAATTCGATGTGCCGTTCATCCCCGGAGAGCCCACCATCCCCGTACCTCAACTGGGCAACGTGGGACTACCGGCCGGCCTCTACAACATGACGACTTCGATCACCTTCGGGATGGCCCAGGTGGACGTGAGCGCAACCGCGCTGGGCGCGGCCGCCGGTTCTGGCGCCGCGGGTGGTGGCAGTACGGATGCCGGTGGGGTCACCCCACCCGACTCATCGTCGTTCGACAATTCGTCGGGGACCGGGCTCACCACGTTCGGGGGCACGTCGGGAGCGGTGGAGAACCTTTCGACCACCGGGCCCGGAAGTGCCAACGCCAACCGGACGTC
>JADGOI010000196.1 GCA_017883075.1 Acidimicrobiales bacterium
CCCACCCAGGGGGCCATCGTGACCCAGGTGCAAGCTGGTTCTCCCGCCGGTGTGGCCGGACTGCAGCAAGGTGACGTCATCACCACCTTTGACGGGAAAGCCGTGACCAGTGCCGATCAGCTGCAACAGACCATCCAGGGGGATCATCCGGGACAGAGCGTGAAGATCGGCGTGTATCGCGGCCAGGCCCAACTGACGGTGACGGCGACACTTTCATCGAGCAACGGGGCGTCGGCGACGGCCGGCGGCTGACCGGCGGCTGACCGGCGGGTCGGTGAAGTCCCACGGGTGAAGAGGAAAGATCCACCTACGATGGGGGAGTAGCCGCCCGAATCCGAGGTCAGATCGATGAATCCAAGCAGCCGATGACGCGCACCGGAGTCGAACCTTCTTCTCCGTCACGGCTGACCGATCAGTTGACGGAGCCTCGCCTGGCTCCGAGTCGCAACGGAGTGGCACCGGGTGAGCGCGAGCTGGCGGAGATCCTGAAGGTGGCCACCACCGTTCCTGACCACGGTGGCCTGAAGCCCTGGAGATTCGCGGTGGTCAAAGGCGCGGGCCGCGATGTATTCGGGGACGCACTGGTGGCGGGGTTACGCCACGAACGGGGGAGCGATCTCCTCGACTCGGTCGTGAACAAGATGCGGGAGAAGGCATTCGCGGCTCCGTGTTGCGTGATGGTCATCAGCTCTCCGGTCCCCGGCTCGAACGTGCCGGAATGGGAACAACTGGTGTCGGCATCCTGTACCGGCTACGCCATGGTGCTGGCGGCCACCTTCTTGGGGTTCGGAGCTATCTGGAAGAGTGCGTCGGTCCTCCATGCCCCTCCGGTCCAGTCTCTCTTCGGTGCCACCGACCGGGAGCAACTGCTGGGATGGGTGAACATCGGTACCCCCGAGGACGGCGGGGATCGGGACTCGAGGGAGCGCACCGACCCGGAACTGAGCGCGTTGGTCACCGTCATCGACGGTGGCGGGGCCCGCTCGCTACCTCAATAACCCCAAACGGCCAGGGGAGGGCCGTACCCGGCATCGTCGGCGCAGTCACCACAGAGATCGAGCCGGTGGGCGCCGGGCCGATCGGAGGCCGCCACCCGTCGCCAACCCAGGCGACGGGCCTCTTCGAGACTCGATGACTCGGACCATCGGGGCGCAGTTTCCCGGCCACATCTCCCGCAGGTGCGGATGTACGCATCGTTATCGAATGGATGGTCGTGTGAATTGGTTCCCAACGCAACGCTCCTCATCCGACACTACCGTCAGGTGCGGTCGAGATCGTGCAGTCGGGAGATGCTGCCACTGATGACGGTACTGCATCCCCGAGGTTTATGATCCACCCCGCAGCGGTCCGTGTAGGCATAATATCGTCACCGTGATGAAATCACCCGTGATGGATCGGTGCGGCTGGTGTCGGCGTCCGATGGCTCATCGAGCCGGTCCCGGCCGCCCCCGGCAATTCTGTAGCCCCTCGCATCGCCAAAGGGCTTACGAGGCCCGTCGCCGGGCCGATGCATTGCATGTGCCGGCCGGGCAGGTGATCGTGGCAGAACAGGAACTGAACCGGTTGCACGACAGGTTGTATCGGCTGGAGGCGGCCATCGAGGACGTCGACGTGGATCTGGCCGGCTCACGCGGCCCGAAGGCATACCAGCAGGCATTCGAGCACCTCTACGAAGCAGCCAGGGAACTCACGGGCTTCGTGGTGGAACCGGTGAGGCAGTAGGGGGCCGAGATGGGCAGAACACCGTTCAGGCTTCATCTGTAACGCCGATAATGTATATTATGTCAACTCGACAGTTATGTTAAGTCAGGCTGAACCGGCCTGGATTTGACGGAGGCTCTGATGTTGGAACTGAAGCCATTTTGGTCAAGATTCGCTGGGCGGTGCTGAACCGGCGATCTGGGGCACGCGGGAACCACGTGATTCAGGGAGTCGCCGACATGCTCCGGAAGGACGCCAATTGCTTGGCGGCGCCGTAGGTCTCCTCGCTCAACGTTTAGAGCCTCGCTGCACGCTCGCGTACCGTCTCCAGACCCTCCCCTTGCAACTCCTCAAGTCCGGCGAGTCGGCCGCTCATGGCCAGGACGAGCCCCTCGATAGGCCCTGTGACGGCAGGACCTCGACCCGCCGACCAGTCTGCATCGGTCGCCGTGACTTGGAGGTTGCGGAAGAGTTTGTGGCCGGAGAAGAAGCGACTGCCCCAGAGATCCTGGGCCACGAGAACCAAACGCCCCTCGGGGACTGCGTAGTTCTGGAGGAGTGGCCTCCGGATGTCGAGAGAGTGGATCACGATGTCTTCGAGCATCGACAAGGAAGAGAGTCCGGGGAGGTGGGTGCGCGTCGGCACCGCAGCTCGGAAGCCCTCCACGAGTTCCGGAATAGGAAGGCTCCCACGCTGGCGAGCATCCGTAGCGATGAACCGGTTGATGCGGAATCCCGAGGTGATCATGCCCTTGAGAACCTTCGAGATGGTCAATGTCGTCTCGCTCACCATGTGGCCGACGACGTCGCGCACCTTCCATTCAGCACAAAGGGACGGTTCGTTCCATTCATCCGGAGTGAGTCTCTCGAGCAGCACAAGCAATGCTTCCCGCTCCTGTTGGACATCCGTCCAGACATCGGTCGTGACTGCCATAGCAAGGTCCTCTGGTTCGAGCGGTCTCCGAGGTGGACTGACGGGGACCGCGAACGTCCTGGAGCAGTTCGGCGCTACTCGGCTCGTAGGCCAAGCGCTGGCCGCTCCACTTCACTACGTTGCATCTGTCCGGGCAGCAAGGATTGGGGAAGGCCTGAACCCCTTGACGATGAGGTAGATGGTAAGCGACGCTTCCCAGGCGATCTCCGGAAGTGCAGCGAGGTTTGCCGCCGGGGAGCCGTTCTTGAAGGCACCGAACAGGATGGCGATCCCCGAAGCGAAGATCAGGGGGCCCCCGATGAGTCCCAGCATTGCCATGCCCCGTGGCACGAGGCCGGACTTGTACATCAAGTAGCCGAGCAACAATCCGTTTCCGAATCCGGAACAGAAGCCGGGCCCGAGCAGGAACGTCCAGTCATGGATGGCAACCAGTGCCCGCTCGACGAGGACGAGTGAAGCGGGATTTGCTGCGCCCGCTCCCCCAACGTCGTGCCGCAGGGTTACGACAGACAGGACGCTGACGACGCCGATCACGATGACTGCTGATTCGAGGGTGCGACTCGCGACATAGCCGAGGCTGATGCTCTGACTTTGGCGCTTGAGGATCGGATAGAGCACGACAGCCGTGGCGATACCGGAAATCGCGAGGAACACTTCAAGGGTTGCGCCCAACGCAACGCCGGCACGGGCCCCGGAACCAAAGATGTAGTCGGTGTGCTTCAGCAGCGGTTGGTAAAGAATCAGCGCTGGAATGGAGGTGACAAAGGTGATTGCAAAGAACACCCCCGCGATCAGGGCGGTCCTTCTCTGCGCGTCCGTCTGCGCTGGCGCTTGCAACTGCTCGGTCATTTCGGCTCCTTCGTTGTAAGGACGTCGGGCCTAAGAAACCAGCCGAGGCGTGCCGAGCAGCGGATGCCGCAAGGGCTAAACCCCCCGCTTCGTGGGCGGGGTTCGAAGCGACCGTACTCCAGTGAGCAGGACGCCGCTCACGAGGCAGTGGCAAGGGATCCCCGGGGAGATGGTTCGGTGAGAGTCGTCAAGCCATCAGCGACACCCAGGGAATCC
>JADGOI010000197.1 GCA_017883075.1 Acidimicrobiales bacterium
ACTGCCTGATCAGCCGAAGCGACCGTTGACGTAGTCGAGGGTGCGGGGGTCGTCGGGCTCACTGAACAGTTTGGACGCCGAGCCGAACTCGATGAGCTCCCCGGTCCTGTCCTCCCCCATCAGCAGAAAGGCACACCGGTCGGCGACCCGCATCGCCTGTTGCATGTTGTGGGTCACGATGATGATGGTCACCCGGTTCTTCAGCTCGCCGATCAACTCCTCGATCCGCTTGGTGGCGATCGGGTCCAGGGCCGAGGTGGGCTCGTCCATCAGGAGGACCTCGGGCTCCACGGCCAGGGCCCGGGCGATGCACAGGCGCTGCTGCTCCCCACCGGACAGGGTGCTGGCGTGGGACTTCAGTCGATCGCTCACGCTGTCCCACAGGGCGGCGGCCACCAGCGCCGACTCGGCCGCCTCGTCGAGCAGTGCCTTCTTGCGCACCCCGTTGAACCGGAGCCCGGCCACCGCGTTCTCGTAGATGCTCATGGTGGGGAAAGGGTTGGGCCGCTGAAACACCATGCCCACCCGGGAGCGGAGCAGGGTGGGGTCGGTGGAGCCGGAATAGACGTCGGTGTCCCCGAGCATGATCTTCCCGGTCACCTTGGCCGAGCGCACCGTGTCGTGCATCCGGTTGAGGGCGCGCAGCAAGGTCGTCTTCCCGGACCCGGACGGCCCGATCAGTGCGGTGATCTCCCGGTCGAAGACATCGAAGGAGACGTTTCGCACCGCGGAGCGACCGCCGAACGCCACGCCGACGTCCTTCAGCTGCATCACCGGATGGCCGGTCGATCGGTCGAGGAAGACTTCCCCGGTGGTCAGGTTCACGTTGTCCTCGATCGTGGGTGGCATGGGTGAGGTGGGTGCAGCGGGTCTCGATAGTTGCTCGGTCATCGTCTCTCCCTTTGCAGGAACCCGGCCAGCCACCGGCTCCCGATGTTCAGGATCAGGACCGCCGACATCAGCAGGAGGGCCGCTCCCCAGGCGATCTGGATGAGATCGGCGTACGGCTGGCTGCTGTAGTTGTAGATCACCAGTGGGAGTGCCTCCATCGGCTTGGTGGGATTGGCCTGAAGGTACTGGTTCCCGAAGATGGTGAAGAGGAGGGGTGCCGTCTCGCCGACCCCCCGGGCGATGGCCAGAAGCGCCCCGGTGATGATCCCGGGAAGCGCGGCGGGGAGGACGATCCGGCGGGCGATCATGAACTTGCGCGCCCCGAGGGCGAGGCCCGCCTCGCTCAGGTGGGGGTCAACGCCCCTGATGGCCGTCTCCCCCGCCCGCATGATCACCGGCAGCATGATCATCCCGATGGAGAAAGCGCCGATCCAAGCGGCGTAGCCGAACGTCCTCACCAGGGCGATGTAGCCGAAGATGCCCATGAGGATCGACGGCACGCCGGTCATGACGTCGGCCGCGAACCGGATGGCACCGGCCGCCCATCCATCTGACTCGGCCAGGAAGAGGCCGGCCAGCAGCCCGAGCGGGATGGTCACCGCGGTGGCGATCGCCCCGATGATGACGGTGCCGACGATGGCGTTCCACACCCCGCCGTTGGGGATGCCCTCAGGTTTGGTCACCTGGGTGAAGAAGCCCGTGCTCCAGGCCGGGAGGCCCTTGGCCAGGGTGTACAGGATGACGGCCACCAGCGGGATCACCGCGATGACGAGGAACACCCAGCAGATCCCGATGGCCGCCCGCGAGTAGGTCTTGCGCCGGCCCACCGTGGCTTTGGCGATGCCCTGGATCTGCCTTCGCCGCTCGAGGATCGGATCGGCCGGTGAGTCGAAGCTGAGAGTGGTCATGCCACCGCCACCGATGCGACGCTGCCGGAGCCCCCGGCGCGCCTGACCAGTGCCCGGGCGATGCTGTTGACGGTCAACCCGATGACCAGCAGCACCAGGCCGGCACCGAACAGGGCGGCCAGCTCTGTCCCCGAGGCCTCGCCGAAGTTGTTGATGATGAGGGAGGCCAGTGTGGCGGACGGCGACTTGAGCGAGTGGGCGATGTAGTCGGAGTTGCCGATGACCAGGGCCACCGCCACCGTCTCCCCCAGTGCCCGGCCGGTGGCGAGGATGAAGGCACCCAGCAGACCGGCGCGGGCCTCGGGCAGCACCACCTTGCGCAGCACCTGCCATTGGGTGGCGCCCAGGGCCATCGCCCCCTCCACCTGCTCCTTGGGGACCACCGCCAGCACGTCGCGGGAGATGGCCACCATGGTGGGGAGCACCATCACGAAGAGGATCGTCCCGGCCAGCATCAGGCCGACTCCCGAGTTCGCCCCGTTGAACAGGCCGGTCCACCCGAAGGCGGAGCTGGAGAACGGCTCGACGTACTCGCGGAACAGCGGGGCGAGTGCGATCACGCCCCACAGCCCGTAGACCACGCTCGGGACGGCCGCCAGCAGCTCGACCGCGGTGCCGAGGAGCACCTTGGCCCTCTGCGGCACCAGGTAGGCCAGGGCCAGTGCGGAGCCCAGCCCGATCGGCACCGCCAGGACCATGGCGATGGCGGTGGTCTCGACGGTCCCCAGGATGAACGGGAGTAGGCCGAACTTGTGGAGGTTGGGGTTCCAGGTCTTCTGGATGATCCACGAGAACCCCAGGGTGGAGAAGGCCGGCCGGGACTGGTTGACGATCGAGTACAGAAACCAGATCACCAGGGCGGCGAAGATGGCCCCACCCACGATGAGTATGGCCCGGTACCCACCGTTGGGGAGGGAGAAGCGGCTGTGCCGCTTCTCCCTCCCCAACGGCTCCGATGAAGTGGCGGTCATGTCGACCGCTCAGCTCCCCATCACTTGGTAAGGAGCGGCGAACCGTTGGGGCCGGTCACCGTCAGAAGCTGGGTCCGAGCGTAGGTCTGGATGGCCGGCGGCAGCGCCACGTAGTCGAGCGAGGCGGCCAGGTCCTGCCCGCCACCGGTCTGGGTGGTCCAGTCGAGCGCCTGCACGGTGGCGGCGCCGGTGGTCTGGTTGGTCTGCTTCTGCAGCAGGATCACCCAGCTGAAGCCGGCGATCGGGTAGCTAGCTGCCCCCGGGCCGTTCACGATGGAGAAGCTCGTCGGCGTGATGTTCGCCTTCTGGGCGGCGTCGGCGAGCACCGAGGCCGCTGTCGGGACTTCATAGGTCCCGGCGGCGTTCTTGACGGCGGCGTAGGTGAAGTTGTTCTGGATGGCGTAGTTCAGCTCGACGTACCCGATCGAGTACGGGGTGGACTTGATGCTCGCCGCTACTCCGGCGTTCTTCGGGGTCGCCACCGCGCCGGAAGGCCAGGCGATGGTCTTGGATGCCCCGAGGGTCCACACCGTCGGAGCCGCCGACGTCAGGTAGTCGCTGAAGATGTAGGTGGTACCGCTGCTGTCGGCGCGGACCTCAGGGACGATGGGGTTCGACGGCAGGGTCACGCCCGGGTTGAGGGCGGCGATCTGCGAGGCGTCCCACGTCTTGATGGTGCCGGAGAAGATGCCGGCCAGGGTGGGCCCGTCGAGCTGGAGCCGCTTGGTCACACCCGGCAGGTCGTAGGAGATGGACACGCCACCGAGGATGTCGGGGACCTGGATGACCGGGCCCGACGATGCCGGCACCTTGGCCAGGTCGGAGGCCGACATCGGCACGTCCGAGGCGGCGAAGTTGACCGTGCCCTGCTCGAAGGCGGTGATGCCGGCACCGCTGCCGACCCCCTGGTAGTTGACCTGCACG
>JADGOI010000081.1 GCA_017883075.1 Acidimicrobiales bacterium
GGAGCTGATACTCGATGTGGCCACGATGGACCCGGGCAGTTGAGCGTCGATCATCGCCCGTGCCGCGGCGCGCATGGTGAGCCACGGACCTCGAGCGTTGATGGCCATGACCCGATCCCACTCGTCCGGCTCGATGTCGAGGAGTGGCCCACCGTGGCCGACGCCGGCGGAGATGGTCACCTGGTCAGGCACACCCACCCGTTCGACGGTGTCGGACATGGCCGCCCCGACCTGATCGGGGTCGCGGATGTCGCACACGAGGTCGTACGGGGGAGCGATGTCCCATATCAAGACGGTGCGGCCGGCGGCCTTTTGGGCGGCCGCTATGGCAGCACCGATACCGGATGCGCCTCCGACCACCACGCTGACGTTGGTCATTGCGTTGCGCCAAAGAGTGCGGGTGGTCTGAGCATTGAAGGTCCCTTTCGCGAGTTGGGACAGCCAGAAGTGGGTCTGGGTCCCACCGGAAGCATGTTCCCCGAGGGCCGGGCATCAGTCAACCGGGCAGCCGGCTCTCGTTCCCGACCGGCCGCCAGTTGACAGAGCGCCACGATGTCGCCCGCCCGACGACAACCGACACGGCTGTCGTCGGGCGAAGACGTCGGGCGTCTTGTCGGTGGCGCTGCCCATCCCCCCCTTCGCGAAGGAAAGGGAGACGCGCCCCGCTGGTGGGGCCGCCTGAGTTAGAGGACTGCTCGACGCAACCCACCAGCCCGAGCTCGGGATGCCACCACCGGGGGAAGGAATCCTCGCGGGCCCACCCTCGTCACCATGCGCTACTGGGTAGAGAATCCCGGATAGACGTCGGTCATCAGGTTCGTGTAGGCGTTCGCACGGAAAGACAGGCGGAAAAGCCCGATCATGTACTTCCTCATACCCTCTGGCCACTTGCCGGTGAAGAGAACCGCAAAGAACCCGATCACCATCACGACGAAAGCGCCGATGAGGAGGACCATCAGGACGAACATCACTGGGATCACAAGGAGCCCCTTGACGAAGATGAGCCCTCGGCTGAGCTTCTCCGGATAGGGGATGGAGAACGTCGCCGGATCGTCGCCCGGATCAGCCGTAGTGCTCACCAACGTGAACGTCGGGTACGGCTCCCGCATGTAGAGGTAGAAGGTGATGAGGCGCCACTGGTACCTCATCACTCCGGCCGCGAACCCGAACATCGACTCCGGATACTTGCCGGTGAACAGAATCGCGAACCAGGCGATGAACGTGATCACGCCGACCACGATGGTCAGAAGGTACAGGTAGAGCGCGAGGGGAATAGCCATGACCGGATTGCCGATGACCCGCCAGCGAGCTACCGCGAGAGGTGCATTGAGATCCAGTTGGACAGGGTGAGCGACTGCAGGTGGTGGAGCTGGTGTTGTCATGGCTTCCTCCTAGGTTTCTGGTTGCTGCGGGCTGTCGCGAGTAGACGCCTCGGAAGCCGCCGATCTGGCTCTTACGGCAACAGTGTGCCAGATTCTCGTTTGGCGCGACGGGATGGGAGCTCTACGGGTTGAAGTGGCCGATCTGGAGCGCGGCTTGTGACTTCGGCCGACCCTCGTTGCAGATCGTGAGAGATACTGCGGAGGTGGAGAACCTCAACGTGTTGGGTGGCCCTTTGGAGCCTTGCGGCAATGACCCGGTCACCGGATTCTTTCGAGACGGCTGCTGCCATACCGGTCCCGAGGATCAGGGGAGCCACACCATCTGAGCGGTGGTGACCTCTGAATTCCTCGAGCACCAGCAGCGGATCGGCAACGATCTGAGCACCCCGATGCTCCGGTACGGGTTCCCCGGCCTGGTACCCGGGGACCGATGGTGCGTGACAGCTGTCAATTGGCTGCGGGCCCACAACGACGGGGCTGCCGCCTAGGTGGTGCTGGCGTCCACCCACCAGCGGGCTCTGGATATCGTGCCGTTGGCCGCGCTCGAAGAGCACGCGGTCGATGTACCGGCCAGTCCCGGTGGCCTCGAAGGTCATCGCATTCGTCACGCCGGTCAGCGTTCGGGGCCGGCGATCTCCTGTTGGCCGGAGCGACGTAATTCACGATTGGGGAATTGCCGTCCGGGCCCAGGGATCAATTCGCATCCCGAACGGCTACCATACTGGTATGAGCAGGCAGATAGCCGTCAGCCTGCCCGACCACCTGGTCGAGTTTGTGGACCAGTTGGTGGGCGAGGGCCGAGCGGCCAGCCGAGCGGCTTTCGTGTCGAGCGCCTTGGAGCGCGAACAGCGCGGCCAGATCGCGGCTCGGGATGCGGCCATTCTGATCACGGGCGGGGATGATCCCGACATGAACAGCCTGGCGCAGCACGTCGCCAGCATGCTTGCCGTCGATTAGTGCGCCCCATCCACACTGCCAGGTTCGACAAGGTGCGGCCCGTTCTGGTGCTGACCCGAGAGCTGGTCCGGCCCCACCTGGCGCGAGTGACGGTAGCTCCGATCACGACCACCGTCCGAGGCTTGTCCACCGAAGTACCGGTCGGCCCGGCCAATGGGCTGGACCCCAACTCGGTCATCAGCTGCGACAACATCGTGACCATCCCAAAAAGCCTTCTCGGCGACCTGATCGGCTTTCTCCTTCCCGATCAGGAGGAGGCGTTGACCGCCGCCATCCACGCCGCTTTCGACCTCGACCAACCCTGACTCCAGTTGATGAGAGATACTGCGGAGATGGAGGATCGCAACGTGTTGGGCGGCCGGTTGGAGCCCTGCGGAAACGACCCGGTCACCGGATTCTTTCGTGACGGTTGCTGCCATACCAGTCCCGAGGACCGTGGCAGCCACACCATCTGCGCGGTGGTAACCCCTGAGTTCCTCCAGCACCAGCAACGGATCGGCAACGATCTGAGCACCCCGATGCTCCAGTACGGGTTCCCCGGCCTGGTACCCGGGGACCGCTGGTGCGTGACAGCTGGCAATTGGCTGCAGGCCCACCACGACGGGGCTGCCGCCTACGTCGTGCTGGCATCCACCCACCAGCGGGCCTTGGAGATCGTGCCCCTGGCCGCACTGCAGCAGCACGCGGTCGATGTCCCGGCCAGCACGGATGGCCTCGACGCCTGAGCCTTCGGGGTCGCGGCTGGATCCGCTGCACCTCGGGATTCGATCGGGCGCGTCCCGGCCAGGACAGCCCGTGCCTCAGTAGGGAAGTTCTTCGGGCCTGCAGTTGCGGTAGTCCGGTTCGGGGTGAGACTCGAATCGCACGGCATCAGTCTTGCTCAGCAAACCTGCCACCTGGATTTAAGGGTGCGGCCTCTCCAGATACGAAGGATTGGCCACCCGCAACTGATCGCGTGCTGAGGCCGCCAGCACCGCCCCCACCCGTTGCCAGTCCTCGTCGAATCGGCCGGCCCGGATGGCCGTCACCAGATCGCGGTCACTGTCCACACCCAAATCCGCGAGTCGCCGGACATTGTCCTCGGCGATACCGGGCCCGAGACGCATCTCCCGCTCGGCGATCTGCAGAACATTGCGGGCCACCCGGGCTTCGAAGGCGCCCCGTCCCGAGCTCTTCTCCATCACGCCGGTCTCGAGGTATTCGGCCACCGCTTCGACCAACTCCGCCGCGGTCGGTCGTCCGAACGGAGGGGTACCGGCGACGACCGGGCTTCGGTCCGACCCGGGATGCGGATCCGGGGCCACCGCCACCGGCTCCTCGGGCCCGACCCCCATCAAGGCCAACACATCCCATTCGCTCTCGCAGATACGGCGCCCGATGGCGGCCAACTCCACCGACCGGGTGCTCCCGCTCAGGTGGGCCGAAACCTGCAGCCCGCACACCACCGCCCACTTCATGGTGGCGTGGGCTTCCCACCACGTCACATCGATGGGGTCGACCGTCCTGCCCCCCGCTGCCTCATACGCCTCGAGGAGGACACCCAGATCACCGAAGCCTCCGACCCTCCCGGCTCCCCCGAATCGCCAGGCCGGGGCGCAGAGCCACCCGATGTCCTCCACCGGGTCGCCCACGTGGGCCAACTCCCAGTCGAGCACCGCCCGCAGACCATCGGGGCCCACCATCAGGTTGCCCAGCCGAAAATCCCCATGCACTGTTCGACGCGGACCCCCGGCCGGCCGGTGGGCATCGAGCCAGCGCGCCCCGAGCTCGAGGGCGGGACGGACCTCACCCAGGGCATCCAGTAGCGGCAGCGGTTCGGCCAAGGGGTCGGTGGCACTGAGACCCGGCACCGATCCGGGCGCGATGGCATGGATGGCGGCCAGGGCCCGTCCGCACTGGGCGGTCAACAGGCGGCGGGCCTCTTCCCACTCGGGGTCCCGGAGGATCTTGCGCGGGATGGTCTCCCCCTCCACCCGGGTGGCCACCAGCCACCGGGGGCCGAGGCCTTCTCCTTCCCCCGACGCCACCACCTCGGCTACCGGCACCCCGGCCTGGTGGGCGGCCTCCAACAGCGCGGCTTCCGCGCTCACCGCGCCGTTCTGGGTGGCACGGTCCCCGCGGTCCTGTTGGATGACCAACCGGTGTCGGGCTCCGGCGTCGTCGATCAGGTCGAAGGACGAGGTGACCCGCGACGCCCCTCCCGACAGTCGCCGGAGGTCCTCGACCCGGCCTCCCAGCGCCCGGCCCAGGGCGTCGGCGACTTCGGTGGACGCCGCGGCTGTGTCGCTCGAAGACATGGTCTATTCGACGGGGACGACGGGCATGCCGCGGTCGTCGAGTTGATGCAGGTACTCACAGATCCCGTAACCGGTGCGATCCTGATAGGTCCAACGGGCCAGCCCCTCGTTGACCACCGTGCCCTGGCCCTGGCCGATGTCGGCCACCCGCATCACGTCTCCGCGCAGGTCGTAGGTGTGGCCCGACTTGTCGAGTACCTGAAGGTGGACCACCCGGTGGGTGAGCCCGTCGTCCTCGAGCTCGGTGCGGAGCCTCCACTCGGCGATGCTGGTGGCCCGCTCGCCGTCCCACACCCAACCCCGGTGGAGGTCACCGGCCTCGGTGCCGAGCCGGATGCCCCCGAAGTGCATGTCCTCGCCCACATTGATGCTGAACCAGCGCCACATCTTGGGACCGCCCCACCGCCTCGGCCCCCAGGACCGGTCCCGGTTACCGTGGGCTCCCGACCACACCGAGCGCACCCCGTCGATCTCCAGCCAGCCGGTCCACCGGCCGGCCTGTTCGAGGTGGCCCTTCCCCACCGTGCCCGCCGCCGCGGCTGCCTCCTTGGAACGGGTGCCCCGCGGCTGCCCGTCGGTGCCGATGGCCGGGGTCACCGCATCGAAGCGCACGTCGAGGGCCACATGGGCGGTGTGGGTGGCTCGTGATCGCGGGGTGCAGGCCCGGGCCGGCATGTCGGTGTCCGCGGTGAGCCGCCACGACTCGAGCGGGGCCAGCATCTCGTAGCGCACCTCACCCACCTCGAGCACGGTGTCCACCATCTCGTGCTGCTCTTTCACCCCTCGGTGCTCGGCCAGGCCACCGCCGGGCAGCCACACCGACATCCCCACGTCCATGGTCCCCTCGTTGGGGCGGATACCGATGCGGGTGAAGAAGCCCGAGTCGGTGCCGGGATCGAAGGCGTTGAAGTAGTACGACTCGCTCCAGGCGGTGTCGCCCTCGACAGGATGGGCCAGGTCGTGGTGGGGTTCGAGTATGGGCACGGCTACACCATCGTCTGTCCGGCGCTGACGTTCAACGCCTCCCCGGTGACCCCTCGGGCATCATCGGACAGGAGCCAGCAGATGGCGGCGGCGATCTCCTCGGCACTCTGCAACCGGCCCAGCGGGATCTCCCGGGCGATGTAAGCAGCCAGGCCCTCGGGTCCACCCATGAGCTGTTCGAACATGGCGTCCTTGTTGATCAGATCGGTGTCGACGGTGCCGGGGCAGACAGCATTGACCGAAATGCCCGACGGGCCGAGCTCGGCGGCCATGGTCTGGGTCAACAGGATGATTCCCGCCTTGGCCGCGCAGTACGGCCCAAGGAACGGGAACGCCCGCTTCCCGGCCTGGCTGGAGACGTTGCATATTCGGCCGGCCAGGTCAGCGGCGATCATCCGTTTGGCACAGGCCCTCGACACCAGCCAGGTACCGATGACGTTCACATCGAGGACCCGGCGGAACTCCTCGACCGGAATGTCGAGGAGCGACCCGAGTCCGAATCCGGGCCCACTGCCTCCGGCCACATTGGCCACCAGGGTGACGGTCCCCAACTCCTCGCTGACCCGGGCCACCGCGTCTTCGACTTCGGCCTCCACCGACACGTCGGCCACCGCGGTGGCCACCCGCGCCCCCAGGCCCCGGAGCTCGGCCGCCAGCTCATCGAGCTCACCGGCGCTGGCCGTGCCGTGGGCGGGGGCATCGTCATAGGGCCGGGCGATATCCAGACAGGCGATGGCGGCACCGGACCGGGCCAGCTGCACGGCAGTCGCCCGACCGATCCCCCGGGGTCGGGCCGCACCGGTGACCAGTGCCACCTTTCCGGCCAGTGGGCTGGAGGGCTGTGTCGAGCTCATCCGGCAAACGTAGCGACGATCAGGGCGCGGGGTCGATCCGGTCGGGGGCAAGGGGGCAACGAGTGCCGTTTCTCAGCCCAGTTTCCCATCCACGAGTTGATTTCGTAAGGTATCGGCCTGTCGAGCGTTCTCCCTGTGGACCAGTCAGGGGAGTCAGCCAATGCCAAGGGGGGAAGTGCCGGTGCCATCTTCATCGCGCCACGTAGCGCCGTTGACACAGGGCCATCCATCGGGGTCGGGGCTGCGCAACTTCCGCCGCACCGGTCTGGCCCTCATCCTGTTTGCCGCCACCACCTCGACTCTCATGGTGACCGCACCGGGTGGCGCCTCGGCCACCGCTGCCTTCTACCCCGGCGGCGGCACCGCCACCGCCCAGCCGTTGGCCATCAAACCGTCCACCGCTGGTCTGGGCTACACCATGACCCTGGCCGGCTCGAGCGCCCAATATGACCAGGGCCTGGCCAAAGCCCTTTCCCAGACCCTCACCCTGGGCGCCATCGGGACCTCCCTCACCACCGCCAGCTGCGGAAAGCCCGCCGACATCCAAGCCAGCTCCCTCCCGCAACCGGCCAGCGCCGAAAGCAGTCAAGGTCCTCCCTCCCAGACCCTCACCGTGGCCGGTACCTTCAACGGCTCCGGCGCCGGTGCCGGCATCGAACAGGCATCGGTCACCAAGCAACCATC
This sequence comes from Acidimicrobiales bacterium, assembly GCA_017883075.1. Lineage (GTDB taxonomy): Bacteria > Actinomycetota > Acidimicrobiia > Acidimicrobiales > RAAP-2 > DASZIT01. Next base: position 7,159 of record JADGOI010000081.1, read on the forward strand.
GGCCACCGCCACCACCAAGGGCGGTGACATGAACGTTGTCGGTGCCTTCGACATGTCCGGTCTTCAGAGCATGGCCCAGGCCCAGGTGGTCAATGGCCAGACCCGAGCCGTCCAGGCAACCTCCGATGTGGGGGAGATCTCGTTGCTGGGAGGTCTCATCGTCATGAAGGGCATGCACTGGGAAGCCGCCCAGCAGACCGGAGCGGCCAACACGTCGAATGCGTCGTTCTCCCTCGGGACCATGGTCGTCGGCGGAGTTCCCGTGCCCACCGCCACCCCTGCCCAGTTGGCCACCGCCATCGGCATCGTGAACACGGCGCTGGCGCCGAGCGGCTTTCACATCACCCTTCCCCAGGTCATTCAGACACCCGATTCCCATGATGGCAACGGTTCCACCACCCAGGTGACCGACCTGTCGATCGGTATCGACAATTCCGCCCTCGGTGCCGCGGTGGTCGGGAGCCAACTTGCCACCGCTCAGCCACTTCGTACCGCCATCGACAAAGCCATCATCGGAGCCAACTGCTCACTCGGTGAACAATTGGTGATCGGCGATATCATCTTGGGCGTCCCGGCCGGCGGCGGAGGTCTCGACTTCAACTTCGGGAGTGCCACCGTCAACATCAGCGCCGACCCCCCGGTCAATGCCTTCGGGAACTTCGGCCTGGCCGGCGCCAACTCGGGACCCACCGATACCGGTGGCTCGACGGGGTCCTTCACCCCCGGAGATGCCGGTTCCTCGTCTATCGCCGGCACCCCGGGGACCGACTCCTCCGGTGGCGGACCGACATCCTCGGCCGCTTCTTCGGGCACGACGGGATCTCAATCACTCGGCGCCACCAAGGCCTCGGCCTGTCACAGCCTCAGTGAAGCCGGCGGCGGGTGTAGCGGCGGCGGCGCAGCCCTCCCGATCGGCATCGCCGCTTTGATCTTCCTCCTGGCCACCTTTGCCTGGGATCTTGTCCGACAGCGCCGACCGCGCCTCACCACCGGAAAGACACTATGAGCGACACGGCATCCCCTGGTACCTCCAAACTGCGACTGCCCACCGGTGCGGGTGAGAAGCGGCTCCTGAAGGGCTATGGCCCGTTGGCAGCCCTGTTGGCGGCATTCGCCCTGATGGCCGCCCTGGTGCCCAGCGTCTCTCCCCAACAGGTGACGATCACCAAGACCAACAGCGTGAGCTCCTCGGGCGGCAGTGGAGGCACCGGCGGCAGCGCCACCGGTGCCGGAGCCAAGGCCGGGGGCACCGCCGGATCGGGCGGCAGCGCCGGGTCGGGCGGCTCGACCACCGGCGGTGCTTCGGGACAGGTGGCCGGCGGCCACTCGACGCCGTGCCCGGGCAAGACCCTCCAGGTAACCGGCGACCCCTACTCCCCTCCCTGTGTCGCCTTTGCCGGCAGTAACGGCGGAAACACCTCGATGGGGGTTTCCGCCTCCACCATCACCGTGTCCTACCGGCAGACCAGCGACCCCGGGTTCCAACAGACCCTGGCCTCCATCGGCGGTGCCCAGTTCCTCGACACCCCGGCTGACGTCATCAATACGGTGAAGGGGCTGGCCGACTACTTCAACAAGAACTTTCAACTCTACGGCCGAAAGATCAATATCGTGCCCTTCAACGGCCAGGGCAGCCAGACCGCTGAGCTCCTCGGCCAGGGCCAGCAGCAGGCCAACGCCGACGCCATCACCGTCGGGCAGCAGACAAAGGCCTTCGCCGAGCTCAACGGGAGCACCGAGCCGTACGACACCGCCCTGGCCCAGCAGAAGGTCATGTCCTTCGGGTCCCCGTACCTGTCGGCAGACTTCATGGCCAAGTACGACCCGTACATGTGGAGTATCGCCACCGAGGGCAACGACGTGGTGGCAGCCACCGCCGCGGCGGGCTTGGCACAACTGGCCGGAAAGCCGGCCGCTTTCGCCGGGGGATCGCTGAAGGGCCAGCCCCGGAAGATCGCCATCATCGCCCCGGACAACCCCTGGTACCAGTCCAGTGCCGCCATCGCAGTCCAGCAGTTCGCCGCCGCCGGGCACCCGATCGCCGATGACATCCAGTACAAGCTGGACCTCGGCACCCTCTCGAGCCAGGCCGCCACCATCGTCTCCAAGCTCCAGAATGACGGGATCACCACGGTGGTCTGCGGCTGCGACCCGGTGATGCCCGTCTATCTCACCTCCCGGTCCCACGAGCAGAGCTACACCCCCGAATGGAACGTGGCCGGAGTGGCCCTCACCGACAACGACATCGTGGGCCAGCTCTTCGACCAGTCCGAATGGGCCCACGCCTTCGGGATCTCCTTTCAGGGACCGACCCTGCCGAAGAACGCCACACTGGGGTACGCCGCCTACAAGTCGGTCCGGTCCGACGAGCCGGCCAACATCGTGGACCTCATCTACGCCCAGATGTACCAGATGATGATCGGCATCCAAATGGCCGGTCCCAACCTCACCCCTCAGACCTTCGAACAAGGGGAGCGTGCCTTTCCGGGCAGTGTGGCCGGCGCCGCCAATGCGGAGTTCGGCACATGGAACATGCCGGCCGGCCACTACTCGCCCCAGGCCGATTTCCAAGAGATCTACTGGAATCCGAACAAGGCCTCCACCTACAACGGCAAGAAGGGCGCCTATGTCGACATGGGGCCGCGCTACAAGATCGGGGCAATCCCATCCGGTCCGCCACCGCTCCCCGCGGGCTTCGGCCAGTAGCCAAGTCCCAGTAACCGGATAACGTGCGCGCGCCCTCTCTTCAGATACCCCCTTTCGTGACCGGCCTCTCCCCGCGTGTCCGCGGAACCCTGCTGGTGGTGCTCGGCGCCCTGATCGTCATCTTCGTGGTGCCGGCCATCGCCCCGCACTCGGCACCGCTCGGACTCCTCATCCAAGGGGCGGAGCTCGGTGCCGTCAACGGATTGTTGGCCCTCGGCCTGGTGCTGACCTACCGGTCCACCCGGATCATCAACTTCGCTTATGGCGCCATGGGCGGCCTGGCCGGAACCGTGGGGGTGATGCTCGATCTCGGCGAGCACTGGAACTGGTTCGTGGCCCTGGCCGTCGGATTGGTCCTCGGTGCCCTGTTGGGTGCGGCGGTGGACATCTTCGTGATGCGCCGCTTCTTCAATGCCCCCCGGCTCATCGTGTTGGTGGCCACCATCGGCCTGGCCCAGGTGCTGGGTGGTATCCAACTATTGGTGCCCGGATGGCTGCACGGACCACCCCTGGTCGGTGGCCTGCCCACTCCGCTCACCCGATTCCACGTGAACATCCACCCGGTGTTGTTCAACGGTGACGACCTGCTCATCGCCTGCGTGGTCCCGTTGGTCCTCATCGGGCTCGGCTGGTTCCTGCTGCGCACCGATGCCGGGGTGGCGGTGCGATCGGTGGCCGACAACTCCGAGCGGGCCCTCCTCCTGGGCATCCCGGTCAAGCGCCTCTCCACCCTGGTGTGGATCATCGCCGGGGGCCTGGCCGCACTGACGGTGATGGTCAACGCGCCGTCCCAGGGACTCACCCTCTCCGCCGCCGCCGGGCCGACCTTGTTGCTACCGGCCCTGGCCGCCGCGGTCATCGCCCGGATGGAGAACCTGCCGGTGGCCTTCGGGGCCGGGGTGACCCTCGGCATCGTGAACTCGGTGGTCGGTTTCAACGTCCGCCAGGAGTCGGTCACCGACGTGGTCTTCCTGGTGGTCATCCTCTTGGCCCTGTTGTTGCAGCGCAAGAAGGCGGGACGGGCCAACGACGCCGGCGATTCGTGGCTGTCGACCGGTGCGCTCAAGCCGATTCCCGACGTGTTGAGGCGGCTCCCCGAGGTCATCGCCGGCCGGGCCGTCATCGGGGCCGTCATCGGGGCCGTCCTCATCGTCACTCCGTTGGTGGCCGGTCCGGGCACCACCCTCGAGTTCACCGTGGCCATCATCTTCGGCATCGCCGCGGTCTCGCTGGTGGTGTTGTCTGGCTGGTCGGGAAATATCAGCTTGGGCCAGTTCGCCTTTGCCGGGATCGGTGGGGTGATCGCCGGCGACCTCATCCAGAAGGCCAACCTCGACTTCTTCGTCTCGATCGCCTGCGCGGCGGTGGGCGGCGCCCTGCTGGCCATCCTGGTGGGTCTGCCGGCACTGCGCATCCGGGGGATGTTCCTGGCCGCCACCACCTTGGCCCTGGCCGTGGCCGTCGACTCCTTCTTCCTCAATCCGTCCAACTTCTCGACAGCCATTCCCCAGGGCTTTCTACGGCCGGTGCTCTGGGCGCGCTTCGACCTGGCCAATGGGAAGACCTTCTACTTCTTCTGTCTGGCCATCCTGTTGTTGGTAGTGGTGTTCGTGAAGGGCCTGCGCAACGCTCGAGCCGGTCGGGTGCT
>JADGOI010000019.1 GCA_017883075.1 Acidimicrobiales bacterium
CGCTTGGCCAACTCACCTTCGGCGGCTTCCCTGGTCTCCTTCAGCTTCACGTCCGCCAGCTGGAGGAACTGCTCATTGTTCTGTTGCAGTGCCTGGGTAGAGAGCCGGGCGAATTCGCCAGTCAGCTGTTCTCGGGTCTCATCGAACGTCACCGCCCGCTCCTCGCCGGCACGACGTTCGTGGTCAAGTTCGGTCGTGAGTCGAACCGTCTCCGACCGGGTGGCGGCGACCTGTTGCTGGAGGTCGGAAATGTCGCCATTGAGACGTTGGTTGGCCTGGTTCGCATCGGCGAGACGGGCCTCGGCGGTGCGAGCCGACGCCAGGTGACCGGCCCGCACGAGCAACCCGACCACGACTCCGAAAGCCGCTCCAGCGATGAGCCCGATGATGAGCCCGATGATCATGATTGGTTTCTCCTCGGAGCCGACAACGTCGCAGTTCGAACCCCAGTAGCCGTGACGGCCAGCGTACCGGCGGGGTGTCACACGGTTCGGACTCCCGGCACCTGTCGACAGAAATGGGACACCGACTGCAGTGAGGAATCAACTGGCGATCGGCCAACTCCTCGACAATGCGCGACCTCATCGTGGCAACATGGGGTCCGTGCACCGGGTGGTCATTGTCGGCGCAGGATTCGGTGGACTGTCGGCCGCCAGGGCATTGGCCGACGAGCGGGTCGAGGTCACTATCGTCGACCAGCGGAACTTCCACACCTTTCAACCTCTCCTCTACGAAGTCTCCACCGCCGGACTCGACCCCGGTGACGTGGCATACCCGATCCGGGCCATCTTCGGACGCAACCCCAACGTGACGTTCCGATACGGCACCGTGACCGGCGTGGACTGGGACGCTCGATCGGTCAGGCTGGAAGGTGCCGATCCGTTGCCCTTCGACTCGATCATCGTGGCCAGTGGCGCCATCGCCAAGTTCTTCGGGATCCCAGGGGCCCAACAGTTCACTCATCCGCTGTATACCCTGGACGACGCTCGTCACCTGCGGGACCACATTCTCCGTCGCCTGGAGGAGATCGACGCCCATCCCGAACGGATCACCGACGGGACCCTCACGTTTGTCGTAGTGGGCGGAGGGCCGACCGGGGTGGAAGTGGCCGGGGCCCTGGCCGAATTGCTCGATGTCTCCGTCCGCCATGACGGGTTCGGCTTCGACCGTTCCCACGCCAGAATCGTCCTTGTCGACGGGCTCAGCCGACTCCTCACTCCCTTCGAGGAGTCCGCCGCCACCTACGCGGCCGACACGCTCAAGGACCGAAACGTAGAACTTCAACTTGGCCGGATGGTCAAGGAAGTAACCGCGACCTCCGTCGAACTCGATGACGGGACCCGCATCCCCACCCGTACCGTCGTGTGGGCGGGTGGGGTCACCGTCACCGGCACCATTGCTTCCGAGCTGGGGGCTCTTTCAGATCACAATGGACGCCTCGTGGTACGGGCAGACCTCGCCCTCCCCGATCATCATCAGGCGTACGCCATCGGGGATGCCGCCGCCGTCCCCTGGGGAAGAGACAAACCAGGTACGACGTGCCCACAACTCGCCCAAGTGGCCATCCAGTCGGGCAAGCACGCTGCCCGACAGATCGTCAACCAGGTCGAGGGGCGACCCACCCTGCCATTCCAGTATCGCGACAAGGGAATAATGGCCACCATCGGGCGCCGCGCCGCCATCGCCGAATTCCCTTCCGGGCGGGTTGTCCGTGGGACTCTGGGCTGGCTGGCGTGGCTCGGCCTCCACATCCTCTATCTCATCGGGTTTCGCAACAAGATCATCGTATTGGTGAACTGGTCATGGCGATATTTGTCGTGGACGTCGGGCCCCCGGATCATTGTGGGTGAAGACATGAACACCCACCCGGATCCGGACCACGCCAGTGGCATCGATCACCCGGGCAACGACGCCGATCCGGCAGTCGGTCCGTCATGACCGCCTCTTGTCCCAACGCTCCCCTCGACGGAAGAGGCTGAATGGTGCCGGGGTACGGTGGGCAGATGGACGAGCCCCTGGAGCAGATCGACCGTCAGGTCCTTCAGCTGTTTGCCATGGTGGGCGAAAGCATGGCAGGAGCGACCCACGCACTTCTTGCCGGTGACAGGGAGGCGGCCAAGGCACTGGCCGACAGAGACGAAGTGTTTGACAATCTCTATCGGGACATCGAGCGTCAAACGATGGGTCAGTTGACAGTCGGACCCTTCGAGTCACCGGCCGATCTTCACTTTCTGGTCACCGTCATCAGGATGCTCCCCGACCTCGAGCGTAACGGCGACCTCGCCGAGCATGTGGCCCGGCGGGCAGCCCGCGGCCTCGGCACCGAACTCACCGCCCGCAGCCGCGGCCTGATCGAACGCATGGGCGAAGTGGCCATTCACATGTGGCTCGCCACTGCCAATGCCTATGCCGATCGACTCACCACCGCAGCGTCGGTCGTGGACACCCTCGACGACGAGATGGACGATCTCCACGTCAGCCTCACCGTAGAAGTGGTTGCCGGCACCATGCCACTCCCGGTGGCGGTGGAGCTGGCCATGGTTGCCAGGTTCTACGAGAGGTTCGGCGATCATGCGGTGAACTTGGCCAAGCGGGTCACCGGGTTGGCCGCGGTCGCCCCCAACACCAACATCACCTGAACCGACCTCGCGTCAGCCCACCATGCCGAGCGCAACCAGCGACTCGGCGATCTGCACCGCATTGAGGGCCGCACCCTTGCGCAGGTTGTCTCCACTCACGAACAGTGCCAACGACTGCTCACCGCCATCGGCCCTGCGGATCCGACCGACCAGCGAGCAGTCGGCTCCCGCCGCCTGCAGGGGGGTGGGCATGTCCGACAGTTCCACCCCCGGGGCCGCACCCAGGAGGTCTGTGGCCAGCTCCGGAGTGATCGGCCGGTCGAACTCAGCCACGATGGCCATCGAATGGCCGGTGAACACCGGGACCCGCACACAGGTGCAGGTCACCCTCAATGCCGGGATCTCGAGGATCTTCCGACTCTCGTCACGGAACTTCTGTTCCTCGTTCGTCTCACCAGATCCGTCGTTCACCACCGACCCGGCAATCGAGAGCACGTTATGGGCGATCGTGCCGGGGAAGATCGACGCCGGGGGGAACTCGATGGCTGACCCGTCGAAGGTCAATGCCGCGGCCGACCCGGCGGACTTGTCGAGCTGCTCCTCGAGCTCTGCCACTCCGGCGAGCCCGGCCCCCGACACCGCCTGGTAGGTGGACACCACCAAGCGATTGAGGCCCGCCTCGTCATGGAGTGGCTTCAATACCGGCATCGCCACCATGGTGGTGCAGTTCGGATTGGCCACTATTCCCTTGGTCATGCCGACCAGAGCGCCGGCGTTCACCTCGGAAACGACCAAGGGGACGTCGGGATCCATCCTCCACGCCGACGAGTTGTCGATCACGATGGCCCCGGCCGCCGCAAACCTAGGGGCCAACTCCCGCGAGGCGGTCGCCCCATTGGAGAAGAGGGCAATGTCGATACCCGCCAAGTCGGCGATGGAGCCGTCTTCCACCACCACGTCGTCTCCCCGGAACGGCAGATGGCGCCCTACCGACCGCGAGGAAGCGAAGACCCGCAGGTCGTCGAGAGGAAAGCCGCGCTCCTCGAGCACCGACCGCATCACCGCACCCACCTGACCGGTGGCACCGACAACGGCTACTCGCATGAGCCCAGTCTACGACGGGTTCGCCAGGTCGAAGGCCGTGTGAAGGACACGCACCGCCGTCTCGGCACAATCGGCGCGCACCACGCACGAGATGCGTATGGACGACGTCGAGATCATCTCGATGTTGATGCCTTCCTTGGCCAACGTCTCGAAGGTGAGGGCGGTTACGCCAGGGTGGGTCTTCATGCCCGCCCCGACCAGCGACACCCGGGCCACATTCGAGTCGCTGGTGACCCCGGTGGCGCCCAACTCGGGGATGAGGGCCTCCGACACTTCGGTGCTGACGGCCAAATCGAAACCGGGCACCGTAAAGGAGATGGCGGTGGTCCCGTCCAGAGACGCGTCCTGCACGATCATGTCCACTGAGACATTCCGATCGGCCAGCGCTCGGAACAAGCGGGCGGCGACGCCGGGCCGGTTCGGAAGACCGGCCACCGTCACCTTGGCCTCGGTGGCGTCGTGGGTGATGGCGGTGACGACAGCCTGTTCCATGGTTTCATCCTCCTTGTCGACCCAGGTACCCGGTTCCCAGGTGAAACTGGATCGCACATGTAGTGGCACATGGTGGTTTCGAGCGAATTCCACCGAGCGCAGCGATAACACTCGGCCGCCGGTGGCGGCGATCTCCAGCATCTCGTCGTAACTGACCCGAGCCAGTTTGCGGGCTTCGGGCACGATGCGCGGATCGGCGCTGTACACCCCGGACACATCCGTATAGATCTCGCACACATCAGCGTCCAGTGCAGCGGCGAGCGCCACCGCTGTCGTGTCGGACCCTCCCCTTCCCAGGGTGGTGATGTTCCGATCGGTCGACACCCCCTGGAACCCGGCTACCACCGGGACACCACCGGATGCCAGGGTGGCCAACAGCCTCTCAGCCCTGATCTCGATGATCTTGGCCCGGGTGTGCACGTTGTCGGTGATGATGCCGGCCTGACTGCCCGTGAAGGACTGGGCGGTCACATCGAGGTCGGCCAGCGCCATGCAGAGGAGCGCCATCGAGATCCGCTCACCCGCGCTGAGCAGCATGTCCACCTCTCGGGTGGGCTGGGTGACGCTGACTTCTGCTGCCAAACGCACCAGGTCGTCGGTTGTCTTTCCCATGGCGCTGACCACGACAACCACGTCGTCGTCGGCACGCCGGCTTCGAGCCACATGGTCCGCCACCGCCCGAATCCGATCTGAGTCGGCTACCGAGGTGCCACCGAATTTCTGCACCACGAGTGACATGGCTGCTCAGGCTACCGCTCTCCCAGCGACTACCCTCGTGCACCGTGTCCACCGAGAAGCGTCAACGCCAGAAGGCCGGTCGCCAGGCTCGCCTCGAAGCCCAGCAAAAAGCCCAGAAGCGCAAGCAGACCCTGAAGCGGGCCATCACCCTCGGGATCGTGGCGCTCATCGTGGTCGGCATCGCCGTTTGGATCTCCAGTGGCTCAACGAAGAAGACCACCGCGTCGAACTCCAGCGCCACCACCAAACCGACGACCACCACCACCAAGCCGGCACCCAAAGGCGGCTCAGGGGATACCAGTCTCAGCGCCATCACCACCTCGTCCGACTGCCCGACCAGCTTCACCGCCACTTTGAACAAGCCTTCGTCTACGTCGTACCCGCCGATGACGATCTCCACCTCGAAGACCTACACCGCCACCGTCACCACCGACGTAGGCCAGTTCACCATCCAATTGGATCCGAAAGCTGCGCCCAAGGCCGTCAACAGCTTCGTCTACTTGGCCGATCAGCACTTCTTCGACTGCATCATCTTCCATCGGGTGATTCCCGGGTTCGTGGACCAGACAGGTGACCCGACCGGAACGGGATCGGGCGGGCCCGGCTACCAGTTCGCCGACGAGCTGCCCAAGACGGCCAATCCCCAGTACCCGAACTATTCGCTGGCCATGGCCAACTCCGGGCCCAATACCAATGGCAGCCAGTTCTATGTGGTGGATGGCACCCAGGGCGAGAACCTGGCTCCCAGCTACACACTCTTCGGCAAGGTGACCTCAGGGACGAGCGTCGTCGACAAGATCAATGCCGACGGCAGCACCTCCGGGGTTCCCCCGACCGTTCTCCACCGCATGATCTCGGTGACCATTGCCGTGTCATAGCTCGGCCTGTCACCACCCCCACATCCCCACCAATCACAAGGAGAAACCATGTCCCCTGAGATCCCCGCAGCTGACGGTTCCAGCCCAAAGACCCAGCGTTTCGACAGTCCTCCGCCCATGATCATCGATCCGGCCAAGCGCTATACGGCCGAGATGGTCACCAACAAGGGCACCATGACCATCGCCCTCGACCCGCTCGCGGCCCCGGCAACTGTCAATAACTTTGTGTTTTTGGCCCGCTGGCACTACTACGACGGGATCGTGTTCCACCGGATCATCCCGGGTTTCATGCTCCAGGGTGGCGACCCCGAGGGCTCGGGACGGGGGGGGCCCGGCTACCGGTTCGACGATGAACTGCCTGCCCCCGGCCGTTACGAACTTGGGTCGTTGGCCATGGCCAACTCCGGGCCCAATACCAATGGCAGCCAGTTCTTCATCATCAGCGGTCCCAATGGCGTCTCGCTCCCTCCCAGTTACTCGCTATTCGGCAAAGTCGTGGGCGGCACCGAGACCATCTCCGCCATCGAATCGACCGGAAGCCGGTCCGGGACTCCCTCCGAAGAAGTCACCATCGAGTCGGTGACGATCACCGAAGCCGACTGACCATGTGCAGGGCGCCGGCACGGCGTCCCCCGTCTCGCGGGCCCGGGTCCCGGCATTGGTTTCCCATCGCCTCCCAACACAAATACCCACTCGCCCAGAGGCCCAGAATCGGCAACTCACCGAGGGTGGGCGCATTGGCTCACTTCCGGTATCAGGTCGGCAGTGCCCCGAGCCCGGCTTCGGCCGGGGCGCCATTGACAAAGACTGCCACCGAGCCCTCGCCGGCGGAACGCCATTGACCGGTGGGGTCCCGAATGAGCGCGGTGCGCTCGGGTACTCCGGCTACCGGGGTTCCCCGAGGGGCCAAGAGCACCGACCGATGGAGTTTTTGGCCATGAGCGTCTTCGTGGGTGTCACCGAAGTGGGGCACCACCGCCACCCCACTGACCAATCCGAGCCCCAACGTCAACCCACCGCCACGAGCGTCGACCATCGGGTCGGTGAGGGCCATTGCCGCCCCCGCTGAACCGGCAATCACCGCTCCGTCCTGCCAAGCCGAGACCAGGGCGTCCCATACCTTGGATCCCTTGAGCACACTGCGCAGGTGCATTGGCGATGACCCGGTGAGGTAGACGAAGCGGGACGACCGCATCACCGCAGCGGCACCGGGATCCTCGGCGTCGGCCCGGGACAGGACCATCAGGCCCTCCACCCGCCCGCCCAAAGGGCCGAACCACTCTCCAGCCCGGACCACCGCTCGCTCGGGATGCTCGTAGGCGTCGGCCGTGGGCAACACCAGCACCTCATCAGATCCCGATGCGGCGAGCAGTTCGGCATCGAACGAGCAACCCGGTTGCCATTCGCCGCCTCCGACGAGGGCGACGATGCCGGGAGGCTGAGAAGTTCCGTTCATGATGGTCACTGTAGGTGGGTCTTCCGGGAGTGGCTGACGGTCGGAGAACCCGATCCCGCCTACTCCTCGGTTCGGTTCGGGTCGGCGCGATGCATCAATCGGCCCATGGTGTCGCACACCTCGATGGAGAGGGCCAGCGAATCCGCCAGAATCCCCATGTTGAAGAACCCATGGACCTGGTCGTCATAGCACCGGTACTCCACGTCGACCCCCGCTCTCTTCAGCCTGTCGGCATATGCCTGGCCCTCGTCATGGAGGGGATCGAATCCGGCCGTCACCACCAGCGCCGGTGCCACGCCATCGACCTCGTCGGCCAACAGCGGGGATGCCTCGGCCAACTCCCAGTCCGCTTGATCGGGCAGGTAGGTGCGGCGGAATCCCTTCATGTTCTGCAGCGTCAGGAAGAACCCCTCCGCGAAGGTGTGTATTGATTCCGAGTCGAAGCGGGTACTGAGGCCCGGATAGATCAAACCCTGGGCGAATGGAGATGGAATACCGGGAGCCACCGTCACCGCCGATGCTGTCGGCACCGATGCACCCTTTCGGGTGAGAAGGGCGACCACTGCTGCCAGGTTGCCACCCGCGCTGTCCCCCATCACTCCCACCCGATCTTCGGCGATCCCGAGCTCGTCGGCATGGCCGCATACCCATGCATAGGCGGACAGAGCGTCGTCGACCGCCGCCGGAAACGGATCCTCTGGTGCGAGCCGGTAGTCGACGGCGACCACTACGCACCCACTGACGGCGGCGAGAAGGCGGCACGACGCGTCGTGGGAGATGAGGTCACCGGTGACCCACCCACCTCCGTGGTAATAGACGATCGCCGGTGGCCTGGCCCCGAGTCCCACCCCGGACCCGACCCCGGTTCCGAACCGACGGTAGATGCGCACGGGAATGCCATTCGAACCCTTGGGGCTTTCCGCTGCCGGGACCAACCGGCCCACCACGTGGATATCGGTCCGGATGGGCATGGCGATGAGCGCCATGCGCTGCAACTGCTTGCGCATCACCACGGGGTCGCCCAGGCCCTCACCCATGTCAACACGGCCGGTGACACCCTCCAATCGTTTGCTGACCTCCAACATGGCCTGGATACTCCGATTGAGCACACGACCGTTCACCTGAACAGGGGCGTGCTTGCCCAGGAGTGCGAGCACCAGGTCGGGATGACGAAACAACCACGAGACGAAGACGGCTGCAAGAGGCCAGCGCTCGTTGCTGCGTTGCATCTGCCGGTTGTACAAACCTCGTCCCCGGCCCGCTCCCCGCCCGTAACCCCGGCCGGCACTGCCCTCTCCGGTGGGGAACGGGGCGGGCGCCGCCAATGTCGTTGGACGCTGCATGGCCTTGGTGGTGCGGGCCTTGGCTGCAGTCACCGCCTTGGTTGACTTGACTGCCTTGGCTCGGGGCCCGGTGGGGCCGGTGGTGCTGGCAGTTGAGATCTTCGGTGGGTTACTCATTGCCACCATCGTGTCGGTAGGGTCCCTCCCAACGCAAGGCCACCCGATCGAGAGGCATCCATGGGACGGGCATCAGATCGAGCCGAATCACTCCACCGACACTTCGACGGCAAGGTGGCCGTCGTCACCGGGGCGGCCTCGGGTATCGGGAAGGCGCTTGCCGCCGAACTGGTCGACCGGGGAGCCACCGTGGTGGTCGCCGATATCAACGGTGGGGAAGCCGCCTCCGTGGCCGAGCAGCTGAAACGTCGAGCGGGTGCGGAACAGGTGAGTGCCGCCAGGTTGGACGTGACCGACGCTGCCGCCGTCGCCGATCTGGTCGGCCGGACCGCGGCCGGACCCGGTGGGATCGATCTCCTCTTCAACAACGCCGGTATTGCCGTGGGCGGCGAAGTCAGCGAATTGAGCCCGGCCCACTGGCAGCGGGTCATCGATGTGAACCTGTGGAGCGTGATCAACGGGGTCATGGCCGCCTACCCGGTGATGATCGCCCAAGGCCGAGGCCACATTGTCAACACCGCGTCGCTCTCGGGCCTTCTGCCCAGCCCGATGCTGGTTCCCTACTCGACCACCAAGCACGCAGTCGTCGGTTTGAGCGTGGGGCTCCGCATGGAAGCTGCCGCCCATGGTGTCAACGTCACCGTGGTCTGCCCCGGGGTCATCGAAACCCCCCTCTTGGACAAGCGCAACCCCGATGACCTGCCCGGCACCGATTCGATGCCCGACATCCGCTCGATGCTCACGTCGCTGGTGGGAAAGCCCTACCCGGCGGCATCCCTGGCGTCTGACGTGCTCGACGGAGTGGCCCGCAACCGACCGATCATCGTGACCCCACACCATGCCCGGCGGGCGTGGGCCATCTACCGGATCTCCCCCCGACTGCTCATCGACCAGGGCTCCGCACGCATCCGGAGCGCACTCGGATCGGACGATCGACGCCGGTAGCCGCGCCACCCTCTACTCACCAGTAACATCACCAACCATGTCAATCGCTCGCGTGGGAATCGTCGGTTCGGGAATCATGGGCTCGGGAATTGCCGAGGCGGCAGCCGTCAACGGTTTCGAGGTGATCTTGCGCTCTCGCAACCAGTCCACCGCCGACGCCACCTTGGCTGCTCTCGAGAAGTCGCTGAATCGGCAGGTCGAAAAGGGCAAGAAGAGCGAGGAAGAGCGGGACGCGGCCCTGGCCCGGGTCACCGGCACCTCCGACCTGTCCGCGCTCAAGGACGTCGATCTGGTCATCGAGTCGGTGGTCGAAGATCTGGCCGTCAAGAAGGAACTCTTCAATGAGCTGGACCGGGTCACCGATGACAGGACCATCTTGGCCACCAATACCTCCACACTTCCGGTGGTGGAGCTGGCCATGCAGACCGGGCGCCCCGACAAGGTGTGTGGCGTCCACTTCTTCAACCCTGCGCCGGTGATGGCCCTGGTGGAGTTGGTCCGCCCCATCACGGCGTCCGATGAGACGATGGGAGCGGCGCGCCAGTTCGCCGAGGCCTGTGGAAAGACCCCCGTGGAGGTCAAAGACCAGGCCGGATTCATCGTCAACGCCCTCCTGTTCCCGTACCTGAACAACGCGGTCCGCCTCTACCAACAGGGAGTGGCGTCCGTCGCCGATATCGACACCGCCATGAAGGGTGGTTGCGGGTTTCCCATGGGGCCCTTCGCTCTCCTCGACCTGGTCGGTCTGGACACGTCCCTGGCCATCCTGGATGCGCTCTACGACGAGTTCCGCGATCCCAACTATGCCGCAGTGCCCCTGTTGCGCCGGATGGTCGCCGCCGAGCTGTTGGGCCGGAAGTCGGGTCAGGGCTTCCACGACTACAAGAAGAAGTAGGTGGTGAAGCACCGGGTGGCGACCGCGGCAACAATGGAGGGATGACCCACGTGGAAAAGGTGACCCGCCCCCAGGATGCGACCAAGGACCCCGCTCCTGGGCTTCCGACCCGGGACAAGCCGTGGGTGATGCGCACGTACTCGGGGCACTCGACGGCAAAGGCGTCGAACGCCCTCTATCGGACCAACCTGGCCAGAGGTCAGACGGGGCTGTCGATCGCCTTCGATCTGCCCACCCAGATCGGCTACGACCCTGACGCTCCCGAAGCTGCCGGCGAGGTGGGCAAGGTAGGCGTACCCGTCGCCCACCTCGGTCACATGGCCCAACTGATGGACCAGATCCCGGTTGAGTCGATGAACACGTCGATGACCATCAACGCCACAGCAGCCTGGTTGCTCGGTCTGTATATCGCCAATGCCGAGGAGCGGGGGGTCGATCCCAAGGTGCTCTCCGGTACCACCCAGAACGACATCGTGAAGGAGTACCTCTCGCGGGGCACGTTCATCTTCCCGCCCATCCCCAGCCGGCGCCTGACCGTCGACACCATCGCCTACACCGTTCGCCACGTGCCCAAGTGGAACCCGATCAACGTCTGCAGCTACCACCTCCAAGAGGCAGGAGCCACGCCCCACCAAGAGGTGGCGTATGCCCTCGCCACCGCCATCGGGATCCTCGACGCGGTGCGGGAGTCGGGCCAGGTACCCGAAGATGAGTTCTCTTCGGTGGTCGGTCGCATCTCGTTCTTCGTGAATGCCGGCGTCCGCTTCGTCGAGGAAACCTGCAAGATGCGCGCCTTCACCGCGTTGTGGGAGCGCATCTGCACGGAGCGTTACGGGGTCACCGACCCCAAGCTCCTCCGCATGCGCTATGGCGTGCAGGTCAACTCGTTGGGCCTGACCGAAGCCCAGCCGGAGAACAACGTGCCCCGGATCGTGCTGGAAGCCCTCGGGGTGACCCTGTCCAAGCGGGCCCGGGCCCGGGCCCTTCAACTCCCGGCGTGGAACGAAGCCCTCGGGCTCCCCCGGCCATGGGACCAACAGTGGTCATTGAGGATTCAGCAGATCCTGGCCTTCGAGTCAGACCTCCTCGAGTACGGGGACATCTTCGACGGATCGGTGGTCATCGAAAAGAAGACGAACGAGGTTGCCGAGGCATCATGGTCCGAACTCGAGGAGGTCCTGGCCATGGGTGGCGCCTTCGAGTCCATCGATGAGCTGAAGTCACGGCTGGTCGGCAGTCAGGCCGACCGGGTCCGGCGCATCGAGACCGGCGATCTCCAGGTGGTGGGCGTCAACTGCTTCACCGAAACCGCAGACTCACCCCTCGCCGCCCAGAGCGCTGCCGGCCGAGACGCGGAGGGTGAGGCCGGAGGCTCGATCCTGAAGGTCGACCCGGCGGTGGAGTCCGAGATGCGAGCCGACGTGGCTGCATGGCGATCCCAGCGGGATGCAAGAGCGGTGACGGAAGCCCTCGCCGAACTGAAGAGGGCGGCGGAGGGAACCGACAACGTGATGCCCGCCACCATCGCCCTGGCTCATGCCGGTGGCACCACCGGGGAATGGGCCGGCGTCCTTCGTGAAGTATTCGGGGAGTACCGGGCCCCCACCGGGGTCGCGGGAGGCGTGGGGCACCGCGGTACCGAGTTGGGTGGGGTCCTCGCCCGGTCCAAGGCACTCGCCGATCACGCCGGGGGGCCGCCGAAGCTACTGGTGGCCAAGCCGGGCCTCGACGGGCACTCCAATGGCGCCGAACAGATTGCCGTGGCGGCCAGGGATGCCGGCTTCGAGGTCATCTACCAGGGAATCCGCCTATCGCCGGCGGAGATCGCCGCCGCCGCCCGGGACGAGGACGTCGACGTGGTGGGCATCTCCATCCTGTCGGGCAGCCACCTCGAGCTGGTCCCCGATGTGGTCGACCGGCTCCGCGCTTTCGGTCTGGACATTCCCGTGGTGGTGGGTGGGATCATCCCGCCCGAGGACGCCGAAATCCTCATCGGCAAGGGTGTGGCGCGGGTCTATACCCCGAAGGACTTCGAGATCGGGCGGATCATGGACGATCTGGCGGAGTTGGCCGAGAAGCACCGGGCCGCGCTCACCGGCTGAGGCCCGGCGTCATGCCCCCGGTCGATCGCGTCGCGCGGCGGCGGGCCTGGTCCACCACCGGCCGCTGAAGCGCCACATGGGGCTGCGGCTCGGTTCCGTCGCCAACACGACCTGGCGACGGGGCCACACCTCGTTGGCCGCCGCTGCCAACACGGCCAGGACAGCCGGATCCACTTCGGGTCGCAGCCCGAGCCCGAATGAAGAGGGTGCCGGGGCCACCGGAGTGGCGGTGGTTTCGCTCACAGGGGCATGTTCCCGTGCTTGCGCTTGGGCAGCTCCTCGCGCTTGGAGATCAGCAAGGCCAGGCTCTTGACCAGTACCCGTCGGGTCTCGGCCGGGTCGATCACATCATCGACGTATCCCCGTTCGGCCGCCGCATACGGGTTGGCGTACCGCTCGGTGTACTCGTCCACCAACTCCCGACGTCGACCTACCGGATCTGCTGCCTCGGCCAGGTCACGTCGGTACACGATCTCCACCGCCCCTTCCGGGCCCATGACCGCCAGCTCAGCCGACGGCCAGGCGTAGGCCAGGTCGGCACCGATGGACTTGGAGTTCATGACGACGTAGGCACCGCCGTAGGCCTTGCGGGTAATGATCTGCACCCTGGGGACCGTGGACTCGCAGTAGGCGTACAGCAACTTGGCGCCATGCCGGATGATGCCGCCGTACTCCTGGTCGGTCCCGGGCATAAACCCGGGAACGTCCACGAACGTCACCAACGGGACATTGAAGGCGTCACAGGTCCGGACGAACCGGGCCCCCTTCTCCGCAGCGTCGATATCGAGGACCCCGGCCAGCATCTGGGGTTGATTTCCCACGATGCCCACCGCTCGTCCGTCGACCCGGGCAAAGCCGCAGACCAAATTCATTGCCCAGTGGTGGTTGACCTCGAAGAAATCCCCGTCATCGACCACAGACGCGATGACCTTCTTCATGTCATAGGGCTGATTGGGCGAGGCCGGCATCAACTCGGACAGCTCGGGACAGAGCCGGTCGGGATCGTCCCCCGAGTCGACCAGCGGGGCTTCCTCGAGGTTGTTGGAAGGCAGGAAGCTGAGGAGGTAGCGGACATCGTCCAGGCACGACTTCTCGTCAGGGGACACGAAGGCTGCCACTCCCGACTTGGTGGCGTGGCTCATGGCCCCACCCAGCTCCTCGAGAGTGACATCCTCGCCGGTGACCGTCTTGACCACATCAGGGCCGGTGATGAACATGTGGCTGGTGCCCTGCACCATAAAGATGAAGTCGGTCATGGCCGGGCTGTAGACGGCTCCCCCGGCACACGGCCCGAGGATCACGCTGATTTGGGGGATCACCCCGGACGCCTGGGCGTTCCGGTGGAAGATGCCACCGTAGGAGTGGAGTGAGACCACCCCCTCTTGGATCCGGGCCCCGGCTCCGTCGTTGAGGCCGATCATCGGAACCCCGATGGACGAGGCCAGGTCCATCACCTTGTGGATCTTCTCCGCGAAGACTTCACCCAGTGCCCCACCAAAGACGGTGAAATCCTGACTGAACACGCAGACCCGGCGACCGTCGATGGTGCCGAAGCCGGTGATCACCCCGTCGGTATAGGGCCGGTTCTCCTCCAGTCCCATCCCATGGGCCCGGTGGCGGGCCAGCATGTCGAGCTCCTGAAACGAGCCGTCATCGAGCAGGTACTCGAGTCGCTCCCGGGCGGTCATCTTCCCCTTGGCATGATGCTTTTCCACAGCACGAGGCGAACCGGCGTTCAAAGCCTGTTCGCGCCGCTGGGCCAGCTCCTCCAAGCGTTGGGTCATGGGGTGATCCATAGTCGATGAGGTTACCGGACAGACCGGGAGACCCCCTCCTCGACTGGAGCGACCCGCACGGTGCCGTGGGAAAGCAACGTCTGAGCGGCCTGGCCACAAATCGTGGATTCTTGCCCGGACCCCACAAGATCGCCGCCCGACCGACGTTCCCCTACGAGAACAAGTTATAGAAACGCCGAACGGGTGGCAGTACGATGCCTCGGGGGCGCTGCGGCTGTCGAACAGGGAGGGATTCGTGGCTTTGCTTGATAATTCTGATTTCGGGGTCCGGCCCGGGTGGGTTTCTGGGCTCCAGGACATCCATCAGGTCGCCCCCTACGATTCGATCACCCTGATCCCGGGCAATTGTCCTGATCGGGAGGTGGGCGCATGATGGGTCGTACCACGTCGCAGGGCTGCATCCACCCGAGGAGGGGCTCACGGCGACGGCGGTCGAGTTCGATCGTGGTCCTACTGTTGGCGGTCACTCTCGTGTCAACCGCCTGTGGAGCCCGGCTCACTGCCGCCCAGCTGGCGGCGGCCAATGCCTCGGGGAGCAACGGATTGGGCTCGGGGGGATCGGGGACAGGGAGTAACGCCAAATCGGGCACCGGGGCGACAGGCACGACGGTGGCCGGCTCGGCCGGCACGGCCGGAAGCGCGGCTACCGGAGGAGGTAGCGCGACCGGGGGCGGGGCGGCGACCGGGCGCGGTGCGGCGACCGGGGGCGGTGCCGTGGCCAGCGGGCCCACCTGCCCGAACGGGGCAGCCGGTTCGGGCCCGGGGGTGAGCGCCAGCACCATCACCCTCGGCAATGTCAGTACGATCACCGGTCCGGTGCCCGGCCTGTTCACCTCGGCCCGAATTGGCACCCAGGCATTCGTCGCCTACCAGAACAGCATCGGCGGGGTCTGCGGCCGCAAGCTGGCGCTGGATTCCGCCGACGACAACCTCGAGGCGGCCCAGAACTCCACCGCGGTGCAGTCGCTCACCGGCCAGGTGCTGGCCTTCGTGGGCTCGTTCTCGCTGGCCGACGACGGCGGCGCCCCGGCGATGGCCTCGGCCGGCGTGCCCGACATCGGAGAGGCACTTACCCCGGCCCGCTTCAACCTGCCCCAGAACTTCTCGCCCCAGCCCCAGCCCAACGGTTTCATTACCGGCCCCTTCCAGTACTTCGCCCAGAAGTTCGGACCCAACGTGACCCAGCACATGGCCCTGCTCGCCGAGGACCAGGGCACCGCCCAGGCTCAGGGAATCGCCCAGGAAAGGGCCATGGAATCGGTCGGCTACAAGTTCGTCTACAAGTCGACCAGCATCTCGCCGACCACCTCCGATTTCGGGTCCTACATTGCCTCCATGAAGAGCGCCGGGGTGCAGGGGCTCATCTTCGAGGCGACCGCCGCCGTCTACGGGGCGATGGCATCTCAGATGTACACCGCCGGCTACACCATCCCGTTCGCCGACTGGGGCGCACCCGCCTACGACCCGCAGTTCGTCACGACCGGTGGTCCCGGGGCGAACGGGGCGATCCTCGAGCAGAGCCTGGCCATGTACGAGGGTCAGGACGCCGCCGCCATCCCCGAGGTGGGCTTGTTCGACAAGTGGTATAGCACGGTGTCCGGCGGACAAGTTCCTACCATCTTCGCCGCCTACGGGTGGCTGGCGGGCATGCTGTTCGTGCAGGGCATCAACGCCGGGGGGGCACCCACCCGGGCGGCCTTGATCAACGGACTGAAGACCATCACCAACTTCGGCGGCAACGGGCTGGTGGCGCCGGTCAATCCGGCGGCCAAGACCCCGCCCAGCTGTTTCATCATCATCAACGTGAACAACGGCAAGTTCGTCCGCGATCCGTCCACGCCCAGCGGCTTCACCTGCAGTGGAACGTTCTTCCATGCGTGACCCGTCGGGGGCCATCGTCGAACCAAGCAGAGCGATCCGGTAGCCGATGAGCCTCTTTATCGGTCTGACGATCGCGGGTCTGGCGACCGGCGCCATCTACGCCATCGCGGCATCGGGGTTGGTGGTCACCTACACCACGTCGGGAGTGTTCAACTTCGCCCACGGGTCGTTGGGAATGTTGATGACGTTCCTGTACTGGCAGCTCCGGGTGGCCGACCACTGGGCGGGACCTTTGGCGCTCGGGGCGGTGTTGCTGGTCGCCGCCCCCATCGTCGGGGCCGGTTTACAGCTGTCCCTGGTGCGCTGGATCGACATCAACGACACCGGGATCATGCTGGTGATGACCCTGGCCTTGCTGGTGCTCGGCATGGGGGTGGCCTACGCCATCTGGCCGGCCGACACGGCTCGGGCCCTGAGCCCGTTCTTCGGACCGGCCGCCTTCGTCACCTTCTTGGGCCAGCGGATCACCTACGAACAGCTGTTATGCATCGGCCTGGCCATCGCAGTGGCGATCGGCCTTCGACTCTTCTTGTTCAACACCAGGCTGGGCATCACCATGCGGGCGGTGGTCGATGACCGCCCCCTGGTCGCCCTCAACGGGTGGCGCGCGGCCAAGCTCAATGCCCTGTCCTGGGCCATCGGGATCAGCCTGGGGGCGCTGGCCGCCATCCTGCAGGCGACCCTGTTCGACGACCTGAGCGTGCTCAACCTCACCTTCCTGGTCATCAACAGCTTCGCCGCTGCCATGCTGGGTCGCCTCCGCAATCTCCCCCTCACCTTCGTGGGGGCCCTCGTGCTGGGCCTGGCCGCCAGCTACGTGACCGGCTACGTGCACACCCAGTCGGGTCCGCTGGCGGAGTTGGAGACAGTGCTGCCCACCCTCTTCCTGGTGATCGTGCTGTTGGCGCTGCCGTCGGTGCGGCTGCGGGTCGGCGCCCCACCCGCCCGTCGGTCGCCGCGGATCGCCTCGGCCCGGGTCAGCGCCCTCCAGTCGACCCTGGTCATCGTTGCGGCCGTGGTGGCGTTGCCGTTCCTTCACGGCACCAACCTGGGGGCGGTCAACCAGGGCCTGGCCCTTGCCATCCTCGGGCTGGCGGTGGTCCTGCTCTCCGGGTATGGCGGGCAGCTCAACCTGGCCATGTACACCTTCCTCGGCCTCGGTGCGTGGTTGTTCATGAAGTTGTCGCCGGGTGGGGGCCTCGGAGGATTGGTGCTCGTCACCCTGATCGGCGCGGTGGCGGGGACCCTCTTTGCCCTGCCGGCCCTGCGGCTCCGGGGGCTGGAGTTGGCTCTGTCCACCCTGGCCCTCTCCGAGTTGGTCTGGTATGTGCTGTTCAATCAGGGCAACGTGATGGAGAACACCATCACCATCCACCGGCTCCGCCTGCCCTTCATCTCGCTGCAGGGGGCGCGGGCCAACCTCGTCTTTCTGGCCGTGGTCTTCGCCTTGCTGGCCTTCGGGGTCGCGGCCATCCGCCGAAGTAGCTTCGGACGGCTCTTGGCCGCCACCAAAGACAGCCCGGCGGGGTGCGCGACAATCGGCCTGAACCTCAACTTGACCAAAATCGGTATCACCGCGCTGTCGACCGCCCTGGCCACCTTCGCCGGGGCCCTCTACGGCTCCACCCAGCAACAGGTGACCGCCAACGACTTCTACTTCTACCTCGGGCTGTTCATCGTCCTGATCGTCTACGTCTGGGGTGTCCACTCCCCGATGGCCGCCCTGTTCGGCGGCCTGTCCCTGGCCATCTTCCCGGTCATCGCCCCGCACCTTCCGGCCTGGGCATCCCAGCTCACCTACCTGGCGGTCGGGTTCGGCGCCCTGGGTATGGTGATCAACCCGAACGGCACCCTCGACGCCGTCTCCAGCCGGGTGCGCGCCGCATGGGAGAATAGGCAGATCCGGCGGCCAACTGCCGCCCCGTTGCGAGAGGAGGCGAGACTCCTTGGCATTCCTGCAGACTCATGAAATCTCCATGCGCTTCGGTGGCATCGACGCGCTCAACGCCGTCAGCATCTCGGCCGAACCCGGCCTCGTCACCGGGTTGATCGGTCCGAACGGGGCGGGCAAGACCACCCTGTTCAACATCATCACCGGGCTGCAGCCGCCGACGTCGGGCCAGGTCTTCCTCGACGGCCGGGATGTCACGTCCATGAGCGTCTACCGGCGGGCACGCCTGGGGATCGGGCGCACCTTCCAACGCCTGGAGATCTTCGGTTCACTCTCGGTGCGTGACAACATCCGGGTGACGGTGGAAGTGCGGCGCCGGTGGAGCCGCCAACGGATCGACATCAAGCACGAGACCGACGCCATCTTGGCGCGGGTCGGTCTCGAGGAGTTCGCCAAGGTGCCCGCCGATACCCTTCCCACCGGGTCCGCTCGGTTGGTCGAGCTCGGTCGGGCACTGGCCACCCGGCCACGGCTGCTCCTGCTCGATGAGCCGGGCTCCGGCCTCGACGCCGCGGAGACCGAGGCGTTCGGCCTGCTTCTGGCCGATCTGGCCCAGGACGGCCTGGCCGTGTTGTTGGTGGAACACGACATGGATCTGGTGATGAAGGCGTGCAGCCACCTCATGGTGCTCGACTTCGGGGAGCTCATCGCCTCGGGAACGCCAGAGGAGATCCGAGCCAACCAGCAAGTGCAAGACGCCTATCTGGGTGCCGAGGAGCCGCCGGTCGGGGGCATCTCCGAGCCGGGCCTGGCCGGGGCCGGGGCCGGGGCGTTGCCATGACCGTTCCCCCCGCCGTGGAGCTGATCGGGCTCACCGCCGGCTACGGCCGGATCGAAGTCGTCCACGGCATAGATCTCGTGGTGCCGGCCGGCTCGATGTTCGCCCTTCTGGGACCCAACGGGGCCGGAAAGACCACCACCCTGAAGGTGATCGACGGCCGCCATCCGGCCACTTCGGGCTGTTTGCACATCGGCGGCCACCACATCAACGGGGCCGGCGCCGACGCCATCGCCCGGGCCGGGGTGTGCTCCGTTCCCGAAGGCCGGGGAATCTTCCCCAACCTGACCGTGGCCGAGAACCTGCGGGTGATGAACTACAGCCGCCTCGGACTCACCGATGCCGAGATCCGGGAACGGGTCTTCGCCCGCTTCCCGATCCTGGGACAGCGTCACTCCCAGACCGCCGGCACCCTCTCGGGGGGCCAGCAGCAGATGCTGGCCATGGCCCGAGCGGTGGCCACCGACCCGGCCTTGCTGCTGGTCGACGAGCTGTCGATGGGCTTGGCTCCCCTCATCGTCACCGAGCTCTACGACGCGCTCGGGTCGCTGGCGGCAGACGGCATGACCGTGTTGCTGGTAGAGCAGTTCGCCCGCACCGCCTTGGCCATCGCCGACTACGCCGCCGTGATGGTCCATGGAGAGATCCAAGCGGTCGGCCAGCCCGCCGACCTTCAAGACGTGACCGACGCCTATTTGGGAGTGGCGTCGTGAGGCCAGGCCGGAAGCTGCGCTTGGCCGTGTCGGTGGTGGGGGCAACTCTGCTGTTCACCTTCGCGGCCGTGCCCGTCGTTTCCGCCGCCACGGCCACCACGACGGCGGCGCCCGCCGGCCCCCCGACTCTGGTGGCCTGGACCAGCAGCGCCGACTCAAATGCCATCGACATCGTCTTCGACGACGCCGGAGGACTGGCGGGAAGCCACCCCCTCGACCAGGTGGACATTCCGGAGGACACCGCTGACTTCGAAACCGGGCCGTTCGGTCACGGCCTGGCGTCGGTGGTCTGGCCGGGAGCTACCGGTGGCAACTTCGGCTCGGCTTCAGCTCAGCTGCCCATTCCCCCCAGCCTCCTAGTCCTCACCAAGAACCTGAACGACCCGGTGCGGGCCGAGACCTTCGAGCCCGCCGGTCCGGCCACCGCCAACTATCCTTCGGGGAACACCTCGGGTGTGTTCCAAGCCAGTTCTCAGGCGGACGGCAACGGCACGACCGCCACCGCCTCGGTAACCAACCTGTCCGACGCCCTGATCGGGCTGAAGAAGGTGAGCGGGACCGCCCACGCCACCGCTACCTCCACCGCCACCTCGACCGCCACTGCCAACACCGGCCAGATCTCCCTACTAGGCGGACTGATCGTGATCGGGGGAGTGGACTCGACGGCCACGGCCTCCAGCGACGGCACCACGGTCAAAGGCACCACCACCACCAACCTCGGCGACCTCACCATCGCCGGGATCCCGATGGCGTTGGGTACCAACGGCGTGACCGGGCCGGTCGGCACCGGCGGGTTGGGAGGCCTGGTGAGCCCGCTGGCCAATGAGGTCATCGCCGCCCTGGGCCTCAAGGTCGTCCCTCTCCCCAAGAGCGAGACCAGCAAGGCGCCGGCCGAAACCATCACCAGCGGCGGCCTCCAGGTCACCTTCACCCTCCCGGCCGCGGTCAACCCCAGCGTGAACCTCCCGCCGGCCATCAGCAACCAGCTCCCGACCTCGATCACCTCGAACATCACCACCGCCTCCAGCCTGTTGGGGCTGGTCAAGGGGGCCGTCATCACCATCACCCTGGGTCGGGCCACCGCCACCGCCATTGCCTCCGCCGGCTTCGGGTCTGACCTCGGCGGGAGTGTCACCCCACCGACGGACGCCACCCCCAACCTCGGGACGCTCGGTCCCTCCGACCTCGGTAGCCCCGGCAGCCTCGGCACCCCCGGATCGGCGGGCACCCTCGGCTCGAGCACTGGGAGCCCGGCCGGTACCACCCCTTCCTCGGTCGTCTCACCCAATGGCCTGGCCGCCGACATCCTGTCCAGCCCGGTCAGCGTGGGGCTGATGATCCTCATCCTGCTTCTTGCCGCTCTGGCCGGTTACGGTCTGTGGCTGCTGGCACGCCGTCTCGAGCAGGATCCGACCGGCGCCTGTCCCCTCTCTGTCCCCGATACTCCTTAAAGGAACTCTCAGCCATGGCCACCACCATTCAACAGGGGCAATTCCAAGCCGCCGGCTCTGACGTGTCGGAACAAGTCTCCAGCCGCCAGGCCGCATTGATGAACGCCATCGCCCGCATTCGCGTCCGGACACGCACCATCAAGATCGACCAGGTCCTGCTCGTCCTGGGGGGCATCGCCATGCCCGCTGGACTGCTCGTCATCATCGTCGGCTGGTACGGCGCCGCCCATACCTCCCACACCTACGCCCAGCTCGACTACCTCATCAGCGGTGGGCTCCTCGGCCTGGCCCTCGTCGTATTCGGCGGCTTCTGCTACTTCGGCTACTGGCTCACCCGCCTCGTCCAGTTATTGCACAACGCCCAGACACAGGACCGCCAATCCCTCGAATCCCTCGAGCGGATCGCCGCTCAACTCGACCAGCTGGCCTCACTGGCGGCCACCGGAGCGGCGGCTTCCGGGGTCGCTCCGGTGGCGTCACGCGCATTCACCCCGGTACTGGTGGCCACCCGCCACGGCGACATGGCCCACCTCCCCACCTGTCCCGTGGTGGCCGACAACCCCGATCTCCGACCCGCCAACCTCGACGACCCCAACCTCACGCCCTGCCAGATCTGCCAACCGTTCGCACAGTAGAGCTGACGGCTCGCCGCCGAAACATCTTCGGCCATCTCGCCGGTTGGGTGACCAGGATGGCTGGCCGTCTTCTCTTTTTCGGACCTACGTGCGCGCGGCATGTAACTCAAGAACTCACACCGCCGCTCCTTGCCGCCCAGCCCTTGCGGCAGTGCCGTCACCGAGGATGGCGGCCTGCCGACCCGAGGAGCCCGCGGTTACTCCTCGACGAGTTCGATCAGCGTCCCGAACGCACCCTTCGGATGGATAAACGCCACGGTGGTCCCTCTCGAGCCGGCACGGGGTTGCTCATCGATGACCCGGCCTCCGTGGTCCTTCACCGATTGGAGGGCGGCGGCACAGTCAGCGACCCGGTATCCGACGTGATGGAGACCCTCACCCCTGTTTGCGAGGTACTTGGCGACCGGAGACGTCTCCGAGGTGGGGGTCAAGAGCTGGACATAGCTGTCGGCCACCCTCAGCAACGCCTCTTCCACCCCGTCGGAGTCGATGTGCTCGCGGTGGGCCACGATGGCACCGAAGGTATCGGCGTAGTAGGTGATGGCCGCCTCGAGGTCATGCACGGCGATGGCTACGTGGTCGATTTCGGTGAGGAGAGCTTCAGTCATGCGCCGTGCCTCCTGAACAGGGTGATCCGATCTTCTCCCACCTGCGCCCGGAGCTCGGGGTCGTCGATCCCCAGGCCTTCTTCCGGGGCCAGGCACAGCACACCGATCTTTCCCTCGTGAAGGTTCTTGTGGACCTGATAGGCGGCATCACCGACATGCTCGAGGGTATGGACCGCCGACAGCGCCGGAAGGATCTTCCCTTCGCATACCAACTGGTTGGCGTCCCATGCCTCCCGGTAGTTGGCGAAGTGGGACCCCTTGATGGTCTTCAGCTTCATCCACAGATGCCGATTGTCGTACTCGATCATGTAGCCCGAGGTCGCGGCACAGGTCATGATCACTCCCCCCCGCTTGGCGGCGAACACCGATGCGCCCATGGTTTGGCGGCCCGGGTGCTCGAACACGATGTCGACATCATCGCCGACCAGTTTCCGGATGTCCTTGCCCAGACGGCGCCACTCGGACTCATCTTGAGTGTGCTCGTCCTTCCAGAACTTGTAGCCGGCCTCCTTGCGGTCGATGACCGCCTCGACGCCCAGATCGTGCAGGAGCTCAGCCTTCCCGGGTGAGGACACCACGCCGACGGGTATGCCGCCGCCGTTGAGCACGTACTGCACGGCGTAGGCCCCGAGCCCTCCCGAGGCTCCCCACACCAGCACTCTGTCGCCCTGCTGCATGGCGGCACCGTTCTTCGACACCAACATGCGATAGGAGGTGGAGTTGCAGAGGGCATTGACAGCCGCCTCTTCCCAACTCAAGTGCCTGGGCTTGGGCATCAGCTGATTGGCCTTGACCACTGCCAGGTCGGCGAGGCCCCCGAAGTTGGTCTCGAAACCCCAGATCCGTTGGTTGTCGGCCAGTATCGAGTCGTCGTGCGACGACGGGCTCTGATCGTCGACATAGTTGCAGTGCACGGTGACCCGGTCGCCGGGCTTCCAATTGCGGACGGCGGACCCGGTGCGCAACACCACTCCCGAGGCATCAGATCCGACCACATGGTAGGGAAGGGCGTGCCGGGAACCCCAGGTGCTCTCCTTGCCCAGGCGGTCGAGGAAACCGAACGTCGGCAACGGCTCGAAGATCGACGTCCATACCGTGTTGAAGTTGATGGAGCTGGCCATCACCGCGATAGAGGCCTCGTCGGGTGCGAGCTCGGGGACGGCGACGTCGCCCACATGGAGGGACTTCCGGGGGTCCTTGTCCTCGGAGGCCAGACCGTCGAACATGTCCACTTCGTCCCGTGACACGAACGCGGCCCGGTAGGTGTCGGGAAGGGGGATGGCGGCGATTTCGTCCCCCGGGGCTCCCGATTGGATGGCTGTGAGGAACTCATGCATGGGATGGGAGGATAGTCCGCAATGGGGTCGACGGACCTCGAGTTCCCGCAAGCCTGAACCGCCGATAGTCTGTTGGCGAACTCGACCCCTCGAGGGTCGCCGCCTAATCGGGCCGTCAGGCCCCGGAGGTCATCATGTCCGGTTCCGTTATCGTCGCTGGTGCCCGAACCCCGATCGGCAAATTGTCGGGCTCACTGGGTGGCTTCGCTGCCACCGAGCTCGGTGGCTTCGCCATCGCCGCCGCCCTGGAGCGTGCCGGGATCAAGCCCGACCAGGTCGACTACGTATTCATGGGGCAGGTGATCCTGGCCGGGACCGGGCAGATCACCGCTCGGCAGGCCGCGGGCAAGGGTGGGATCCCGATGACCGTGCCGGCGACCACCGTGAACAAGGTCTGCCTGTCGGGTTTGAACGCCATCTACCTGGCCGACCTGCTGATCAATGCGGGTGAGGCTGACATTGTGGTGGCCGGGGGTATGGAATCGATGACCCAGGCTCCCTACCTGCTCCCCGGGGCCCGGGCCGGATACCGGATCGGTGACGGCACCCTTGTCGACTCGATGATGTACGACGGTCTGTTCTGCGCCTTCGACCAGTGCGCCATGGGACTCGGGACCGAACGCTACAACGGAGCCGACGGGGTCTCCCGAGAACGCCAAGATGCCTTCAGTGCGCTTTCCCACGAGCGGGCCGCGGCCGCCATCAAGGACGGCAAGTTCGGCGAAGAGATCGTCGCGGTCAGCGTGCCCCAGCGAAAGGGTGACCCGATCATCGTCGACACCGATGAGGGAGTTCGGCCCGAGACCACTGCCGAATCCCTGGGCAAGCTCCGGCCCGCCTTCGATAAGGCTGGCACCGTCACCGCCGGCAACGCATCGCAGATTTCCGATGGTGGCGCCGCCGTCATCGTGATGTCCAAGGCCAAAGCCGAAGAACTGGGTGTGTCCCCGTTGGGCGAACTGGTCAGCTACGGCCAGGTGGCCGGTCCCGGCCCATCGCTTCTCAATCAGCCGTCCCACGCCACATCGGTGGCCTTGGCCAAGGCCGGTCTGTCGGTCAGCGACATCGATCTGTTCGAGATCAATGAGGCGTTCGCCGCGGTCGGCCTGGCTTCTGCCGATGACCTCGGCATTTCCGAGGAGAAGGTCAACGTCAACGGGGGTGCCATCGCACTCGGGCATCCGGTGGGCATGTCCGGGACCCGATTGGCATTGACGGCCCTTCTCGAGCTCCGGCGTCGGGGCGGGGGAACCGCGGCCGTCAGCCTGTGCGGCGGTGGCGGCCAAGGCGACGCCGCGGTGCTCCGCACGCTGTAAGCAGCGACATCCCGCCGGTCGCAGACACCTCCAGCCGGGCCACCATGACCCGAGCGGCCGGACGTTCACCGGGCTTTCTCACAGAACATGGGAGTTGACTTCAGCAATGAGCGAACTCGCCACCACACCGCTGCGGCAAATCGGTGCCTCGGTTGACGGGGATGGGTGTCGAGTTCTTTCAGTCACGCCGTTTCACTATCTCGACGGCGCCGAGCAGCACCTGTTCGACATCATTCAGGATGCCGACGATCTCAGCTCGACAAGCGACGAACTGGCCGGAAGGGCACAGACCTGGCCGGAGCGGTACCACCTGAGTAACGATCGGGCCAACGTCTTGCGACCCCTGGCCCTGCGGCGCACGTACAGGGTGCTCGAGGTTGGAGCGGAATGCGGGGCGATCACCCGGTACCTCGGCGAGGAGTGTGACCTGGTCGACGCGATCGAGCCGGTTCCTGCCCGGGCCAGAGTCGCCCGCGCCCGCACTCGCGATCTTCCCGGTGTCGAGGTGTTCGTAGGGGATTTGTTCGACGTGCCCGGCGAAGACGTCTACGACATCATCGTGTTGGTGGGCGTGCTCGAATATGTGGGGTCGGGCTCCCCCGACCTGGCGCCTTACGAGAAGTTCCTTCACCGAGCCAGGTCCCTGTTGACTGACGATGGAACCCTGTTGGTGGCCATCGAGAACCGGATTGGGGTCAAGTACCTGTCCGGGGCCCCCGAAGACCACTCGAACCGCCCGTTCGATTCGTTGGAGGGCTATCCGGACGGGTCGCTGGCCCGTACCTTCTCTCACAGTGAGCTGGAACGTCTGATCCTCCACACCGGTCTCACCCCTCGGGTGTTCGGAGCGTTCCCCGATTACAAGCTCACCCGGATTGTCATGTCCGAAGAGCTTCTGGAGGCCGACGAGTCGCTGGCCTATCGCATTCCACATTTCCCCAGTCCCGACTGGGGCGGAGCCGTCGACCGCGTCGCCAACGAGGGAGCGGTGTGGCGCACCATGATCGAAGCCGGACTGGGAACCCAGACCGCCAACTCCTTTGTGATCCTGGCCTCCCGCCAACCACTCAGCCCGCTCTGGCCCCCCGACCTGCTGGCTGCCTACTACTCGACAGCACGGCGAGCCGCGTATGCCTCCGAGACTCGGGTAGTCAACCAAGGTGGCTCCATCGTCTTCGATCGTCGCGCCCTCGGCGACGATGGGGCAGGGTCGAACGCCCCGATCGACCACGGGTCGACCACGGGTCGGGAGCCTCCGTCGGACACGCGCGTGCGGTTCCAACTGGGGAGAACGCCGTGGACCGAAGGGACTGATCTTCTGGTTCTGCTCAGCCACGCCAATGACAAGGACCTCATCGATTGGCTGGGTCGATGGACCGATCTATTGTGCGATGAATATGAACAGGGGCAACCTGTCCCCATCGACCTGCTGCCACACAATCTGGTGGCACTTCCCGACCGGACTCTTCGGGTCATTGACTCCAAGTTCGTGCAGAGAGGCATCGCCCGAGAGGCGGTAGTGGCCCGCGGCGCACTGGTCACCGGGCAGCGATTGTCACAGATGACCAAGCCCAGCCGGTGGGGAGCCTTCACCGTCGAGGCGGTCGTCCGGTACGTGGGAACGCTGATCGGCTTGCCGGCGGATGGAAGCTGGATCGCCGACGCGGTGGCCGGTGAGGCCACATTTCAAGCCGAGGTCTCCTTGCAGACTCCAGAGCCGGGCACCCGGGAGGAAGCCGTGGCCATGCAGGAGGCGGTTCTCTGGGACGAGCTGCGACGTCCTCTGGCCCGGAGTTCACAGCACAACCCGGGCGACGGTGCCTGGGCGGCGCTGGAGGCCGAATTGAGTCGCATGGGTGCGGCCTACGGAACCCTTGTCGACAGCCATGACGCACTGGTCGGCGCGCATCAGACGGTGGTCGAGAATAACGCCCACGCCTTGTCGAACCTCCTCAGCCAGTTGGCCACCTCGCAGTCCGAACTTGCCGACGCCCGCATCGATCTGGATGCCCATGTGGCCGAATTCGTCCGGATCAAGTCATCCTCGAGCTGGAAGATCACCCGTCCGTTTCGCGCCGTGTCCCAACTGTTCCTGCGGGACTCCCACCCATCGGGGAGCTGAGACCCCTGCGGGGTGGTCAGTACGGCGGACTGACCACCCCGGCCAACGATCCACACTCAGGGGCGACGTCACCCCACGACGCCACCTCGAGCCGGAGCACCGCCAGCGCGCAGGTGGGAAAACCGTGGTTCTCGAGGGTCGACCGGCCTTTCCCGATACCCGCATCATCATCGTCGGACTCGATGCCGGCAGGCGGCAACAACTCCCACGCCAGTTGGTACAGGGTCGGATTGTGCCCGACCACCAGTGCACTCTCCCTGCTGTCATCGAGTTCCCGGATGTACTGAAGCACCGTGGCAGGACTGGCACCGTACAGCGAGTGGAACGACTCGAGGGGTATCTCCTTTCCCATTGCCCCCAGAACCAGATCGGCGGTCTCCCGGGTCCTCGATGCCGCCGAGCAGATGGCCACATCCGGAAGCGGAACGTCATGGAGTCCGAAAACTCCCGTGCCTGCCGCCAGCCGATGTCCAAAGGCCGTGGCGTCCCTTCGCCCTCGCCCCGTCAGCGGCCGATCCTTGTCGCCTCCACCGTGAAGGCCACTCGGCACGGCCTTCCCATGGCGGAGCAGCCACAGATGCTTGATCGTCCCGGGCCGCTTCGTCATTGCCTCATAGTGCCCGAACCGCACCGTCGAGGCCAGTGCTATGCCTCAATGACCCGACGGCCCTCCAACGCCCGCCCGAGCGTCAACTCATCCGCGTACTCGAGATCTCCTCCGACCGGCAGTCCACTGGCGATGCGGGTGACGACCAGACCCATCGGCTTGAGTAAGCGGGCCAGGTACATTGCCGTCGCCTCTCCCTCGAGGTTGGGGTTGGTGCACAAGATGACCTCGGCGATCCCCTCTTCCCCGAGCCTGGCCAGTAGCTCACGCACCCTCAACTGATCCGGACCGATCCCCTCGATGGGATTCAGGGCGCCTTGCAGTACGTGGTAGCGCCCCGCGAACTCACCGGTCTTTTCGACGGCGACAATGTCGCGGGGGTCCTCCACTACGCAAACCGAGGTGATGTCGCGGCGATCATCGAGGCAGATGGCGCAGAGGCCCCCTTCGGCGACATTGAAGCACCGGGTGCAGAGTGTGATTCGCTCTTTGACGGCGATGATCGACTGAGCCAGCCGGAGAGCATCTTCCGGTGCCACCTTCAGCAAGTGGAAGGTGATCCGTTGTGCCGACTTGGGCCCGATACCCGGAAGCCGCCCCAGCTCGTCGATCAGTGACTGCAGTGGTCCGGAGAATACGCCCATCTACCGAATTTCCTCGGCACCCGGAAAAGCCTGGAGCAACCGGGCCTCCGCCGAGTTGTCCACCATGACGATGCTCGCCGTCTCGGCGTCGTCAAAGCTCGACAGGTCACCGGTGTCCTCGTCGTCGGGGTTGGCGGGGGTGGCTTCGGTCGAGGGAGAGGACCGGTCAGGCCCGTTGGGCGACCCGGGGCCGGGCCGGGGTGGGTCGTCCACCCGTTCAGCCGCAACGCTCTCGACCACCAGCGACAGCATCACCGGTTGCCCGAAGTACTCGGAGAGAGCCGGCTCGATATCTCCCCGAATGTCCTCGCAACGTCGGCGATGGATCTCGTTGGGCAGTCCGAAGACCGCCTTGCCATTCTCCACTCCGACAAATCTCCCTGCCTGGAAGAGAGCTTTGGCCTTGGGCCGTAACCGCCCAAGGATGTGATCGCCCCACGCTTGGACGAGTTGGTCGCGGGTGGGAAACCCTGCCGCCGGGACAGGTCCGGCCGCCGCCGGAGCCGGCTGGTTGGCGAGAGGCGGGGCCGGTGGCTCGGCGATCGGCTCGGATGCAACCTGGGGGACATCGAGCAGGGCTGTCGTCAGCGCGGGAATTGGCGGCGGGGACTCCCGGCGCACCGCGCCCAAGGTCTTTCTGGCCGAGGCCGCTCCCGAAATTGGAAGGTCGGTGGGGATGACCGGGGTGG
>JADGOI010000198.1 GCA_017883075.1 Acidimicrobiales bacterium
GGTCGGCGGAATCGTCGAGGAGGCCGCTCAGGCGGGGGTCAATGCCGGCAGTCTCGGCGGCCCGGTCGAGATCCCTGAGGAGCTCCGGGCCGCGGCTCTACAGCGCGCCATGATCTTTGAGGACAAAGGAACCGCGCACGCCTAATCCCAGTCTCGGTCTCCGCGTTTCGAGTGGATGACCACTCACAAATGCCGGATACCGTTCAGCCCGACAGAGTGACGACCGGGAGCGGCTGCCGCCCAGCCACGATGGCGATCCCGATGCCGGTGACGGCGATAGGTAAGCCAACCGGATCCTTCTGAAGGAGGGTCAGGGCGGGAGGGTTCGGAGGTGCAGCCGGGGCCGAAGCCGTATCCGGCAGTGGTCACTTTCCGTGGTGCCGGGGTGGGAACGCATTTGACTTCCATTCCACGTCCCGGCGAAAACAGCGTGTCGATTCGGCAACATGACACTCAGAGTGTTCATCGCAACGGTTGGCATTCGGCCGTCACACCGACCGGTTGAACTCGCCGGCTCATCTGGCCAGTTCACTCTCCTCGAACGGGGGGCCGTCAGGGTCCCACCCGTTACGAGTCTTCCGGTAGGGGTACCACCGACCATCCCGTCCCAGCCGGAGTTGCTCCTCGTCCCGGGTGAGTCGGTTCCGTCGGGTGATGGTGGACGGGCCCAGTCGTTCACGGCCCGGATCGAGCTCACCCGGGAGTGGATCCCACGAGTCGACCAGGGTGGCAAAGCCCCCGGTTCCCCCGTCGTGCCAGGCCAAGGCTCGACGCTCCAACTCGCGTGGCGCCACTCCCGTCCTCCGGGCCAGATCAGACAAGCTGGGCCCGAATTCCGCCTCGGCGCCGCCGGTTTCGAAGAGGGCGGCGGCCCACCGGGCGAGATCCTGGTCCACCGACAGGTCGAGCCCGGTCTCGAGATCCCCCGACGCCAGTGCCCAGGCTCTTGAAGTGGCGTCGTAGGCCAGCAAACGCAACGAGTCCACATCGAGCCCAAGGTCACCGGGCGGGTCGGCCAATCCGATGTTCGGGCGCCCGGGCACCTGGGGTGGGGACGGTACCGGCGGGATCGGCCCTGCCGTCCGGGACCAGGCATCACTGGCCAGTACCCCGTCGTCGACGTCGGTCCCGTCACTCTGATCGCCAGCATGGACCGGGCTCATCGGTCATCATCCGACGAGCTGAGGGTGACCAGTTCCGCCAACTGGTCGTCCGAGAGATCGGTCAACCAGGCCTCTCCCTCACCCACCACCGCCTCGGCCAGACTGCGCTTGCGTTCGAGCATGATGGCGATCCGATCCTCGAGGGTGCCCTCGGTGACCAGACGGTGCACTTGCACCGGTCGATCCTGGCCGATCCGGTGGGCACGGTCGGTGGCCTGATCCTCCACCGCCGGATTCCACCACCTGTCGTAATGGATCACATGGGTGGCCCGGGTCAGATTGAGACCGACCCCACCGGCCTTCAACGACAGGAGGAATACCGGCGCCTCGCCGGCCTGGAATGCCTCCACCATCTTCTCTCGACGGTGGGTCGCCACTCCACCGTGGAGGAACAGCGTTCCCACTTCGAGATCCTTCAGCCGCGACTCGACCAGCGAGAGCATCTCCACGAACTGGCTGAACACCAGAACCGACTCACCTTCGGCCAAGATCACCTCGAGCAGCTCCTCGAGTGCCGACAGTTTGCCCGATCGGCCCATCACCGGGGCTGCCTCATGAAGATACTGGGCCGGATGGTTGCAGATCTGCTTCAACACGGTGAGCAGCCGCAGGATGAGTCCCCGCCTGGAGATCCCGGTGCGCTGTCCGATGTCGGCCAATGCCCCC
Organism: Acidimicrobiales bacterium; assembly: GCA_017883075.1. Lineage (GTDB taxonomy): Bacteria > Actinomycetota > Acidimicrobiia > Acidimicrobiales > RAAP-2 > DASZIT01. Next base: position 1,830 of record JADGOI010000198.1, read on the forward strand.
GACACTTCGGAGGCGTACAGCGTCGCCTGCTCCGGGGTCAGCGGGACCGGAAGGTCCGAGACAGTTCGCGGTGGCAGTTCCGGTGAGATCGTCGGGTCACTCTTCCGACGGCGAAGCAGAAACGGACGGATGATCCGGGTGAGCCGGGCGGTGACCTCGACGTCGTGGTACCGCTCGACCGGAACGGCAACCGATCGGCGAAACCGTTGGAGTGGGCCCAGCAGCCCCGGTGTGGTCCAGTCGAGTATGGACCAGAGCTCCGTCAATCGATTCTCCACCGGGGTGCCGGTCAGCGCCACCCGGGCGGATGTCCGTATGGCACGCAACGACCGGGCCGTCTCGGACGAGGGGTTCTTCGCGTGCTGGGCCTCGTCGGCCACCACCAACGAGAACCCGGCCGCGGACAGTATCGAATGGTCCCGGCGAACGACCCCATAGGTGGCGAGGACGACCTCACCCTCTGCCAGGTCCTCGAGATGACGGTCGCCACCGTGATATCGGCGGACCGGCACCTCCGGGGCGAACCGCTTCAACTCACGCTCCCAGTTGCCCAATAGGGAGGTGGGGCACACCACCAACATGGTGCCCTCGCGGCGGGCACGACGATGAAGATGGAGGGCGATGACCTGAATGGTCTTCCCCAGACCCATGTCATCGGCCAAACATCCGCCGAGACCGAGTTGGCACATCTGCTCGAGCCAGGCCACCCCACGGAGTTGATACGGGCGTAGTTCCCCGACCAGGCCAGGAGGCGGGGCCAGGCCGTGGTCGGGTCCGTCCTCACCCAGCTTGGCCAGTCGCTCCACCAGATCGGAAATGGATCCCTTGGCCACCACCGGCACCCGCTCACCGCTGAGTTCGGCTTGCCCACCGAGGAGCGAACCGATGGCTTCGCCGGTCCCCATGCGGCCCACCCGACCCGACGTGGCCTTCTCCACCAGACCAAGGTCCGCCATCATCCACCGACCCCGTAGTCGGACAACTCCGCCCTTGGCACCCTCCAGGCGCTCGAGCTCCTCCTCGGAGAGGACGACACCATCCATCGCCACCCGCCACCGGAATTCGAGCACCGCGTCGAGGCTCAGTGCACCGGCGATCGGCGTGCCCGCCACGGTGGCCGGCAACGAGATGGCCGCCTGCAAGGTGAGTCCCCCGGACGGGAGCTGTGACGGCCACACCACATCGATCCCCGCTCCGCGCAGGGCCGCTGCCCCGTCTCCGGCCAGGTCTTCGATGGAGTGGTCATCAAGGGTGAGCACGCCCGGCGACCCCTCATCGGTGAGAGGCAACAGTGGCGGCCATGCCCGGGCCCCCCGGGAGAGGGTCAACCGGAGTCCCTCTCCGACCCGGTCACCGAACCGGGCAAGGTCGCCAGGCGACATGTCGGCGAGCTGGGCGGCATCCACCGCCAAGCGTGGATCGTCCCGACTGGTCACCTGCACCACCCCGCAGGCGGCGGGTTCGGGCCAGCCCAGCCCTGGTTCGGTTGGGTGACCGAACTCCACCCGAAGTGCCACATCCGGCCCGGCCGCGACCTGGTGGTCGGCACTGGCCAGCCACTGGCGGAGCTCACCGGCATACTGATGAGCCTGGGCCGAAAAGAGCGGGGAGCCGGTCACCATCTCCGCGGCCGGCGTGCGGGCCAGGGAATCAGCCAGTGCGTCCCACGCCGCACGGATCAGCCACGACGGTGAGTGCAGGCGAACCGGGGCCGATCCCCCGATGGGGAGGGCATGGGCCCAGGTCGGGAAGGCATTCGCCAACTCCTCGA
>JADGOI010000199.1 GCA_017883075.1 Acidimicrobiales bacterium
GCCTTGTTGAGCACCACGCCCACCAGGGGTGCGTCAACCCTGCCGAGGACGTCGATGGCACGGGCGACCTCCCTTCGGCTCGAATTGCCGACGGAAGCGACCATCACCACCCCGTCCACCAAGGTGGACAGCACCGCGGCGTCGGTGACCGGCAATACCGGTGGACTGTCGATCAGCACGATGTCGGCCAGTTCCGCGAGCTGGGCGAAGGTCGCCTTGGCCCGCGGGTCCGAGAGCAACTCCGATGGGTTCGGTGGGGTGGGGCCGGACGCCAGAAGGTACAGCCCGGGGGTGCCGGGAACCGGCTGCAATGCGTCCGCGAGGGTGGACGTCCCGAGTAGCACCGAGGTGAAGCCCGTCCCGTTGGTCAGACCGAAGAACTCGTGGATCCGCGGACGGCGGAGGTCACAGCAGACCACCACCACGCTCTGCCCGGCCTGAGCCATGGTGGTCGCCATATTGGCCAACGTGGTGGTCTTCCCCTCGGCCGCGCCGGGACTGGTGAACAGCAGGGTCTCGATCTCCCGCTCCAGACCCAGGAATTGAATCGAGGTCCGAAGACTTCGATACGCCTCTGACGGTGGTGCGGTAGGGGCTTCTTTGCTCACCAGGTACGGTTCGCCGTCACTGCGCCAGTTCCCGATGGCGGGTATCAGCCCGAGGGTGGGAAGGCCGCGGGTGACCCGTTCGAGATCGGCCATGGTACGAATGCTCTCGTCGTAGTACTCGCGCAGCAAGGCGATGCCGAGGCCGATCACAAGTCCGAGGATCACGGCCAAGGTGATATCGGTGACCGGCTTGGGGCTCGACGGCTTGGTCGGAACCGGGGCCTTACCAATGATCTGGCCGCCACCGGTGTCCAGCGAGGCCGCCGACTGGAACTGGCCAAGTTGGCCTTCATAGGTGGCCAGCTGCGACTGCAACGCGGCCACTTGGGTCTGCAACGCCTGCGCCTGACCCAGTGTGCCGGCGTCGGCATTGGTAGGGAGTGCGGCAATCTGGGCCTGGACGCTGCTGACCTGGGTCTGAAGGCCGCTGATGTGAGTTTGGACGATCTGCTCGGCGTTGTTGAGCGTCTCCACGGCTTGCTGTTGCTGCTCGCTGATGTACTTGGCGGCATAGGCGTTGGCCGCCTGGGCTGCCTGTTTCGCATCAGTGGACGAGACCGTCACATTGACGACATTGGTCAGCTGCACCTGCTTAACCGATACCGCCGGCGCACCGGGCACCTGTTTGTCCACCGCGTCCTGCACCGAAGTGCTCTCGATCACCTGGATGGCGGTGGGGACATCGACGACGACGGGGAGGGCCGTCGGGTTGCTGGCCTGCTGCACCGTGGCCGACACCTGCGGTGTGAGCTGAAGTTGAGCTGTCGCCGAGTATTTGGGGGTGGTGAGGGCGTCGTAGGCGACCGCGCCACCGATGGCGATGACGAGCACGAGTATGATCGTCCACCGACGCCGCCCCAGAATCTGAACGTAGTCTCGGAAGTAGAGTTGCTTCTCCCCGTGCTGGTCATCCATGCCGAGCTACCCTAGCGGCTGCGCTGCGGCCGGGTGACCCCGTAGCCCGCCGCCCAGGTCCTCTTCCACCATGACACTTCTCCTCTCGATCCCGGCCCATGCCGTCCCGCCGACACCCCCGGGACAGACCGACCCGAGCGCGGAATCGAACCCGGGTGTGGTGACGGGCCCGAGTGTGGTGACGGGCCCATGACGCCCTACCGGCATCGTCGTCAACACGTCGCCCATCGCTTCCGCTACGGGATCTCCCATTGGAAACAGCACCGGCAGCACGAGGACCATCACCATTCCGCCCGTTCCGGGCTCATCGCCCGGCGGCCGTGGCTCTTCGCCGGCTCGAGTCTGGTGGTGCTGGTCGTACTGGGGTTCCTCGTCCTCGGGGTGCTGGCCCTTCGCTCCATCATCAAGGCCCAGCACACGCTGGACAGCGCCCGAAGCACGATCTCCGTCGCCCTCGACAACCGCCAGCAGCTGACATCGGCCGCAGGGCGGGCCCAGGCCCAGGCAGACATCAACGCGGTCGAACAGGACGCCAGTTCGGCCTACAGCACCCTGCACTCATCGTTCGGCCTCAAGGTCCTCGGGGAGCTCCCCCTCATCCACGGTCAACGCCAGGCTCTCCTCCAGCTTGTCGAAGATGTCGGTCGGACCGCATCCCTCGGTAACGGTCTCCTCCGGCAGGTGAACACACTGGCGGATACCACCCAAGGGTTGACCATCCCCATCCCTCAACTCCAGAGCCTTCAGGCCTCGGTCATATCCGTCCACGACCAGCTCTCCGGCCTCAACCGGCCCAGCAGTGGCCTGTGGGGCCCACTCGGCTCCGCCCGGGCTTCGTTCGACACCGAGGACGCCAAGCTGACGGCGCTGTTGGGAACCGGAAGCAATGTCCTCTCCTATGCCTTGCCCCTGGTAGGCGCCGCCGGTCCTCGTCTGGAGCTGATCGCCGGGGAGAACAACGCCGAAATGCGTGACCAGGGCGAGGTCCTCTCCACCGCACTGATGCACTCCGCCAACGGCTCGTTCTCCCTCGACAACACCGCCCCGTCAGATATCCCTTTGCCTCATCCGGTGAATGTTCCGTTGTCCCCGGGCACACAGGCGATCTTCGGTTCGCTCGATCCCACCCAGCTGTGGCAGTCGGTCAACGCCACCGCCGATTACCCCACGAGTGGTCAGATCATGCAGGCGATGTACCAACAGGCCACCGGCATCCACGTCAACGGGGTCATCGCCATCGACGTGCCGGCATTGGAGAGCCTCTTGAAGCTGTCCGGACCCGTCATCGTTCCGGGTATCGCCCAGCCGGTCACCGCAGCCAACGCTGCCGATATTCTCCTCCACCAGCTCTATGCCGAGTTTCCGGCAGGGGACCAGACCCAGCGCCATGACGACATTTCGGCGGTGGCCCGGGCAGTCGTCGACAAAATGAAGACCGAGCACGTCGACCTGGCGGCGCTTGCGGTGGCCCTGGCCAACGACGTGGCCGGTCGCCACCTTCTGGCCTGGGACGAAAACCCCTCGTACCAGGCCACCATCGTGAAAGCGGGCGGCTCCGGCGCCATCGACATCAGTGAGGCCGACCGGACCTTCCACCTGTCGGTCCAGAGTGCCACCGCGGCCAAGCTCGACTACTACGTCACCACCGCCATCCGGATGGTCGTCTCCATTGACAGGGACAACAATGCGGTGGTCCATACCTACGCAACCATCTCGAACCACGCTCCTGCCGGGCAGCCGCCCTCGGCCCAGTTGGGGCCGGACAACATCAACTCGTTCACTCCCGGTCAGTACGTCACCCGGGTCTACCTCTGGTCCCCGAAGGGCTCACAGACCAATGCCGGGGTCTCCGAGTCCGGGCTGGTGCTCAACCAGACGGCCACCTCGGTGCTTCCTCAGCAGCACCAGACAGTCGACTTCACCACGGTGATCCCGAATGCAGTGCGGAACGGACATCTGTCCCTGCAACTGGCGCCTCAGCCCAGCCTCGAACCGGCCCAGGTTTCCGTCCAGGTGGTGGGAGGACCCGACTGGAACGTGGTCGGGCCCTCGTACGTCACGGCCGGC
>JADGOI010000020.1 GCA_017883075.1 Acidimicrobiales bacterium
TCGTGCCGGGACAGCGCCCAAAAGTCGAACTCGTCGTTCCGGTACACCGGCGCCTCCGCGCGCAGCCGGGCGTAGATCGGATAGGGGTCCTCATGGATCTCGTAGGCATAAGGGCTATAGACCAGCGGCTCACGAGAGGTGGTTGTCGTCATGCGGACGTGCTCCGCTCACCGGCCATCATCAATCGTGCGGCTTCGCCGACAAACGTGGGCACCTCGGAGTAGGTCATGTGTCCCATGCCTGCCATCAGGAGTGCTCCCGAATAGGTGGTTTCCAGAACTCGCACAACTGTCGGATCGATCTCGGAGCCCAGCGCGGCCACGAACCGCTGATGGATCACGGCACCGATCCGATCCCGTAAATGCTTTACGTCAGGAGTGGCGCTGAGGAGCGCGGTGGTGCAGGCACCGACCAGAGCGGGGCTCTCTGTCGTCAGGAGCGCCATCATCTGGACGGTTTCCACCAATCGCTCAACTGTCGGCGCGTCGCCGGAAGCGTCCACCGGGGGAAGCGCGTTCATGCGACGCCACAGGAGCTCGGCCAGTAGATGGTCCTTGGAACTGAAGTAGTTGTAGGCAGTGGCCGGGGCCACACCGGCCCTTCGTGCCACATTTCGGACGGTCAGGCCCGGGTAGCCCTCTTCGTCAACTTCTTTGGCGGTGGCGTCAACCAATTGCTGGACGACTTCGGCCTGGCGTTCGGTCAGGCGCCGTCGGGTGGCTTCGAGGACCGGAGCGTCGATCATGGGGAGGGGGCATGTCCCGGGATGTGTGGTGTCCCATCGCGCATGGGTGGGAATTCGAAGGAGGCCGCAGTGGTCATCCGGGTGATCTTGGTGATGTCGGCCTCGGGGAGCGTCTCATTGTCATCGTCGATGATCAGCTCCCACCGGCAATGGGGAGATCGGCCGCTCGGCACCCTTGGAGGTCGGTGAACGTGCCGGATGTGCGCCTTGGGGTTGATGGCCTGGGCGGTGACATCGAATGTCCCGTCTTCGATGTGATGACACATGCTGGTCACCATCTTGTCGCCAAACGGTTCGACATCCATCAGGGCGCCGCAGTAGGCGAGCTCGAAGAAGCCATGCTTCTCGTCGACCACCTCGTAGCGGACGTCGAGATAGTGATGAGGGAAACCGGGGTCGAGTTGGAGCACCTTGAAGATGGCCTCCACATCACTTCCCTCGACGCCCATGATTCTGCGAAGGCGCTCCCCGTAGACAGGACTCGCCCCGCGCCACTCTTCGATGGCGAGGCGCTCCATCTCGTGCACCCCGTGCGACATGCTGATGGCCGCGCACATGGAGCGATCGAGGATATGGACGGCCTGGGCGTACTCGCGGACCAGGCGGACCAACGCCTCTCTCGACAGGTCTTCGTACTGGAAATCGGCGATGAACTTGCCGGAGTAGTCGTCGAGGCCGACACTGAGGGGGACGACAACCGGATCGCCATCTGAAGGTTGATCGACATTGCGAGAAGTCATGTGTCCACACTATAGTCCAGACACGTGTCCAAATCGAGTGGCACTCGGAGCCGCGAAGAATTGATGGGGGGTATTCTGGTGCCGATGGGCAAGGGTACGGAACCGGTCGTGGTCCCGGTTGTCGGGGTGATCGGGCTAGGTGATATCGGGGACGGTGTGGCAAACAGCGTGCTGGCCGCCGGCCTTCCTCTCGTGGTTTGCGATGTACGGGATGAAGCCACCGGGAAGTACCGTGGCCGGGCCCTACTCGCCGATTCGCCGGCCGAACTGGCCCAGCGCTCAGACGTGGTGGTGGTGGCGGTGGTCAATGACGCCCAGGTTCACGCCGTGCTGTCCGGGCCCGAAGGAGCCCTGGCCTCGGCGGGGCCGATGACCACCGTACTCATCGTGAGCACCATCTCTGCAGGTTGCGTCGAGGCCATCGGGGTCGAGTCGGCTGAGGCCGGTGTGGCGGTGGTGGACTGCGGGGTCAGCGGCGGACCCAGCGCAGCGGCCAGCGGCGACTTGGTGTGCATGGTGGGGGGCGATCCCGCCACTATCGAAGACATTCGTCCGGTGCTCGACGCCATCAGCTCCCTGGTCGTCCGCATGGGTCCCTTTGGTGCCGGGCTCACCGCCAAGTTGGCCCGCAATCTGGTCCAGTACGGATCTTGGCTGGCCGCGTACGAAGGCCAACTCCTGGCCGAGGCCGCGGGTATCGATCTCGGCAAGCTGGCCCAGGTGATCAAGGCCAGCGACGCCCGCATAGGAGGAGCGTCAACGCTGATGTTCCGGTCCACGGTGGCGCCGTTCACCGAAAGCGACAACGAAGGGCTGGTGTCGGCCATGCGATCGGCGGCGGCCCTCGCCCACAAGGACCTTCGGGCCGCCCTCGAGGTGGCGGGGACCCTCGGAGTCACACTGCCGATGGCGGCCCTTACCGAAGATCGTTGTGATGACATCTTCGGAGTGGGAACGAGACGAGAGGACTTGTGAGCGCCACCAACCCTGCCGCCACCAACCCTGCCACCTTCGTCGGCGAAGAGCGCCTGTTGATCGACGGTCAGTTGCGGCCGGCGCGATCGGGCAAGGTCTTCGAGACCATCAATCCGGCCACCGAGGAGGTCCTCGGGGTGGTGGCCGATGCCGACGACGTGGATCTCGATGCCGCGATCGGATCGGCGCGGCGTGCCTTTGACGAAACAGACTGGTCCACCAACCTGGCCCGACGGGTGGCGGGGCTCCGCCAACTGCAGGCTGCCCTCGTTGACCATGCCGACGAGATTCGCGCCATGACGGTGGCGGAAACGGGCACTCCGGTGTCATTGACCCATTCCGCACAACTCGACGACCCGGTCGCCTCGTTGGGGTGGGTAGCTGACCTGGCCGAGAACTATCAGTGGGAGACCGACCTGGGCAACGCCGCTCCGCTCGGCATCCCTTCCCATCGCTGGATCCGGCGAGAGGCCACCGGCGTGGTCGGTGCCATCACCCCGTGGAACGTGCCCCACCAGATCACGCTGGCCAAGTTGGGCCCCGCATTGGCGGCCGGCAACACGGTGGTGGTGAAGCCGGCTCCCGACACACCTTGGTGTGCCACCGTGCTTGGACGGCTCATCGCCGAGGAGACCGATATCCCTGCCGGCGTGGTCAACATCGTGACGTCATCCGACCATCGCATCGGCGCACAATTGACGGTGGACGGGCGGGTGGACCAGGTGAGTTTCACCGGATCCACCGCCACTGGCAAGCAGGTGATGGCGTCGGCGGCAGAGACTCTCAAGAAGGTATTCCTCGAGCTGGGAGGAAAGTCGGCCTTCGTGATCCTGGACGAGGCAGACTTGCGTGGCGCATGTGCGGTTGCGGCGTTCACCGTGTGCACGCACGCCGGACAGGGGTGTGCGATCACCACCCGGTTGCTGGTACCCCGACACCAGTTCGACGAAGCGGTGAGTGCGACGGCGGCGGTGATGGGGAAGCTTCCCGCCGGTGATCCCACCGAGACGGGCACTATTTGCGGGCCGTTGGTGAGTGCCCGCCAGCGCCAGCGGGTGGAAGGGTACATTCGGCTCGCGACAGAGGAGGGAGGATCCATTGTCACCGGCGGTAGACGTCCCCCCGGGCTCGAAAAGGGTTACTTCATCGAACCGACCCTGATAGTCGGAGTCGACAATGCGGCCCGGGTGAGCACGGAGGAGATCTTCGGCCCGGTGCTGGTGGTCATCCCTCACGACGGAGACGATGACGCAGTGAGGCTGGCCAATGCTTCGCCCTACGGATTGTCGGGTTCGGTGTGGGCGAGCGATCGGGATCGGGCGGTAGGGGTGGCCAATCGGATACGCACGGGGACCATCGGCGTGAACGGAGGGCTCTGGTACAGCCCGGACGTTCCCTTTGGTGGCTACAAGCAGTCGGGAATCGGCCGGGAGGCCGGGATCGCCGGGTTCGAGGAGTACCTCGAGACCAAGTCGATCGCCGAACCGGCCTGAATGAGAGTGAGAACAACAAGATGAGTGATCAACCCGACGACCCCGGGTCGTCCCGCAGCAAGGGCATCGCGAAAATGCAGGAGGTCTACGGGTTCTCCGTCGACCCGGCAGTCATCCCCGGACCGTATGTCGCCTTCACTGTCGACCACCTGTTCGGTGAGGTCTGGACCCGTTCCGAGCTTGGCATCAGAGATCGGAGGTTGATGACCATCGGCGTGCTGGCGGCACTGGGACAGTCGAAGTTGGTGGAGATCCAGTTTCAATCCGCCTTGGACCGCGAGGAGTTGACCGAGGAACAGGTGCGCGAGACGGTCGTGCATCTCGCTCACTACATCGGTTGGCCATTGTCGACGGGAGTGAATGAAGTTGCCGAGCGGGTTATCGCCAAACGTCACCGGACGGAGACATCATGAGCAATGAGACCAACTCGGCAACGACCCCGATGGTGCGGTTCGATTTCAGCGGCAAAGTGGCGATCGTCACCGGTTCGGCCGGGGGCATCGGCCAGGCCTATGCGGAGGCGTTGGCGAATGCCGGTGCCGCAGTGATCGTGGCTGACATCGATGAGGATAGTGCGGCCGTCGTGGCGGAGGGCATCCGCTCGACGGGCGGTAAGGCCGAAGCGGTACCGGTCGATGTGGCCGACCCGGCATCGGCCGTCGCCATGGCGGAGGCCGCCGTGAGCCGATTCGGAGGCATCGACTACCTGGTGAACAACGCCGCCATTTTCGGCGGCATGAAGCTCGACCTGTTGCTGACCGTGGACTGGGACTACCTCACCCGGTTCTTGTCGGTGAACATGATGGGAGCGCTCAATTGCGTACGGGCGTGTTACCCGGCGATGAAGGCCCGGGGTGGAGGCGCCATCGTCAATCAGTCCTCGACGGCTGCCTACATGTACGCCGGCTTCTACGGCTTGGCCAAGGCCGGCGTGAATTCGATCACCCAGCAGTTGGCCCACGAGCTCGGGGGTCAGCACATTCGTACCAACGCCATCGCTCCCGGGCCTATCGATACCGAGGCGTCCCGCACGGTGGTGCCCGATTCCTTCATGAAACCGATTTTGGCGTCATTGGCGCTCAAGAGGCAGGGGGAGACGTCAGACCTGGTGGGAATGTGCCTCTTTCTGTTGTCGGACGAGGCATCGTGGATTACCGGCCACGTCTTCAATGTCGACGGCGGCCAGGTGGTCCGCCCGTGATGCAGCGGCCGGGCTGTCCGCACATGGGCCGCAAGCCGTGACCGAACACCGCGTCGATGTCGAGGATGGTGAAGGGGTCAGGCTGATCGCCTTCGACCGACCCGAGGTACGCAACGCCTTTGACGTCGCCATGTACCAGGCGGTCACTACCGCATTGGTGGAAGCCTCGTCGAACGACTCGGTCAATGCGGTTGTCCTCACCGGGCGGGGAAAGGCGTTCACTTCGGGCCAGGATCTCCGCGAGATGGCGGCTATCGCCACCGGCACCGCCGGACCGGGAGTCGAGAAGGGCTTTCCAGAGCTCCTCGACTCCCTGCAGTCGTTCGAGAAGCCGCTCTTGGCCGCCGTTCACGGCGTCGGGGTAGGGCTGGGCTTCACCATGTTGGCCCACGTGGATGTGGTGCTGGTGGACGAAACCGCTCGTCTGCGGTGTCCGTTCGCGGAGATGGGCGTGCCCCCCGAGGCGGCCAGCAGCTTTCTGTTCCCGACTCGAATGGGATGGCAACGGGCAGCGGCGGTGCTCCTGATGTCAGAGTGGATCGACGCCCGACAGGCTGTCGACTCCGGCATCGCGCTTCGGGTGGTCCCCGAAGGCAGGGTGCTCGAGGAAACGATGGCACTGGCGCGACGGATCGCGGCCTTCCCCCCACATGGCGTCCGGGAGATCAAGCGGTTGATGATGGAGAACCTTCGTCCCTCCGTCGCCACCGCCCGTCAACGAGAGGAATCTGCCTTCGCCGCGCTGTTCGCCGATCCCGCTACCAACCCGGGGTTGGGCCTGATCTCTGGGTTGAGGGGCTGACCTCACTGTGCGCCTTGGGATCACCGCCTTTCTGACCGACCAGGCCATGGCCCCGGCTGACCTGGCGCGCGCCGTCGAGGAACGGGGGTTCGACTCGTTGTATCTGCCCGAACACACCCATCTTCCGGTGCGGGCGGACACGCCACCGGCCCTGGTGGAGGGGGTCCATGCCGAGGACTACCGGCGCAGTCTCGATCCGTTCGTGGCCCTGTCGATGGCGGCGGCGGTGACCACGAGGATCAATCTGGGCACCGGTGTGGTCCTGGCTGCGCAGCACGATCCGATCGTGTTGGGAAAGATGCTCGCCACCCTCGACCATCTGAGCGGGGGCCGGGTGATATTCGGGCTCGGATTCGGTTGGAATCGCGAAGAGGCAAGCGATCACGGTGTGGAGTTCTCCGAGAGGAGAGAGGTCGCACGTGAGCACGTCCTGTGCATGCAGGCGTTGTGGTCAGAGGAGCAGGCCCAGTTCCACGGCACCTACGTGTCCCTCGATCCGTGTTGGAGCTGGCCCAAACCGATACAACAACCGCGGGTGATGACCCTGGTGGGTGGCGGTCCGTACCCCGCGGTCTTCGCGGCCATCGCCGAGTACGCCGATGGCTGGATGCCGATCGGAGGGTCAGGGTTGGCCTCGGCGCTGCCCGAACTCCGGAGGGCGTACGAAGCACGGCACCGTGATCCGGCGTCGATCCGGGTGGTTCCATTCGGGACGGTGCCCAGCGATGAGAAGTTGGCCCACTATGAAGGATTGGGCGTGTACGAGGTGGTGCTACGGGTTCCTTCCGGCCCGGCCGATGACATGCTGAAGGTGCTCGATGCTCACGCCGACTATGTGGGGCGGTTCGGTCGATGAGGACACCCACGTCATCTGACGAACCAGCGTCGATCCCGATCGGCCCATCGAGTGACAGTGGGCGCCAGGCCTTGGCCACTGCGGTTCGGCGCCTGATGGCGGCCACGGTGAGCTCGGTGGCCTCGTCCGAAACCTTGGCCGATGCCACTGCCACATTGTCGGGGGTTGCTGACCAACTCGAACGCCATCTGCCGGAGTCGGACGGAGTGGGTGCCAGTCGGTATGCCGCCGACAACGCTGGAGCCGATGCGACCAGCAACTTGGCTGACGTCATGCCCTTCGACGTGGTGATTGGTCCGTGCAATCCGGTGGCGCTCCCACTGGTTATCGAGTTCGATCCGCCCAAGGCCATTGGGAACGCGACGTTCACTTCCACGTATGAGGGCGCGCCCGGATGTGTCCACGGCGCGGTATTGGCGGGCGCATTCGACCTCGTCCTGACCGCGGCCAACGTGATAGCCGGAGCGGCCGGGCCGACCGTCACGCTGACGATTCGGTACCTGCAACCCACGGTGATCAACCGCCCGGCCCGCTTCGAAGGGTGGGTCACCTCGATCGAGGGTCGTCGCATCCACAGTCGGGGTCAACTGATCCAAGCCGGAGTGGTCACGGTCGAAGCGGTGGGGGAGTTCGCCACCATGGACCGGTCCCGCATTGTGTCCATGCATCGTCGTGGCGGTGGCGGTGGCGGTTGAATGTTCGTAGAGTCGTCCAACGACTGCTTCCGGGGGGATGAGACGTCATCGCCTTCCCGGCCGGGCCAGAGAAGGGGAGAATCCACATGAGGTTCAGGACTGGGATTGCGACAACATCAGGTCGGAGACCGCGGGTCACGGTGATGCTGGCAGGCGGAGTATTGGCGACAACCCTGGTGGCGTGTTCGTCCACTGCCACCCCGGGATCGTCGGGTCCGTCCACCAAGTCGACCATCCCGCCGGCGGCATTTCGCGGCACGACAGGTCTCACCGCCACCTCTGTGCACATCGGCAACGTCTCCACCCTGACGGGTGGCCTGTTCGAAGGGGCGCCGGTCGGGGTCCAGGCCTATGTCGACTACATCAACTCCATTGGAGGTGTGAACGGGCGGAGGATCGTCGTTGACGGTGCCGACGACGGATACAACAACGGAGCCAACAACAAGGCGCTCACCCAACAGGACATAGCGAGGGATTTTGCCATGGTCGGCAGCTTCTCGCTCAATGACGCTTTCGGGGGGACGGTATTGGCGGCCAATCCGTCCGTGCCCAACGTGTCGGTTGCGCTTGATGGCGCCAACAACGACCTCCCGAATACCTTCAGCCCGTCACCGGCACCGGGGGGTTGGCAGCTCGGGCCGTTGGTGTACTTCCAGAAGAAATACCCCGATGACGTCCTCCACGCCGGAGCGCTGGTTGCCAATCAAGCGTCAGCCATCACCAAGTGGAACGGCGAAAAGGCGGCGATGCAGCACCTCGGCTACAAGATCGTCGACGACCCGACCTTCGACATCACCCAGACCGATTTCACCCAGTACGTCATTGCCATGAGGAATGCCGGGGTGAAGATCCTCTTCATCGAACAGATGCCCGAGAATTACGCTTCGGCCGTATTCAAGGCCCTGGCTCAACAGAACTTCCACCCGGTAGTGGTGCTGGGCGCGTCCACCTACAGCGAGGCATTGGTGCCGGCATCGGGGGGAGCTTCGGCAACCGACGGCTCGTATCTGGAGCAGGCTGCTTCCCTCTACCTCGGTGAGGACGCAGCTTCCATCCCGGCGGTCGGTCAATTCCTGGCGCAGGTGCAGAAATCGTCGCCGGGTTTCAAGCCGGATCTGTTCACCCTGTACGGCTGGATCTCCGCCGAACTGTTCGTGCAGGCCCTGAGGGTCGCCGGCCCGAATCCGAGCCGGGGCCTGGTATTGCAGGCCCTCCGATCGATCAAGACCTACACGGCCGGCAACCTGATAGCTCCCGTCGACCCGGCGGCCAAGACACCCGCCAGCTGTTATCTCATCGGCCAGATCAAGGGCGGGCAGTTCGCCCGGGTGGATGACACCGCATTGAACAGCCCGAACGGCGGCTATCGCTGTGATCAGCCCTACTTCTATCCTCCGGGGACCAAGCCCTGAGGCTCACCGTTCCGGGTCTTTCACGTAGAGCACTCACGGGGCACTACTCCTCGGTTGGGGATGCCTGAGTGGTTCACCAGCCTCCAGGCGAGCGGCAATTCCTTGGGGCGACCGAGGGGAAAGGTGGCCGCCGTCCATCTCGTCAGGGATGATCTCCAAGCGCTTCTGGTCGACCCCCCCCTCCCGCCCGTGAACTCGGCCGGGGAGAATAGGCTCGCAGCGAGCTCATGTGTGGACGTATTGCCTTGTACACGACCCCGGAGAGATTGTCCCGGATCTTCGACGCTGAATTGGCGCTCGGCATTGACCCTGACGGCCGGCCCAGCTACAACATCCCTCCAACCCGTAGCATCCTCGGGATCGTGGCCCGCCCCACCGATGCCAACACCGAACACCCCGATGTCGAGGATGCCGAGCTACCCGCCACCAAACGGACGATCGACCTCTTCCGTTGGGGTCTGATCCCATCGTGGGCCAAGGATGCGTCCATGGGCAATCGTTTGTTCAATGCCCGCAGTGAAACGGTGGCCACCAAACCGTCGTTCCGATCCGCCTTTGCCTCCCGACGACTGGCGGTGCCTGCCGATGGGTTCTACGAATGGGGGCAAGGCGAAGGGAAACAGCGCCAACCCCACTACTTTCAACGAGCCGACGGCAACCCCCTGGCGTTGGCCGGACTGTGGGAGCGATGGCGACTCCCCGGGCAAGATGCCATCAGGAGAGAGGGGATCGAGCACGACGAGCATGGGAACCGGCCGGAGTTCCTCTATACATGCACCATTGTCACCACCAGCGCTGGCCCCGACATGGATGGTATCCACTCTCGGATGCCGGTGGTTCTCGAGACCTGGATGCTCGATGGGTGGTTGGACCCGGACAATCACGACCGAGATGAACTCGAAGTATTGCTCCAACCGCCACCGTCCAACACTCTGAACCACCATCCGGTGGATGCACGGGTGGGCAACGTTCGCAACGATGGCCCCGAACTGGTGGAGGCGCGCCCTCCAACAGCAACCGCCTGAATCACTTGGAGGGCAGGGACTCCAAACAACCGGTCGGGATGTCGACGGAACGACATACGAATTTGTCGACACCCGTTGATTCCCGGCAGGGCAGGAAGAGGATGGGTGCATTGGGAACCCACGTACTGGATCGGACCGGGGATCCCGATGGCTGAGCGCACGTCGTGTCTCCGGGGCTCCTTGCTGGGTGGGCCTCGGAAACCCCAGCGCCAGAGCCTCCGCGGCGTTCTACGGCACCCTTCTACGGCAGTCTGGGGAGCACCCACCTCGATCGACCCATGATTGGAGCGGCACCCACATCCCAGCCGAAGGGTGCGATGTGGCTCGGGCCGGGAGGCTCCGATGAATCAGGCGTCGGTGGTTGCCTGAGCTGCCGCCCGCTTCATCAGCCGGGACTTGCGGTTGGCTGCCTGGTTCTTGTGGATGACGCCCTTGGCCGCGGCCTTGTCGATCCGCTTGATGGCCAGACGCAGCGCTTCGACGGTATTCTCCGCCCCTTCGTCGACAGCGTTGATGGCCTTCTTGGTACGGGTACGGAGCTCGGAGCGGACGGCCTTGTTGCGGGCCTGACGCTTCACGGTCTGTCGGTTGCGCTTGATTTGGCTACGGATGTTTGCCACAAATGGTCCTTATCGTCCTCGGTGTATCGGATCGGCGGCAGCTGAGGGCACCACCGAGCGGTTGGAGATCTGCTCCCGGGCACCCGATGAATGCCCACTGGAGACATACCAGGGTAGCAGCCTGCTGGCGGTCCGAGCCATCCCCTCACCGTGGGTACGCTGGCTACCCCGTGCTTCCTGTCGACCGCATCCGAAACTTCTCCATAATCAGCCATGTCGATCACGGCAAGTCGACGTTGTCCGACCGGATCCTCGAGCTGACCGGGGCTGTCGACCCTCGCCTGATGCGCGAGCAGTACCTCGACTCGATGGACATCGAGCGCGAGCGAGGGATCACCATCAAGGCCCAGAACGTACGGGTGCACTGGAACGACTACACCCTCCACCTCATCGATACCCCTGGCCATGTCGACTTCGGTTACGAGGTGAGCCGATCGTTGGCGGCCTGTGAGGGCGCCGTGCTGCTGGTGGACGCCTCCCAGGGCATTCAGGCCCAGACCCTGGCCAACTGTTACCAGGCGCTCGAACACGATCTCGAAATCGTGGCGGTTCTCAACAAGATCGACCTTCCGGCCGCCGACCCCCAGCGGTGTGCCACCGAGATCGAGAACGTCCTGGGTATCGAGGCGTCGAGCATCCTCCACATTTCAGCCAAGACAGGGGAGGGCGTTCCGGCTCTCCTCGATGCCATCGTGGAGCGTATCCCGGCACCGACCGGGGATCCCGAAGCGCCATTGCAGGCATTGATCTTCGACTCGGCGTACGACCAGTACCGGGGTGTGGTCAGCTCCATCCGGGTCATGCAGGGCACCCTTCACTCCACGGCGAGACTCCGGTTCATCCATGCCGCATCCGATCACGAGATCGAAGAGATCGGGGTGAGGACGCCGGTGACCGTCCCCGTCATCGACCTCGGCCCCGGCGAAGTCGGGTACCTCATTGCCGGTATCAAGAATGTGGGCGGGGCTCGATCGGGAGAGACGGTGACCACTGCTGCCCACCCGGCCACCAACGCCCTGGCTGGATACCGGGATCCCAATCCCATGGTGTTCTGCGGGTTGTTCCCCATTGACGGGGACGAGCTCCCCGACCTGCGTGATGCGTTGGAGAAACTCCGGCTCAACGATGCCAGCTTCACCTATGAGCCCGAGTCTTCCCGAGCCCTCGGATTCGGTTTCCGGTGTGGCTTTCTGGGGCTGCTGCACATGGAGATCGTTCGTGAGCGCCTCGAGCGTGAGTTCAACCTGTCCCTTATTGCCACAGCTCCCTCGGTGGCCTACGAGGCCTTTCTGGCCGACGGGACCAAGGTGGAGGTGGACAACCCCAGCGAGCTGCCCGATCCCACCCGACTCGACCACGTCGACGAGCCGATGCTGCGGGCCACCATCCTCACGCCCGCCGAGTACACCGGCACCGTGATGGAGTTGTGTCAGGGGAAACGGGCGGAGATGAATCGGATGGAGTTCCTTTCGCCCGAACGGGTCGAGTTCGTCTACACCATTCCGTTGGCCGAGGTGGTGGTGAACTTCTTCGATCAGTTGAAGAGCCGGACCAAGGGGTATGCCAGCCTCGATTACGAGCCCCAGGGGTATACCACCGCCGATCTGGTCAAGGTCGACGTGCTGATCAACCACGTCCCGGTGGATGCCTTTTCCACCATCGTCCATCGGTCCCAAGCCGACTTCTACGGCCGGCGGATGACCGAGAAGTTGCGGGAGTTGATACCGCGCCAGATGTTCGACGTCCCTATCCAGGCGGCCATCGGAGGGCGGGTCCTGGCCCGGGAGACGGTCAAGGCCCGTCGCAAGGACGTTCTGGCCAAGTGCTACGGCGGCGATATCACCCGAAAGCGGAAACTCCTCGAGAAGCAGAAAGAGGGGAAGAAGAAGATGAAGAACATCGGAAGGGTCGAGGTTCCCCAAGAGGCATTTGTCTCCGCGCTGCGGCTCGACGACTGACAGATGGTCCTACTTCGGCGGAGTTTCCTTCTTCTTTCCGTCGGTGAGCCAGGGGCGAATGACCGCCACGGTGTTGGACGGATCGTCCGGGTCGAAGCTCAGATCGATCGGCCCCTGGGGCCCGTCAGGTTGGCCCGAGGCCTTGATGACGAAAGCCGGTTGCTTCTTCGGTAGCTCCAGGGCGTCTTGCAGGCCGAGGGCAATTCCGGTCATCATCACCCCGGCGGTCGACCGCCTCACCCGGTCGAAGCGGGTGGGCAGGGCATCGTCCTCCGGGTCGCCGATTGCTGTCCCGTCCCTGTCGGATTGGACAACGCCGTCGACGATGACGTCGGGACCGTCCTCGGTCTGCATCCCCTCGTCACCGAACCGGTCGCCCACGGATACCACGGTACCGCCGCTCGTTGAGATTCCGACGGCGGTGCCCCGACCATCCCGATTTGTCCTCGGCCGAACCACCAACTCCCGCCATGCCTTAGGATCACGGTCATGCTCGACCGCTTTCACCCACCGGTCGAGGAGTACCTTGAGGCGATCTTCTCCTTGGAAGAGGAGGGTATCCCGGTCATTCAGGCGCGCCTCGCCGAACGGCTCGACAAGGCCGCGCCGTCTGTTTCGGAAATGCTCGACAGGCTGGAGGCCGACGGGCTCATTCTCCGCAGTTCCCGTCAGATCTCCATGACCGCCAAAGGTGCCGCACTGGCCCAGGGGGTGGTCCGCAAGCACCGGCTGGCCGAACGGCTGCTGGTGGACATCATCGGGCTGGACTGGGAGAAGGCCCACCTCGAGGCCGGACGGTGGGAACACGTGATCTCGGATGAGGTCGAGCAACGCCTGGTGGTTCTGCTGGGTAATCCGACCACCTGCCCGCACGGTAATCCGATCCCGGGTGTGGAGCCCACCGGGCCCGAGCAGCATCGATTGGCCGATTCGCGGCCGGGCGACCGTGTGCGTCTCGAACGGATCACCGAGAGCATCGAGCACGACTCCGCCTCACTGTCGTATCTGGGCGAACACGGGTTGATGCCAGGGGCCATGGCCACCATCAAGGCCAAGGCGCCCGACGGCACGTTGACGCTGGTCATAGGTGACTCGATGGTTGCCCTGGGTCCGGCCATGACCCATCAGCTGTTCGTTGCTGCAGTCTGACCTGGAATTCTGCCTTTCGGGATGGCCATCGGCGGCATTGGGGTGAACCCGGGAATGGATCAGCCTGAAGGTGCTCGTCCGAGCTGGGTCAGCACTCAGTAGAATGGAGTGCCAACGGGCCGACAGCCCGATGCCAACGGTGTCCGACCGTTGGTGGGGATCGGACGAGGCAGCCAACCACCCATGCAGACCAGCGACGACAGCCGACACGGCGGGGCCGGTCACAACCCCTTGGCGCTCGATGTCCGGAAATCGGCCATTCTCACCGCGGTGGTCACCGAATACATCGGCTCGGCCCAGCCTGTTGGGTCCCAGCACGTCATGGACGCCCCGGGCGTCAGCGTTTCCTCGGCCACCATCCGGGCGGATATGGCGGCTCTGGAACGGGACGGTTACCTGGCGCAGCCCCATACCAGCGCAGGTCGGATTCCCACGGACAAGGGGTACCGCTTCTTCGTCGACCACCTGGTTGGTCCGGCAGCGCTTGATCCGGTGGGCCGCCAGCAGGTGCGCCAGTTCTTCGATCACGCCCATGGCGAAATCGAGCTGATGCTCGAGAAGACATCCGGTCTCCTGGCCGACCTCACCGACTGCACCGCAATGGTGGTGGGTCCGTCACACGAGTTGGCCACGTTGCGCTCGGTGCAGCTGGTCGGACTCGGGCCGCGTCTGGCCCTACTGGTGGTGGTGCTTTCCGATGGTGCCGTACAGAAGCAGTCGATCGATCTGTCCGAGGATGTCGATGAGGGACGACTGGCCGATGCCGCTCGCTACCTGGTCGCACATTCCTTGGGCCGGGCACTGTCCCAGATCGATACGACCCTGGTGACCACCGGAGATCCGGCCACCGACGCGGTGGTCTCCGTGGGTGTCGACGCCCTCCGTCACCTCGGTTCGGCGGAGGCAGGCGACCAGCTGTTCGTGGGCGGGTCGTCCCACATGGCGGCGGCCTTCGACGCCGTGGATACCGTGCGCTCGGTGTTGACCATCCTCGAACAGCAATTGGTGGTGGTCACCCTCCTTCGCGACGTCCTCGACAGGGGTCTGTCGGTGGCGATCGGCACCGAGCACGGGGTGGAGCCGCTCGCCTCGTGTGCCGTCGTGGTCATGCCGGTGTCGGTGGACGGTGAGGTGACCGGCACCATCGGCCTGCTCGGCCCCACCCGGATGAACTATCCCCAGGCTCTGGCGGCGGCCCAGGTGGTCGGCAAACGTTTGGGTCAACGACTGAGCGAGTCGCGACGATGACCGACGCTGACCTGTACGAACTCCTCGGGGTGGGGCGTGGCGCCACCGATGCGGAACTGAAGCGTGCGTATCGGCAGAAGGCGCGAGAGTTCCATCCCGATGCGAACCACGGCGATGACGTGACCGAGGAGCGCTTCAAAGAGGTCAGCCTGGCCTACGAGGTGCTCCGTGACCCCGAGCGGCGCGCCCGGTATGACCGATTCGGGACGGCCGGCGTATCCGGTCAGGCGGCAGGGGGAGGTGGTTTCGGCGGAGGTCAGGGTGACCCCTTCGGAGGAGGCCTCGGTGACCTCTTCGATTCCTTCTTCAACGGGATGGGCGGAGCGACCAGTGGCGGCCGTGGTCGTCGTACCGGCCCCATGCCGGGACCCGATGCCGAAATTGTCCTCCGCCTGACCTTCAGGGAAGCGGTATTCGGCATCCACCGCGACGTGCCGGTCAAGGTGCCGGTCCACTGTGATGCGTGCGAGGGGAGCGGTGCCCGCCCCGGAACGTCGCCCATCCGATGTCCTGATTGCCAGGGTGCCGGGGAGCTCAGACGGGTTCGCCAGTCAATTCTGGGGCAGGTGATGACCGCGGTCCCCTGCTCTCGATGCCAGGGAACTGGCCAGGCGATCGCCACCCCGTGTGACGACTGTGGAGGAGACGGCCGTCGCGACGAGGAGCGGACGCTCGAAGTGGACATCCCCTCCGGTGTCGACGACGGGACCACCCTCCGACTCTCCGGTCACGGTCCGGCCGGGTTCAGGGGTGGCCCCAACGGCACATTGTTCGTCCATCTGTCGGTCGAAGCCGATCCGGTCTTCGAGCGCTCAGGGGTCGACATCCACGCTTCGGTGCAGGTGGCGATGACCCAAGCCGCCTTGGGGACGGTGATCGAATTCGACACACTGGACGACCGGCAGAACCTAACCATTGCGCCGGGGACCCAAACCGGGGCCGTCATCCAACTCAAAGGCCTCGGGATCCCGCGGCTCCGAGGGCGTGGGCGTGGTGACCTCTTCGTGCATGTGGTCGTGGAGACGCCAACCGAACTCGACGATGCCCAACGTGAGTTGCTGGCGTCCCTGGCCGCGGCCCGGGACGAGCTTGTCGGAATTTCCCCTCAGGGCGAGGGGATCTTCTCCAAGCTGCGCTCGGCCCTCAGCTGAGCATGCCCGACCCCCAGGCCGGCGGTCCGCTCGGATCGACGGCCAAGGCTCCCGATCCGGTACTGGTGGCCGCGGCGGCCATGGTGTTCGTGCCCGACCTCGGGGCACCGGTCCTTGACGCCGAGAGTGCCCGCCACCTGCTTGACGTCCTCCGGTTGCGGGCCGGCCAGTTGGTGGTGGCCTCGGATGGGATGGGGTCCTGGGTGCCATGTCGAGTGACGTCGGCTGCCGCCAAAGGAGATGCACGCCGCCGGGACCTCTCCTCCATTCTCGAACTTGACGGCGCCATGACCGTAACGGCGTCCGTCCGGCCCCATGTGACAGTGGCCTTCGCCCCCGTCAAGGGCGATCGTCCGGAGTGGGTGGTGCAGAAGCTCACCGAGCTGGGAGTCGACCGCATTGTGCCCATCATCACCAACCGGTCGGTGGTGCACTGGGAGGGCGAGCGGGCGGAGCGCTCGGTGGAGCGCCTCCGGCGGGTGGCCCGGGAGGCGTCCTCCCAGAGCCGTCGGACCCTTCTACCCGAGATCGCGTCCATCTCGTCATTGAGTGCACTGGCCGTGCTGACCGGTTGCACCCCGTCACTTGCCCACCCGGGGGGATCCCCGCCGTCCCTCCATCACCCGGTCATCGCCATTGGGCCGGAGGGTGGCTGGGACCAGGAAGAACTCGGTGGCACCGTGTCGACGGTGGGGCTCGGACCGACTGTCCTACGGGCGGAAACTGCTGCGGTTGCCGCCGCAACCCTCTTGTGTGCCCTACGCTCAGCGTTGATTGCTCCTCTTGCATAACCACGCTCCGTGGGCAAAACTGAGGCAGAATCCACGGGACGGGCTGCAGATCAGCCCTGTCGCGTAGGCGTGTTGGGTCGATTGAGTCGAAGCCGGTAGGGGTGAACTTGTTGGTGGTTGAAAAGTATGTTGATAGGGTCGATGACGACGAACAAGAAGAGTCGGCCCGCGTTGCCTACGCCCGGGCAGTGGGGGCCCGGCTCCGGGCCATGCGCAAACAGATGCATCTGTCCCTCCAGGCGGTGGAAGCCACGTCTGGCCAGGAGTTCAAAGCGTCGGTGCTCGGCGCCTACGAGCGTGGCGAGCGGGCGATCTCGGTGGCCCGGCTGCAACGCCTGGCCAAGCTCTATGACGTCCCAGTCGATCAGCTCCTCCCTCCCGACGGCGACACGTCCACCCGTTGGGGGCCGAGTGGGAACTCGCCGGAGACAGCTCCGCCCAGTGCCCGCCGGGTGATCACCAGTGCTTCCGGGAGCGGGAAGGTCACCATCGACCTGACCAAGTTGCATTCGGTGAGCGGACCCGAACGTGATCTTCTCCGGCGCTACCTCTCGATGATTCAGGTCCACCGTCAGGACTTCAACGGGCGGATGATCACTATCCGGGCAGAAGACCTGCGTTCGATCGCCTGCCTGTTCGGTGTGACTCCGGAGGTCATGGGGGGAAGACTCGGGGAACTCGGGTTCCTTGTCGGCGTCTGAACCCGGGAGTGGGCGAAGTCGATCACGCGTCGTGGTCGGGTATAACTGAAAGACCATGACAGATTCGATCACCTGGTTGAGTACCAAAGAAGCATCGGAACGCCTCGGAATTACACTGAGGAGCCTCTATCGCTTCATCGACGAGGGAGACCTTGTCGCCTACAAGTTCGGACGGGTGATCCGCCTTCAGGAGGCCGACGTGGTGCACTTCATCGATGAGAGCCGGATTTCGCCCGGAAGCCTCGAACATCTGTATCCCGAGTTGAAGGGGAGTCCCAGGTCCCCGGGAACCTCGGACCGCGGCCCAGCCGCTTCTGCCGGTTGATGTCGATGACCGACTGTCTCTTCTGCAGCATCGTGGCCGGTGACGTCCCCGCTGACATCGTCTGGTCAGATGAGCGAACCGTGGCGTTTCGGGATGTCAATCCGGCGGCACCGGTTCACGTCCTGGTGGTTCCGAAACGGCACATCACCAATGCCTCCACGGTGACGGCCGACGATGCCGCCGATGTGACCGCGCTTCTCCTTGCCGGTCAGGCGGTCGCCAGTGCCGAGGGCATCGGCGGACAGGACCGTGGTTATCGGCTCGTCTTCAACGTTGGTCCCGACGCGCTCAACTCAATGCCCCATCTGCATCTCCATGTGCTCGGTGGCCGCACCTTCGACTGGCCCCCGGGCTGAGTGGGTAAGGGCCCACACTCCCCGGTCGCTGGTAGGGTCGGGACCAGAGTGCACGTGGAATCTTCCCCGGTCAAAATCCTCGTCCCCGGCAACCATCTGATGGCGGGCCTGTTGGGTCAACAGGATGAGTTCCTGCGCCTGGTCGAAGACGAGAATCCGGGGGCACACATATCGGTCCGGGGGAATGAGATCACCATCGGGGGTGACGACGCCGAGCGCATCGGTCGCCTCTTCGAGGAGATGATCATCGTGCTCGAAGCCGGCCAAACCCTTGATTCGGCCCAGGTGGGACGAACCATCGACATGATGCACGATGATGTCCGGCCCTCGGAGGTGCTGACCGCGGAACTGCTCAGGTCATCCCGCGGCCGGGCGGTTCGACCCAAAACGGCGGGTCAGAAGATGTACACCGACGCCATTGCCTCCAACATCGTCACCTTTGGGATTGGACCGGCCGGAACCGGCAAGTCCTACCTGGCCGTGGCGTTGGCCGTGCAGGCGCTTCAGGCTCACCAGGTGAGCAAGATCATCCTTACCCGTCCCGCCGTCGAAGCCGGCGAGCGTCTCGGGTTTCTGCCCGGTGACCTGATGGCCAAGGTCGATCCCTACCTGCGTCCGCTCTATGACGCCCTGCATGACCTGCTCGAGCCAGAAGGGGCGCAACGTCTCCTCGACCGCGGCGCCATCGAGGTGGCCCCGTTGGCCTTCATGCGGGGACGCACGCTGAGCTCGAGTTTCATCATCCTCGACGAGGCCCAGAACACGTCGCCCGAGCAGATGAAGATGTTCCTCACCCGCATCGGCTTCGGCTCCAAAGCGGTGATCACCGGCGACGTCACCCAGATCGACATTGCCGGAGGACGATCAGGATTGGTCGGACTGGAACCGGTGCTGTTCGGTGTGAAGGACCTGGCGTTCGTCCACCTGGCCCAGCGGGATGTGGTCCGCCACCGCATTGTGGCTGACATCGTTGCCGCCTACGAGCGCAGGTCGGGGTCGCCGGCCCCGGAAGCGAGCCCGACCGCAGGTGTGTTGCATGAGCGTTGATATCTACGCCGCCGACGAGCAAGCGGACCAACCGGTAGCCGTCGATCGCTGGTCGGAGTTGGCCCGGGTGGTACTGATGGCCGAAGGGATCACCGGCGATACCGAAGTTTCCCTGCTGTTCGTGGACGAGCAGTCCATCGCCGCGCTCAACGAGCGCTTTCTGGGTAAGTCCGGTCCCACCGATGTCCTCTCGTTCCCGATCGAAGACGAGGTGGAGCGCAGTGGTCGTTCTCCTGACCAGGGCGGTACCGGCCCCGGATCCATCGAGGCCGACAGCGATCGTTTTCTCTTACTCGGCGACGTGGTGATCTGTCCTGCGGTGGCGGCCCGCAATGCAGTGGATCATGGCGCGAGCTTCGAGGACGAACTGGCGCTGCTGGTGGTGCACGGAATCCTCCATCTCCTGGGGATGGATCACGAGGGCGAAGCCGAAGCCGAGCGAATGGAGCAACGCGAACTACAGCTCCTGGCCCAGTACTACCGCGTGACGCCATGACGCCTGGCCTTATTTCGCTGTTGGCCGCCCAAGGCTTCTCACCCATCGACGTGGTGGTGTTATTTGTCGTGGTGGTTCTGCTGGCGGCTTCCGCGCTGCTGGCCCTGGCCGAGACCAGCCTGGTCAGGATGAGCCGGGCCAAGGCCGCGGCTCTGGTGGACGAGGGTCGCCGCGGGGCGAAGGTACTCGAGCGGCTGACTGACAACCCTCAGGGTTTTCTCAATCCGGTGCTCCTGCTGGTGCTCATCTGCCAGTTGGTGGTGGCGACCCTGGTGGGAATCCTGGCTTCGGGTTGGTTCGGTGCCTGGGGCGTAGCGGCGGCCACCGTCTTCGAGATTGTCGTCATCTTCGTGCTGGGTGAGGCGGTTCCGAAGAACTGGGCCGTTCACCATCCTGAGAGGGCCGCGCTCTTCAGTGCCCCCCTGGTGTCGGCCTTGGTGGGGTTCTGGCCTGTCCGGGTCGCATCGAGAGCATTGATCGGATTGGCCAACCTGCTCATCGGCGGAGGCAGTCCGGGCCACGGTTCGGATGTGACGGAGTCAGAGCTGTTGGCCATGGCCGATGTGGCCCTCGAGGACGACGTCATCGAGACGGAGGAGCGCGAGCTCATCCACTCGATCATCGAGTTCGGCGACACGGTGGTTCGCGAGGTCATGGTCCCCCGTCCGGACATGGTCACCGTGGAAGCCGATGAGAGCGCAGAGAGCGTCCTGGTGGAGGCGTTGGCAGTGGGGTTCAGCCGGCTTCCGGTTCTCGAAAAAGGTGTGGATGACGTGGTGGGAATCGTCTATACCAAGGATCTGATCAGGACCGTGCGTTCCGGTCATGAGGCAGATTCCGTAGGGTTGCATGTTCGAACTCCCCACTTTGTCCCCGAGACGAAACGGGTGGCGGCCCTCATGCGGGAGATGCAGGCGAACAAGTTTCATTTGGCCGTGGTGGTCAATGAGTATGGCGGAACCGCCGGACTGGTCACCCTCGAGGATCTGATCGAGGAGTTGGTCGGCGAAATCGTCGACGAGTTCGATGTGGAGGAACCACCGGTGGAGTATCTCCCCTCGGGTGGGGCGACGGTCAGTGGTCGCATGGTGGTGACCGAGGCCAACGAGTTGCTCCACGCCAATTTGCCTACGGGGGCGTGGGACACGATGGGCGGCCTCCTCTTCGATCTCTTCGGCCACGTCCCCGAACAAGGAGAGTCGGTTGAGGTGGCCAGGATGCGCTTGGTGGCTGACCGGGTGAAGGGACGGCGCATCGAGCGGGTCCGGATCGTTCCGCTGGTTCCACAAACCGTGGAAGGGGAGTGATGGTTCAGTTCCGTTCCGGTTTCGCCGCAGTGGTCGGCCGTCCCAATGTGGGGAAGTCGACCTTGATCAACCGAATCGTCGGGACCAAGGTGACCATCACCTCGCCCCGCCCCAATACAACACGATCCCAGGTGCGGGGAGTTCTCAACCGTCCCGGCGCCCAAGTGGTGTTCGTCGACACGCCCGGACTCCACAAGCCCCGCACCGCCCTGGGCGAACGCATGAACGATTCGGCGTCATCCTCGATGGATGACGTAGATGTCGTCATCGCCATGGTCGAAGCCACCGGCGCCATAGGGCCCGGAGACAGGATGGTGCTCACCCAGGCGAGCCGGCGGGTCCGATCGCTGGCGCGCACGGCCGCCATGGAACGCGAGCACGGGGTCTCTGGTGGCGATGTCCAGGGCCAGCCCACCCTGCTGGTAGTGGTGAACAAGATCGATCGGGTGGACGGCAACGGCGTGCTCACCCACCTCACCGCGGTATCCGAGGTCATCGACTCGCTCGCCGAGCAAGATGGTTCTTCTCCGGTTCCGGTGGAGTATTTCCCCATTTCCGCAGCCGTTGGTGACGGAGTGGATGCTCTGGTCGATGCTGTCCTGGCGCGGATGCCCGAGGGCCCTCGCTACTACCCCGAGGGAATGGTCACTGATGTGGCCGAGGCATTTTGGGTTGCCGACCTGGTGCGCGAGCAGTTGTTGCTTCGGGTGGAGGACGAACTTCCCCACAGCATCGCCTGCCGGGTGACCGAATGGGAGTGGCCGCGGGTACGATGCGAAATTCTGGTCGAGCGGGACTCGCAAAAGGGGATCGTGATCGGCAAGGGCGGCTCCACCCTGAAAGAGGTGGGCATGGCGGTGCGGGAACAGATGCCGCCGGGCGCCTATGTGGAGCTGTTCGTGCGGGTGGAGAAGCGATGGCAACACCGTGAAGACGCGCTCGACCGCCTGGGCTTCTGAGTCCGATCCCTACGGTGGGAACACAAGTCCGGCGCCCCGCGTCAACGGTTGTCCGAAACGAAAGCGGGAGATCGTCGCGACCATGGTAGATGCTCGGAACGCCGCAACCAGGCTGGCGGACGGGTCGTTGGCCGGAACGTGGGTTCTGGCCACCGAACGGACCACCGTGGCGTTCGGGTAGTCGAGCCTGTAGGGACTCATCAAGACAAGAGGTCGTTTCACCCAAGTGCACGGTGAAGGAATGCTCGACGGTGGCGGTGCGCTCGCCGGACGCATGGTCATCGAGGGCGCCTCGGTCGACACCGGCAATGCGAGGCGGGGCAAACACCTCCGTTCGACCGACTTCTTCGATGCCACCACCAATTGCCACATCATCTTCATCGCTACGGACGCATCGGCGGGAAACGACGGTCAGCTTCATGCCAACGGCGAGTTGGCGCTCGCCGGCCGGTCCCACCCGTTTTCGTGTGGGGCCACCATCAGCGAAGGTAACGAAACCGGTTTGACCCTGACGGCTTCGGTGGAGATCGACCGTTCACAGTGGGGCATCAATTGAAGGAAGATGGGCATGACCAACATGCAGACCGGGGTCGACGTCGAAGCTCGCTTTTCACCAGCGTGACATCGGCGACCGCCTATGGGTCAGCCAAGGTCGCCTTGAGGAAGGCTTCGACCTCGTCCCGGTCGAGCGAGCGTTTCATCGGGGGGACCCGAGCCAAGAGTGCGCCTCGATAGCTGGCAGTGGCCAGCCGGCTGTCGAGGACCGCCACCACCCCGCGGTCCTCGGCCGAACGGATCAAACGGCCGGCCCCCTGGGCCAGCAAGGTCCCGGCGCGGGGCAGGTCGACAGCACCGAACGCAGCCGAGCCGGCCCGGTCCCGTCGGGCCTGGAGCACCGGATCGTCGGGACGGGGAAACGGGATCCGGTCGATGGTGACCAGGCTGAGAGTCCGTCCCGGTACATCTACCCCTTGCCAGAACCCGAGGGTGGCAAACAGGCAGGAGGCCTCCTCGGACCGGAAGGCCTCGATCAGGGCGGATTTGGGCAGGTCGGACTGGGCCCAGACTCGGAACGGAAGGCGGCCTCTCAGTACTTCGACGGCCGCATGCATGGCCCGCCAACTGGTGAACAGGGCCAACGTGCGACCGCCGGCCGCAGTGATGAGGGCCTCGAGCTCGATATGGATGGCGGGCTCGGATTCGGGCCGCCTCCGGTCGGGGATGGACTTGGCCACGTACAGCATGGCGTGGTTCCGATAGTCGAACGGGCTTCCCACGTCGAGTTGGTCGGTGGTGTCTTCGGGGAGGCCCAGGCGTTTCACCAAACCGATGGGGACCGTCGCCGATGTCAGTACGCCGGTGACCTCACTCCAAAGTCGCTCGGTGAGCAAGGGCCCGACGTCGATGGGGGAGACCCGCAGACTGGGTGAGCGGGAACCACCGTCCACCCAGGCCACCTCATCGTCGGTGAGCGACGTCAACTTGGTCAGGTCATCGGACAGGTGCCCAGCGGCCAAGATCAGGCGGTCGCGTCGGGACCTCTCACCCGTCGCCTCGTTGTCCGGCCGGTCCCGTTCCGCCTGGCGGAGCAGGCTGACCAGGCGTCCGACCCGACCGGTGGCCAAGGTGATCACTTCGCTGAGGCTGGGCAAACTGTCTTCGGTTTGGGCCGCATCGGCGCCGCCATCGGGACCGGCACGATCATCATCATCACCGCCGGCTCTCTCGACTCCGACGATGACGCCGCGAGGAATTCGGGTACCGGCCAGGGGGCGGAGGACCCGTTGGAACTGCTCAGCCACCTCGGCCACCAGATCGAGGGTGTTGTCAGATGCCGCCGACCTGGCCTGCACCACCCCACGAGCGCCAGTGGCCAAGGCCCGGAATCGCCCGGGGCCGATCTCCACCCCCAGGCTGTCGGTCATGACCTCTTCAACTTCGTGGGCTTCATCGAAGACCACAATGTCGTGGGGCGGGAGCACGGCACCGCCACTGGCCAGGTGGGCCCCGTACAGGTGGGTGTTGACCACCACCACGTCGGCCGCCGCCGCCCGGCTCCGGGCATCTTCGGCGAAGCACTCCCGGCCCGACGGGCAACGGAACGCTCCCGGGCATTCGCGGGCGGTTGTCGACACCATGGCCCACGCCCGGAAGTGGGGCTCGAAGTCGAGCTCGGCCCGGTCCCCCGTGGAGGTGTCCTCCGCCCACCGCAGCAAGCGCCGCACCTGGTCGCCGAGTCGTCCGGGGTCAGCAATCCCCTCCTCTCCGGTCGAGGTCAAGGTGTCGTCGGCATCGGGTGGATCGATGGCTCCGGTGCTGAGGTTGAGTTGCTCACCGTGGCCCCCGACCTCGGAGGCGCGCTGGCGGCACAGATAGTTGCTCCGACCCTTGAGGACAGCGAAGGTGAGTTCCGTACCGACAGCTGCCGCCACCATGGGCAGGTCCTTGGTGGCCAACTGGTCCTGAAGTGCCTTGGTGGCGGTGGCCACCACCACCTTCTCGCCGGACAGGGCGGCCGGGACCAGATAGGCCAGGGACTTACCCGTTCCCGTTCCCGCCTGCACCACCAAATGGCGTCGTGAACCGAGTGCCCGGCCCACCGCCGCGGCCATCTCCGCCTGGCCTTCCCGTGCCTCGCCGCCCCCGGGAAGCGAGGCGGCCACCAGGCCAAGTGTCGCCCTCACCACATCGACCATGCCGCGACCCTACCTGGGGGAATTTCGAGCCGGTTTGGACCCGCTCGAGTGAAACTGGGTCGACCTGCTCACAGCCACTCGACGGAGAGAATAGTGGCAACCACCAGGCCGACCACGACGATGATCCAGCGCAACACGGGGGCCGGAAGCCGGCGACCGATATGGGCACCCACCTGGCCCCCGATGACCGACCCCGAGGCGATGAGGCCGATCACAGGCCACGAAAGGGGCGAAAAGATGATGAACAGGATTCCGGCCACCCCATTGACCAGCATGCCCAGGACATTTTTGGTGGCGTTCAGCCGCTGCAGGTCGTCATGTACGAAGATCGCAAGGAGGGCGATGAGGATGACGCCCTGTGCCGCTCCAAAATAACCTCCGTAGACACCTGTCAAGAACACACCGATGAACAGACCCGGTCCGCCGTGGATCTTTCGGTCGCCCCGCTGTTCGAGGGCGTGGGCCAAACGGGGCTGTAGCGCCATCAGTACGCAGGCCACCAGGATGAGGAACGGAACGGCGGACCGGAACACGCTGCCGGGTAGCCCGAGGAGGAGCGCGGCGCCGGCCATTCCCCCCAACAGCGATGCCGTCCCGAGCCTGATCACCCTCGATCGTTGGCCGTCCAACTCACGGCGGTAGGCGAAGGCGCCGCTCACGGCTCCGGGGACCAATCCCACGTTGTTTGAAACATTGGCCAACAGCGGGGGATATCCGAGAGCCAACAGGGTGGGAAACGTGATGAGCGATCCCGATCCCACGATCACATTGATCGTGCCGGCCGCTAACCCGGCCGCGAAGATTGCCAGTGCGGCCCATGGGGACATGCAGAGGGTCTAGTGCGCCAAGGAGCGATGCTCAAGACGGGGAACCGCTCGTCGGGCGCGCCGGCGGGCACAGATGGGGCAGTGGACGGGATAGGTTCGCAGGGTGGAACAGGAGGTCTTCGGCGCCGATGGCGCCCAAATCAACCGGGCGACCCCGTTGGTGGCATCTGATGTCGCCGACGGTCCGATCCCTGTTCACGTGGCCTGTGTGATGGACGGGAACGGTCGCTGGGCCAGTCGCCGAGGACTGCCGCGCACCGAGGGCCACGCCGCCGGGGAGACAGCGCTGCTCGATGCGGTGGAAGGAGCGCTCGATCTGGGGATCCCGTGGATCACAATGTACGCCTTCTCCACAGAGAACTGGCGACGCCCGGCGGACGAGGTCCGGTACCTCATGGGGTTCAACGAGAGTCTTCTGGTGCGCCGGCGGGATGAGTTGAACGACAAAGGTGTGCGTATCCGATTCGCGGGACGGAGGGACTGGAGGGTGCCCAAGCGGGTGCTGAAGCGCATGGACGAGTCGGTAGAGCTCACCGCCCGCAACCGCCGGTCGACGTTGACCATGGCATTCAACTACGGCGGCCGGGCAGAGATTGTCGACGCGGTGCGCTCGCTGGTGGCCGACGGGGTCCCGGCAGCCAAGGTGGACGAGAAGGCCATCCGGTCCCGCCTGTACTACCCCGATCAACCCGACCCCGATCTGATGATCCGCACCTCGGGCGAACACCGGATCTCCAATTTCCTGCTGTGGCAGTTGGCCTACAGCGAACTGGTATTCACCGGGGTGCTCTGGCCCGACTTTCGGCGCCACCACCTCTTCGAGGCGATTCAGGAGTTCCAGCGGCGCCAACGGCGCTACGGAGGAGTGACGTGAGGATGGGTCCCCGGTGGTCCGCCGTAGAGGACCGAACACCGGGTGAGCCCGATGATGCCGGCGGAGTATGGATCGGCGTCGGGATCGCCGGTGGGGTGGTCCTCTATATCGGGGCGCTCGTGATGTTGATTGCCGGATTCAACGCCATCCTGCCGTTCGTCATCGTCCCCCCGGTGTTGGTTGCCCTCATCGGCGCCAACAGCATGCTCGGGGGCCCTCGCCGGCCGCGGCCTCCTGCCAGGCCGATCCGACCCACTGATCGGGGCATTGTCCCTTCCGCCGCCCGGGGCCCGGGGATGGACGGACGTTCCGGAGAGGCGTCGGGCGCCAACGGGCCTTCTCACCCGAACGGCGTGGACTCCGCCAGCTCGGGATGACCCTCTTCCGCGACCAGGGTGTGGTGCTTCGCACCATTCGGCTCGGGGAGGCGGATCGGATTGTCACCCTGATGACCGAGCAGAACGGGAAAGTGCGGGCCGTGGCGAAGGGCGTGCGACGCACCGGATCCAAGTTCGGTTCGCGTCTCGAACCCTTCAGCCATGTGGCCCTCCTCGGTTGGCAAGGTCGCGGAGACCTCGACATCGTGAACCAGGCCGAAGTCATCGACACCTTCCGGCCGGTGCGTGAGGACCTCGACCGGATGGCGTCAGCCATGTCGATGCTCGAAGTGGTGGACCAGGTCGGCCAGGAACGCCACGCCAACCCACGCCTCTATTCCATGTTGGTGGGAGCTCTCTCGGCGCTGGCCGAACGAGATTCGGTCATGGTGACACCGGCCTTCTTCCTCAAGGTCCTGGCCCTCGAGGGCACCGAGCCGGTGCTCGATGCCTGTGCGTCCTGCGGCGAGGAGGATATCGAGAAGCTGGTGGCGTTCGACCTGGTGGAGGGGGGGGTCCTGTGCAGGAATTGCCGGCGAGGACGCTCCCTGTCGGGAGAGGGCCTGGCCCTGCTGAAGCGCATCCTCGGTGGCGGGCTCGCCGGCGTCCTGGCCGAGCCCCGCTCACCGACGACCGATGAAGTCGGTGCCTTGGCTACGGAGGCGATGGAGGTCCATCTCGATCGTCGGCTCCGGTCCGTACGGGCGGGACCGGTGTCGTGAGGGAGCAATCGTGACGCCGGATGCAACGACCCCGTTCGGCATCTACGTCCACATTCCGTTCTGTCGGGCCCGTTGCGACTACTGCGCATTCGCCACCTATACCGACAGGGACCACCTGATGGAGTCGTATGCCGCCGCCTGCGTCACCGAGGTGGGGCGGGCCGTCGAGTCCGAGGGCATTCCCCAGGCCACATCGGTGTTCTTCGGGGGCGGGACCCCCTCGCGCCTCGCCGCCGACCTTCTGGTCTCGATCCTTGACGCCATCCCACGCGCGCCTGGCGCCGAGGTCACGGTGGAGTGCAATCCCGAGGACGCCGAGGCTGCACGGTTTTCCACTTTTCGGGCCGCGGGTGTCACCCGGATCTCGCTCGGAGTGCAGTCGACAGTTCCCCACGTGTTGGTCGGACTGGGGCGGCGGCATGGCCACGACGCGGTGGTCGCCGCGGCCGGAACGGTAGCTGCCGCCGGATTCGTGTCATGGGGCATGGACCTGATCATGGGTGGGGCCGGGGAAACCGATGCCGACTGGGAACAGAGCTTGAGGGACGTGACCGGGTTTGCCTCCGCCCCACCCCATATCAGCGCTTATGCATTGACGGTGGAGCCCGGCACCCCGCTGGCGGCCCAGCCCGACCGCCATCCCGACGATGACGTGCAGGCCCACCGATACGAGATGACCGAGGAGATCCTCTCCACCGCCGGGTACGGCTGGGAGGAGATCTCCAACTGGTCGCTCCCCGGACACGAGTGCCGCCACAACCGGCTGTACTGGCACCAGGGGGAGTATCGGGGAATCGGGTCAGCGGCCCACTCCCATCGGGACGGTCGCAGGTGGTGGAACGTGCGTACCCCCGATCGGTTCGTGAAGGAGATCGAGCAGGGTCGGATTGCCACCGCCGGTGACGAGGTGCTCAGCCCCGAGCAGGTGCGGTTCGAAGCCCTGGCCTTGGGATTGCGCACCCGTGACGGAGTGCCCGAAGCATCGCTGCCGGACGATCCCGACCTCGAGGGCCTGGTGGACCGGAGAGACGGTCGCGCCGTGCTCACCGTAAGGGGTCGGTTGCTCGCCAACGCGGTGAGCACCCGGCTGGTCCCCGAAGTGTCGGCCT
>JADGOI010000200.1 GCA_017883075.1 Acidimicrobiales bacterium
CGGGCAGGGTCAGGGCGAGGTAGGTGACTGGGGTACGGCGACGATGGGTCTTGGTGACCTCCACGTAGCCGGCGTCTTCGAGCTTGCGTAGGTGGGTGGACAGGTTTCCCGCGGTCATCTCGACCAGCTGTCGAAGGCGCGGGAAGGTGATCCGGTCGTCGGGACCCAGCGCGGCCAACGCGACCGTGATCCGTAGCCGGGGCTGGGCGTGGATGACGGTGTCCAGGATCGGCAGGGGACTCTCAGTCGGCAGGAGATCCTCGGCGGTCATGGGCTTGTCGGCCTGCCCTGGGACCGCTTGCCTCGGACGTGTGCCACCCCGGCGGCAATCAGAAACCCCCCGCCGCCGGCCAGGGACAGCACGGCGAAGTTGGCCGGCACGCCAGCGGAGACGCTGGCCGCCCCCACCACCAGGGTCCACGCCCCAAGCCCGTACTGCACGCGGTCCCTCCAAAGCATCCCGCCGGCCAGGTACAACACCCCGACGACCAGCAGCGCACTACCGGACCAGAGCAGGGGAAGCAACCCGGACGGCACGCCCTTGTGTGTCAGCCCGAAGTTGACGGCGTATAGCCCGGCGAGGCCGAGCAACCAGCTCCACCCGTACATGGCACCGACTTGTCGCGACGGGCCCTCGATACCCCGACCGCGCCAGACCCCTTGGCCCACCGACACGACCATCGAGGCGACGAAGAGCACGCCGAGGATTGCTCCCGCCGCCCAGGTCGGAAGGAACGGTCCTGGCCCAGCGGGTAGCGCCAGGTAGATCGCACCGAATCCGGCCAGCCACGCGACGCCCCACGCGCCGAGGATCGGCACCGGGTCCACACGCAGGCTTCGATTAGCCTCCTCGCGTTGCACTTCGACCAGGGCGAGCGACTGCTCCGGCGTGAGCAGACGCTCATCATCGGCCGTAACGGGTCGATCGCTCCCTGAACTCATGTTGACCATCGCAAGACTCCCGTGAGCAGACCAGTCTGAACTTCAAACTTGTTTGCAACCTACCAGAGGAATCGAAAGAGCGGAAGAGGTTGCCCGGATGGGTGATCCCTCGCACCGCTCCGTGTCCGTGTCTGGTGACGCGGACGAGGCGCCCGCAAGACCATGGACCTGCGAGGCCACCAAGCCAACCATCGGGTCGGTGGGGAACATCGAAGCCGAAAGTCCCGCTACCGAACTCGAGGCCAGCGTGACGGCGTTCTCGCCCGGCTCCCAGATGGTTGTGCCCGGAGTGCACCCATCCACATCCCGAACAGGTGTCCCGGCGGTGGCCCTCGGGCGGTGAGGGCTTACATATCGGCACTTTTGAGGTCGCAGATGGAGTGGAGCAGGGCACCACCGGCCATGGCGCCATTGTCAGCCAGGGCCTCGTTCACGTCGAAGGTTCCCCAAGAGGGCTATCCATCCAACTCAGGGAAACACAAGCCGTTGAGGCTGGATGGCGCAGTAGCTACTTGCAGTCGGACCCGATGTGCCGGAAGCGCTAGGCGACTGAAGTGGGCGCCCCTATTCTTTTCTTTCGCAAATCGCAAGGTAACCAGCCTGAGCCCGTTACCCTCACCGAGGACACCGTTTGCCTGCCACGGCGAAGCACCGCAGCCAAAGGGCTGAATGGTTACCAAGCCTCATCACCAACGCCTATCAGGCCATGCCTGGTGGGGCTGGCTCCGCGAAACAGGAACCGAAAGCGATGGCTTTGTCGAGATCACCATGGAGGACAGCGGTGTGGGCATAGACCCGGTGGTCGCTGAGCGTATCTTCGATCCCTTCTCCACCAGCAAGGCCCGCGGGACCGGCCTTGGATTGGCCATTGTCGAGCGTTTCGATGGAGGCAATGACGGCACTGCCTCCATCGAGAACGGATCTGGCGGTGGGGCGGGTGTGGCCATTCGCCCACCTCACGCCACAGCCGAGGTGACACCATGATCGACGGTGCCGAGGTTCGCGTACTCGTGGCGGACGACAACGACGGGATACGCACCACCTCCGCGGCGATCCTGAGGTCCGTCGGATACACCGTTACCGAGGCGCAAGACGGGGAGGCCGCTCTGGAAGAACTCAACCAGAAGCCATTCCATGTTGTTGTGCTCGACGAGCGCATGCCCAAACTGAACGGCACCGAAGTTCTCGAGAACCTTGCTCCTGAACCTCCACCGCCAGTGATCATGATGGCTTCGGCCTATGACTTCGACTCCGACTTTCGACAGCGTCTCGGCACAAGGGTCTTCAAGTACCTGAAGAAGCCTGTTCCCCCCAAAGAGCTGATCGAGGCAGTCGGCGAAGCCGCCAAACGCGAGAGCTGAAGAACGCTTCCAGGTGCCCCTGCCGGGTCGGGGTCGCGCCAGAATCCCACTTTGGCCTGCGACCCGGGTCGATCTGGAACAGTCGGGACAGCCGCACCCGGTCAGCGGCGAGAGCCTGAGGGCTCAACCTCCAAATAGCGGTCCAAATGCGGATGGCGGATAGCTGGTGCAATTAGGTGGTGGGTGGCGCGAGGCTCCCGATCCACCGCCCATTCCATCCCATCAACAAGCCCATCCGACGTCCCCGGAAGATCCCGGACAGGCATCGAGGCATTCTTCTGATCCGCAGGTTCCGGGTTCGAATCCCGGGGGGCGCACCAGGTCGGCATCTCGTCCGAGAAGTGGCCCAGCACCTGTTGAAGGCCGTGAGCACTCCAACCGCGCACGCAGTGGTCGACGAACCCGTCTGGGTCTGCACGATCCATGCCCCGGTCATGGCCCCGCCTGCGTCAGGTACCAATCTGCGCACCGGTCCCACAGCGGGATCTGCCCACCGAACGCGTCCTTCCGATCTGGACACCAGGCGAGTCGGCCTCGCCCGGCAGCCTTGGCTGCTACCTTCAGCGGCGAGTGACACGGCTCCGCGGCCCCATACGGCGCCCAAGGCTGTGCCGGTAGAGGATAGGAGGGCGCTCAACCGGGCCTACCGCCCCGAAATCCGCAAGGCCTCCCTCGCCCTGACCATGCTCACCCTCGGCACCATCGAGCACCCTCTACCTCGCGGACCAACGTCCGCTCGCCGCGAATCACCGAGGTCCATGCCGGGAGGCTCATGATTGGGAGCGCCCCGGCCGATATGCTCTTGTGAAGTTGCCGCAGTTCAGAAGAAGATCGCCGAGGTCGTCGATGCGCAAAATGGCGGTGTTGGCCGTGGCTGCGACCTTATCGGTCGCCCTGCTGAGCATCAGCAGCATCGTACTGGCCTCCCGTCAGGTGAGCAGCCAGGCCAACAAGCGCATCCAGGCCACGGCGGCAGTCAGTTCGGTGGCTGTCCAAGAGCAAACCAGCGCTCTGACGGCACTGGTCCATAGTTACGCCACCCGGGCGTCGCTGGTCGCCGACCTGGCCGCCGGTCCGGGCGGCGTGGCGGATCTCGATTCACAGTTGGCCAGTCTGGTCGCGACCGGCACAAGCCTCAGCAGCGCGTTCGTCAGCGACCTCAGCGGGACCTTGACAAGCGTGGAGCCCTCGAGCCCGAATGTGGTCGGTGTCAACTTCGCCTCCCGGGATTGGTACAAGGGTCTTGCTTCGTCC
>JADGOI010000082.1 GCA_017883075.1 Acidimicrobiales bacterium
GCCGGAGCTTGCGGCACCAATCCGCTCACCACGGTCACCGGGACTATTCGTGCCGCCGCGGCTCCGTAGCCGTCGCCACCTCAACCGGCCCGCTCCACGGCTCGCCGGACGAACGACGCGAACCCGTCGGGGTGAGACAGGTGGGCCCCGTGGAAAGCACCCGGAATGTCGAAGAGTTCGGCGTTCGGGGTGTGCTCGACCAGCCACGCCACCCCGGCCCGGTGGTGGGGGACCGACCGGCCACCGCGGCCGAAGAGGGCGGGGATCCGCATGGACGTGACGTCGAACGGTGGATCACTGATCCGGATGGCGTTCAGTTCCGCCACCAGAGCCGGCCCGTCGGCCCGCCGTTCGGCCTGGGCGGATTCGGATAGCCGGTCCCAGGCACCGTCCCCGACGACCCGTCGGAAGAATCGCTCGGCTTCGGTATCGGGATCGTCGCGGAGTTTCTGCCTTCGCGCCGAGCCACTGCCACTCGTCCAAAGCGGTAGCCACGGAAGGGGAGGCTCGTAAGCGGCGACCGAGGTGATGGAGTTGGAGGGGTCACCGCGAAGGGCGGCCCCGATGGCGATCGTCCCGCCGTAGCTGTGTCCGATCACCACCGCCGGTCGCCCACCGATCACGCTCACCAGATCGTCGATCTGTCCATCGATGCTGGTGTGCAGTGGAAAGGCGTCGCGAGAGCGGTGGTAGCCGCGACGATCGTAGACGACCGTATGGAGATCGCCGAGCCGACGCAGTACCCGGGCGAAGCTGGTGGACCTGTCGAGAGACCCGTGGACCAGCACCACCACCGGGTCCCCGGACCGCCATTCCGAGGGCACATGCTCGGTGACTGTCAGTCCGCTCACGTGCTCCATGTCGCCCGTCAGCCTGTCAGATGGCCGTCAGATGCCGCCACCGGACGATTCATTTGTCTGATCTGAAGGTCGGCATAATCGCAGTTCACACCGGCTGTCTGTGCCTGATCTTCAGCAAAGATGGGCCGAAATCGCCCGAAATCCGCGCCTTGGGTCCATATTTCGTGCATTGTGGTGGCTTCCGTA
Organism: Acidimicrobiales bacterium; assembly: GCA_017883075.1. Taxonomy (GTDB): domain Bacteria; phylum Actinomycetota; class Acidimicrobiia; order Acidimicrobiales; family RAAP-2; genus DASZIT01. The sequence continues at coordinate 1,047 of JADGOI010000082.1, forward strand.
GACGAAGGAGACATAGTGCCCATAACCAAAACAGACCTGATTGCGGCGGTTGCAGCCCACACCGATTCGACCATCAAGGACGTTGCTGCCGTGTTGGCGGGTTTCGAGGATGTCGTGGTGGCCAACGTGGCCAAGGGCGAGAAGATCGTCATGACAGGATTCCTGACGTTCGACCGTGGAGAGCGGGCCGCCCGCACCGGTCGCAACCCACAGACGGGTGAGGCCATCCAGATTGCAGCTTCGAAGAACCCGAAGGTCAGCGCAGGCGCGTCGTTCAAGAAGATCGTGAACGGCAAGGCTCCGGCTCCGAAGATCTAGAAGTAACGACGCACAGTTTGTGAACACGTGCCGGTCCGGGGACTCCCTGGGCCGGCACGTGCGCGTCCAACCCCAGAATCAGCGGTGTCGGTAGCGGCGCAGTGCCTCGCCGGGCGGCGCACTGCGGCGCCGGGCGGCTCAGAGCTGACCGATGGCCTTGTGGGTCTGCGGGACCACTCGAACGTGGGGATACCTCCACAGCGCCAGTTCCTGAAGGGTGAGCACATCGTCAGGAGTCGGGGCGTGGGTGACGGCGGCGAACGGGGTCACCGGCTGCAGGTAGATCACCGGCTCGGCCCCTGGGGTCCGGGCTGCCGCCTCCGCCACCATCGCCACCGCCTTCGACAACTCGTCGGTGTCGGTGTGGGCCCCGACCACGATCTTCACCCAGGTGTCGACCCCGGCCCGAAGGGCGACATCGAGGAACCGCTGCTGCAGTGACGGGTCCACTCGCTCCCCGTCGACGCTCGGGAGTTTCACGTCCATGCTCACGTAGGTCAGCCACCCGACGAGCTCTTCGAGACCGTGCACCAGGGTGCCGTTGGTCTCCGCCATCAGAGGCATGCCCAGCTCGGCCAGCTTCGGGAACAGGCCGACCAAACGCCTGGACTGCATGAGCGGCTCGCCGCCGGTGACGCTGACCGAGTGATGGGGCATGGCTCGCCACAGTCGATCCACCGCGTCGACCACCGACTCGACGGCCAACGGGCTCTCCACCCTGTCCCAGTCCCGTCGTCCCGGTGTCCGCTCGATCCGGCACGGCCCCGGGCGCTTCTCGAGGGCTTCGGGTTGATCACAGTACGCACAGCGGATGTTGCACCCGGTCATTCGAAGGAATACCTGGCGGGCGCCGACCAGGGCCGCCTCGCCCTGGATGGCCGAGAACACCTCGGAGACGAGCAGATCCGAGGGCGCTCCCGAGGCTGTCACCGGCGGGTGAGGGCCGGGTCGACCACACCGGCTTCGGAAAAGCCGCGCACCCGCAATAGGCAGGCATCACAAATCCCGCAGGGATAGGTCTCTCCCTGGTAACACGACCAGGTCAACTGCAGGGGTGCTTGGTGGTCGATGCCCAGGCGCACGATGTCCGCTTTGGTCAACTCGATGAGCGGCGTCCGGATCTTGATCGGATCGCCTTCGACACCGCGTTTCTGGCCGGTGGCGGCCACCTGCCGGAACGCCTCGATGAACTCGGGCCGACAATCCGGGTACCCCGAGTTGTCGATGGCATTCACCCCCATCCACACCGCGTCGAGACCCCGGGCCTCGGCTACCCCGAGCGCCACGGCCAGAAAGATCGAATTCCGGGCTGGCACGTAGGTGACCGGTATGCCCTCCTCGGTCCCACCCGCGGGCACCGCGATGGAGGGATCGGTGAGCGCTGAGCCTCCCCAGGCCGAGGTGTCGAGACTGACCACCAGGTGCTCGGCCCGGAAGTGACCGGCCACACCGGCGGCATGGTCGAGCTCGGTGCGGTGCCGTTGGCCGTAGTCGAAGGTGAGGGCCATCGGGGGCTTGCCGCCTTCGGCCTCGGCCAGCGCCATGCACACGGTGGAGTCGAGTCCACCCGAGAGGACGACCAGGTGCCCGCGGCCTCGGTCGCTCACGACGTCTCGTCGACGGTGAGGTCAACCCACGATCCCGGGGTCTCCCACAGGCGCAGGGCGGAAACGGGGAGACCACCCATGGTCAACAGCTCCCATGCCCGATGGGCGAGTAGCTCGGCGGTGGGGTTGTCGAGCACTTCGTTGAGGTCCCGGTGATCCCACTGGTCGATGACCTCACGGGTGACCACCGAGTGCAGAATGTCGAAGTCGATCACCACGCCGTTGGCGTCGAGGCCTCCGGCCACCGTCACGTCGAGCCGGTAGGAATGACCATGGAGGTTGCGGCACTTTCCGGTGTGCCACTCCAGACGATGGGCGGCTTCGAAGGTGAAGGTACAGGTGACACTGGTTTGGATGGCTCCCACCATCTGGACGCTAACCCACCCGTTTAGCGGTCGTTTCGAGGCCATGGCCGCGTATCGGCCCCATTAGGCTCTCCTCAATGGATGACACCATCGGATCAGACGTCTCAGGAGGATCCAACCCGGCGCGCCCGGCCACCACAACCGGGGCGTTCGGGCCCAACGCCTGGCTGGTCGAGGACATGTATGACAGTTACCGCGCCGACCCGACGTCGGTGTCGGAGTCGTGGCGGGAGTTCTTCACCGACTATCGACCGACGGTAACGCCGGCGGTTACTCCGGCCCCCGGCGCCCCGGCACCCGGCGCTCCGGCACCCGCGCCGACCCCGGCGCAGTCGGCTCCGGCCGCGAAGGCCAACGCACCTGTCGGTGCGTCCGATGGCACGTCACCGGGGGAGAAGGTCACCCCTCTCCGGGGGGCCGCCGGTCGCATTGTCACCAACATGCAGGCCTCCCTCGAGGTTCCCACCGCCACCAGTGTGAGGGTGGTGCCGGCCAAGCTCTTGGAGGTCAACCGCACCATCATCAACAACCAGTTGTTCCGCACTACCGGAGGCAAGGTCAGCTTCACCCACCTCATCGGGTATGCGGTGGTGAAGAGCCTGGTGGCGGTTCCCGCCATGAACGCCAGCTTCGTGGCCGATGCGGACGGCAAGGGAACCCCCGGAGTGATCCGGCATCACCATGTGGGCCTCGGCCTGGCCGTGGACGTGGAGAAGTCCGACGGTTCACGCACCCTGATGGTGCCGTGCATCACCGATGCCGATAGCCGTGACTTCCGCGGCTTCGTGGGTGCCTACGAAGAGTTGGTACGCAAAATTCACAACAACAAGATCTCCCCCGACGATTTCGCCGGCACCACTGTCACGTTGACCAACCCGGGCACCCTCGGCACCGTTCAGTCGGTGCCCCGCCTGATGCCGGGTCAAGGGGTCATCGTAGGGGTGGGAGCGCTCGGGGTCCCCTCCGGCTTCGAAGCCACCGACCCTCATACCCTGGCCGAGTTGGGGGTGGGCAAGACGGTCACCCTCACCTCCACCTACGACCACCGCATCATCCAAGGGGCGGAGTCGGGGCTGTTCCTCGCTCACATATCCGAGTGCCTGATGGGGAAGCACGACTTCTACCACGAGGTATTCTCCGCCCTCGAGATCCCCTACGAGCCGGTGCGATGGGAGAAGGACTCCAACGACACCGAGGACACGGTGGAGGGCATGCACGAGCGCCTGCTGAAGCAGGTCCATGTGCAGACCCTCATCAACATGTACCGGGTACGCGGCCATCTCATCGCCCACCTCGATCCCCTCGATGCCGAATCACCCGATCTCCATCCCGAGTTGGACCCGCTCCACTACGGCCTCACCATCTGGGACCTGCCCCGCCGCTATGTGGCCGATGGCCTGGCCGGCAAGGACACCGCCAGCCTCGACGAGATCCTCCACACACTGGAGAACGCCTACTGCCGCACCCTCGGCGTCGAGTACATGCACATTCAGGACCTGGCCCAGAAGCGGTGGATCCAACAGCACGTGGAGGGGGTGTCGTCGGAGCTATCGCCCGACCAGCAGCGCCACACCCTCGACCGCCTGGGTGCGGCCGAAGTCTTCGAGCGGTTCCTCCACTCCCGCTATGTCGGACAGAAGAGGTTCGGGCTCGAAGGGGCCGAGTCGGCCATCGTCCTCCTCGACACCATCCTCGACGAGGCGGCGACCGAGCGCCTCGTCGAGGCGGTGATGGGGATGTCCCACCGGGGCCGGCTCAACGTGCTGGCCAACATCGTGGGAAAGTCCTACCACGAGATCTTCGAGGAGTTCGAGGGCAATCTCGACCCCGAGTCGGTACAGGGTTCGGGCGATGTGAAGTACCACAAGGGGGCCTCCGGGGTCTTCACCGGTCGCTCGGGTGGCACCATTCCGGTGTCGTTGGCCTCCAATCCCTCCCACCTCGAAGCGGTGGACCCGGTGGTGGTGGGTATGGTGCGGGCCAAACAGGATGCCCTCGGCGGCGAGCGGGGGAGCGGGAAGCGACTCGAGGATGGCACCGGCGAGCCGTTCCCGGTGTTGCCGATACTGCTGCACGGCGACGCCGCCTTCGCCGGGCAGGGAGTGGTGGCCGAAACCCTCAACCTGTCAGGTCTGGCCGGGTATCGCACCGGCGGGACGATTCACATCGTCATCAACAATCAGCTGGGCTTCACCACCGCCCCCGAGGCCGCCCGCACGTCGGTGTATCCGACCGACGTGGCCAAAATGGTGCAGGCGCCGATCTTCCATGTGAACGGGGATGATCCCGAAGCCTGCGTCCGGGCCGCCCGGCTGGCGTTCGGGTTTCGTCAGACCTTCCACAAGGACGTGGTCATCGACATGGTCTGTTACCGGCGCCATGGCCACAACGAGGGGGACGACCCCAGCTACACCCAACCGTTGATGTACGCCCTCATCGAGGCCAAGCGTTCAGTGCGCAAGCTCTACACCGAGTCACTGGTGCGCCGGGGTGACATCACCATCGAGGAGGCAGAGGAGGCACTCGACAGGTTCTCCGCCCGTCTGCAGGCGGCCCTGGACGAGACCCGGGCCGAGGCGGAGTCGTCGGCCGGCGTCACGCCCACCCTCCCGGCCTATTTGGTGCCCGACCTGTCCATCCCGGCGATCGAGACCGGCGTGGACTCGTCGGTCATCAGCCGCCTGGCCACTGCGGTGAGCTCGGTGCCGGAAGGTTTCGTGATCCATCCCAAACTCGCCCGCCAGTTCGAGGGCCGGGACAAAGTGGTGGCCGGCGGGGAGGTGGACTGGGCGTTGGGCGAGGCCATGGCGTTCGGGTCTCTGTTGCTCGAAGGCACCAATGTGCGCCTCACCGGCCAGGACACCCGGCGGGGGACCTTTTCCCATCGTCACGCGGTTCTGGTGGACAACGTCACCGGGGTCGAATACGTCCCATTGGCCCAACTCGAAGGCGGTCGGTTCACCGTCCTGGACTCACTGCTCTCCGAGTACGCCTGCGTGGGTTTCGAGTACGGCTACTCGGTCGAGGCGCCATCGGACCTGGTGGCATGGGAGGCGCAGTTCGGCGATTTCTGGAACGGGGCCGAGATCATCGTCGACAATTTTCTGGTGGCGGCCGAGGACAAGTGGGACCAGCAGTCCGGGTTGGTCCTGCTCCTGCCCCATGGGTATGAGGGCCAGGGCCCCGAGCACTCCTCGGCGCGGATCGAGCGCTTCCTCACCCTGTGCGCGCGGGGCAACCTGCGGGTGACAAATCCCACCACCGCCGCCCAGTACTTCCACCTGCTCCGTGCCCAGGTAAAGCTGGCCGAGCGCCGACCCCTGGTGGTGTTCACCCCCAAGTCGCTGCTTCGGGCCCGTCAGGCCCGGTCCCCGATCGAGGCCTTCTCTACCGGGTCGTTCGCCGAGGTCCTCGACGATCCGATCACTGCCCGCGAAGGGTTCGATCCGTCGGGCGTGACCCGGGTGGTGCTGTGCTCGGGAAAAGTCGCCTACGACGCCATGGGCCGGCGGGACGAACTCGACGGGCCCGGGGGCGGCGTGGTTGTCGTCAGGGTCGAGCAGCTCTATCCCTGGCCCGCAGCCGAAATCACCGAGGTGCTGGAGCGCTACCCGAATGCCGTCGAGGTGGTATGGCTGCAAGAAGAGCCCGAAAACATGGGGGCATGGAACTTTGTCCATCTGCATCTGCACTCTCTGCTGCGTGACACCCACTCGTTGACCCACGTGAGCCGGGCGGAGTCGGCCAGCCCGGCCTCGGGGAGCGCCGCCCTCCACCGTCTGGAGCAGGAAGACCTACTGGTCCGGGCCATCGGCTGAAGTTTGTCCCGTCTGATGTGTCGGCCCGGGTCGACCGGTCAGACCAGAAAGTCGTGAGCCAGGGCCATCCACATCTCGGTTGACAACCTGAGGGTCTCGATGTCGACCCGCTCGTCGATCCCATGGAACATCGCCCCGTACTCCCCCGAACCTATGGCGGGACTGTGCATCCCGAAGCCGTAGGCCACGCTGCCCAGCGCCCGGTGGTATCGGGCATCGGTGGCCCCAGCGGTGAGGAACGGGATGTTCTTGGCCCCGGGGTAGAACCCTTCGCTCACCCGCTGCAGCGCGTCCCACAGCGGCGTGTCGATGGGCGACGCCGAGGATGGATCGGCGTAGGGGAAGGTGACCTCCACGTCATCGGCGAGGTCACCCACCACCTCGTCGACCATGGCCCGGACATCGACCAGATCCCAACCGGGCAGGCTCCGGATATCGATCTGCAACTCGACCCGGTCGGGAATCACGTTGGTCTTCGAACCGCCATGCATCACGGTGGGGGCCATGGTGGTGTGGGTGCAGGCATGCGCCTGGCGGGCCAGGCCCAACCGAGGCAACTCCTCACAGAAGGCATCGATCCGGTCGGGATCGAGGAGCGGCTCGCTGAGCTCGGATGGGTACCCGAGCCCTTCGACGAACCGACGCCAGATCTCGTGCATCTCGGCCTGGGGCCGATACTCGTCGATGCGCCGGACGATCTCCGCCGCCTTGATGAGGGCATTGTCGGTCCGGAAGGGTTGCGAAGCATGGCCGGGGACACCTTTGACAGTGAGGACGCACCAGTAGATGCCCTTCTCGCCCACGATCACCGGCAGTCGGGTCCCACCGTCGGCACCCCGGGTGGGAAACCCACCCGACTCGGTGATCACGTAATCGCTGTTGACCGCCTCAGCCTGATGCTCGCAGAGCCACTTGGCGCCGTGGATTCCGGTTGCCTCCTCGTCGGCCACCGCCACGTAGGTGAGGTCACCTGCCGGGCGGAATCCCTCCAGGGCCAGATGGCGCAGTCCAGTGGCCATGGTGGCGGTGAGGTTCAACATGTCGATGGCGCCCCGGCCCCACACCTCTCCGTCGATCAACTCGCCGCCGAAGGGGTCGTGGCGCCAGTCCTCCCCGTTGGCCGGGACGACGTCGGTATGGCCCAACAAGGTCAACGACGGGGCCGACGGATCCGTCCCGTGGATCTTGGCCACCAGAGAGGTGCGCCCGGGCTCGGGTTCGAATCTCTCCATCTCCACGCCAGAGCCGTCGAGGTAGGTTGCCAGCAGGTCGGCGCTCCGGTGCTCGTGACCCGACGCCACGGTGCCGTCGTTCACGCACTCGTTGCGGATGAGGTGCCGGAGCAGGTCGGTCGCCTCACCGGCGAGGGTGCCGTCAGTGGCCATGTCGCCACTCTAGGACTGCGCGGTGAAGTCGTCCCGATCAGGGTCTGCATGCTTCACTGATCCACACGTGCGGTGATGTCCACGTTGTCGGTCTTTGCATCACCGGGACCCGTGGTCCATTTGACCAGTTCTGCGTTGCGGGTCCGAGGCCATGTCGGCGCAGAACCCCTTCCGCCAGCCAGTTTATTACGGAAGGATCTACTGATAATCTTCCGTTATGAGAGCAATACCGGAAGGGAAGGATCCTCGAGGCAACGAGCAAGAGATCGTGTGGAATGGTGCTCGGGCATACGCATGGGTTCCAGGTCCGTTGGCGGGCCACGCCTTCGAGGTTGGGATCAGAACTGCCCGACGGACCGAGCGAGCGGCCGCGGCGGTAGCCGCCGGCGATCGACAGCCTTCACGCTTTGAACCCATCGCCATGCTGTTGCTGCGGACCGAAGGAGTTGCCTCGTCCTACATCGAGGGTCTTCGCACCTCGCTCGTCGACGTCGCCGCCGCCGAGATCGGGGGGACAGGGAACGAGACGGCCAAGTACATCGCTGACAACTTGGCCGCAGTGGTTGATGCGCTGGGAACCTCCCGGCGTGCGCTGATGACCGAGGACGTGCACGACTGGCACCGTCGCCTCATGGCCACCGGCAGCCACCTCGGGCCCGAGATGATCGGAGCGTTCCGCACGGCCCAGTCGTGGATCGGCGGGACGTCACCACGAGATGCTGCTTTCGTCCCCCCACCTCCCGAGCTGGTCCCCCCTCTGATGGAAGACCTCATCGAGTTCATCAACAGCGACGGGATCGACCCGGTCACCCAAGCTGCCGTGGCCCACGCGCAGTTCGAGACGATTCACCCGTATGGCGATGGTAACGGCCGGATCGGGCGCATCTTGATCGGCTGGATTCTGGCGCATCGACTTGAGATCGCGGTGACGCCGCCGGTGAGCGTGTTCATCGCCCGGGACCCCGGGGGCTACCTGGCCGGCATGACGATGTTCCGATTGGGCCAACTCGACCCGTGGGTGGAATGGATGGCCGCCGCCCTCCAGCATTCAAGTGAGGCAGCAGCTTCACTGATGATCCGCTCCGAGGCATTGATCCAGACGTGGGAAAGCAGGATGGCCGACCTGCGCGAGGACGCCACGGCGCGCAAGGTCGTAGACATCCTGGGCGAGCATCCGGTCGTTTCGTCCGATCTGATCGCCACACGCCTGGACGTCTCAGAGCGCTCCGGACGAGTTGCTCTCGGGGCACTTGCTGAGCGCGGGATAGTCCAGCCGTACGAGAAACAGCCAATTCGATCCGGGCGGCCGCGTCAGTTCTGGGTGGCCGGTGAGCTGATCGACCTGGTGGCCGGGTGGCCGGGCACCTGAACCGGGCTTCTCCCATCACGCGCTGGAGAACTCATCCCAGATTGCGTGGGCCCCGTTGCGGCCCGAGCCGGATCCTGTTGCCTGGTCAAATCCCCCGGGAAGGCTGAATCGCTATCGCGAACGCGAGACGGCGTGGGATTGAGGGTGTCTATTGTTCCTCGATCGGCGTCAGCCAAAGGACTCCACCGTAGGCGCGGACCATGTGTTGGCGAGAGACGTCTTCGAGCGCGGCAGCAAGACGACCCACAAAGGCTCGGTTCCTCGGGAAGCGGTCATCCGAGGTGTAGATAAACCCAGGAACCGGCCGGCCTTCGGCCACTCGCCGCCGCCGAAGGATCTCGAAGTCGACGACGTTGTTCGTGACGAGGATCCGCTCTTCGCTCAGGGCGGCTTCAATCACATCCTGGTCGTCGAGGGATCGAAGGGGGGGCCTGGCGGCCACGGCTTGGCAGTCGACGCCGCGGTAGACGAGTGACGTGGCGATGGCTGGTGAGAACATCTCATCGAGGAGAAGGAGGTCGGGCGGCTCTGGCCGCCGAGGGCTCACTCGCCGAGCAGTTCGTGTTCGCGCTCCAAGCGCATGACGGCCTGGTCAGCTTCAGCGCGGGCATGACGGAGGAACTCGTCCACTTCGGCTGGGTAGTCGGCCCAGTAGGCGAGGGCGGCCCGAGCCTGTTGGGGAACAAGGCCAGCGGTGTCAGCCACCAGGGTCACGATCTCATCGGCGTCCAACTCGGGCTCGGCATTTCGGGCGGAGGAGACCGCGCCGATGACCTCCCAGATGTCAGGGCCACCGACGAGGCGGGCCCGCCGACCCGCCGGGCCGTCCCGGAAGACGATGAGTGGATGCTCTTGCATGCGGAGGGATTCATCGACCAACCGATTGCTGGCACTCGACAGTGACATGCCGGGGTGGGATGCGACGAAGGCGTTGAGTCGATCGAGAACACGGCCCTCAAAGCGGACAGAAGATGGTGAAGCCATACCTACATTGTAGGCGGATGTCGGCAGCGTGCAAGTTCAAAGCCTGTGGGTGCCGAAGATCTCATCCAAGCTCTCAATCTGGTCATTTGCGAGGATGGGTTGGGGGAAGAATTGGCCGTGGCGATTCCAACGGATGGCCGCATCGTTCTGCGTAGCCGCTCGCCCTTCATACGCGCCGAACTCGCTCGACCCCAGGGCTGAAGCCCGGGGCCTGCGCTCGCGATTTGGTCAGGTCAGGGACTTGGCCATGACACGGCGACCTCACACCCTGGGCCACCGGGCGCCCG
>JADGOI010000083.1 GCA_017883075.1 Acidimicrobiales bacterium
GTGGTGGTCCCCAGGCTCCCCGGCGACTTGACCAGGGCGAGGATGTTCTCGATCGCCTTGTCCTGGGCTTCGAGATGATCTTGGATCTGCAGCGCCTCGTGGAGCACCGCGTCTGCATCGTTGAAGGTGGCTTCGGCCCGTTTGTCCGACGCCGAGCTCTGGATGTTCTGTCCCACGATGATGATCGACAGCAGCACCAACTGGAGAAAAGTCTGAGCGACCCAGGCGACCAGGGCGATGAGACTCGACTTCACCAGCCAGCCGGGGAAGACCCCGCCGAAGATCGAGAAGGCCGAGAGCACGGCGGGCAGCGAGAGCAGGGCCAGGACGGTGAAAACATAGGCACACCACATGGTGCCGACCCCGTTGGTGATCTTGACCGCCAACCACGAGTTCGCCTTGGCCGCCCGACCGGTGGTTTGGAGTTGATCGGCCACCTTGACGGGAGCTTGCGCGCGCCGCTCTTCGATGTGCGGATGGGGTACGTGGGTAAAGAGAGTGGACATGCCACGATCATGGCAGCCTCGGTCGGGAATGTCGGGAATGTCGGCGATCGTCGCCCCGTCAACCACCCCGCGGCGCGGCGAGTCGCTGGGTGAATGCCTTGATGTGGTCACGGCCGAGATCGCCGACTCGGGTGCAGGCGAACCAGGGTTCTGACGGGAGGATGGCCGACACCGGAAACAGCTCGACGATGCGTCCTTCTGCCAGTTCCTCCGAACACACGAATGTGGGTAACAGGCTCACCCCGTGGCCGCACTCCACTGCCTTGACCACCGCCCGGAGATCCGGTGCGACAAGTCGCAGATCTCCCCCGAACGGACGCGCCAAGGCCGAGAGCCAGAATCGGCGGGTCATCGGTAGCTCGGCGCTGTAGGCCACCCAGGGCATTCCCACCAGCCACGATGCCAACTGCTTCCTTGATGTGAGGCGGGGCGTCCGCATCATCTTCGGGGCTCCCACCAGAACGAACTCTTTGGTGTCGATCGGGGTCGCGGCCACCGCTCGTCGTCCCGGGGTGGTACTGGTCACCGCGATGTCGAGCTCTCCTCGCTCGAGCAATTCGATGAGCTCGTCGTCGTCTGCGAAGGTGGCCACGATGGCCGGTCCGGACGGACGGAACCTGGGAACGACTTCGAAAGAGAAATACTCGGCGGAAGAACCGAACCGGATGGACGGCGGGGGAGTGGCCACCGGTCCGCCGTCCAGGCCCACCAACACCGGCTCGAGATGATCGAGCTGTTCGGCCACTTGTGCGTACAGCTCGCGACCTCGGCGGGTGGGCTCCACTCCGGTGGCGGTCCGGATGAAGAGCGGGACGCCGGCGTTGCGCTCGAGGCCACTGAGGTGCTGGCTGGCCGCGGGTTGGGAGAGTCCTCTCAACGCCGCCCCGGCGGTCACCGATCCTGCCCGGTAGATGGCCACGAAGGTCCGGAGCCACTCGGATGCAGCCATTTGATCAGCTTATAGGAGATGCCACTGATACTTCTTTGCCAATGGGTCGAACCTGGCCCACACTGGAACCATGAGCACTGTCGCCGACGAAGGACAGCACCCGGACGGGCACGACGTCTCCTATACCCACGGCCATCACGACAGCGTGCTGAGGTCTCATCGCTGGCGCACCGCCGAGAACTCGGCCGGCTACCTGCTTCCCCACCTGGCTCCGGGGATGTCCCTGCTCGACGTGGGGTGCGGACCCGGGACGATCACCCGCGACCTGGCCGCTCTTCTGGCGCCGGGCCGGGTGGTGGGAGTCGACACCTCGGTCGAGGTGATCGAAGAAGCGCGCCTGGCGGCAGCCGAACAGGGGATCGCGGGTTTGACCTTCGAGGTGGGTGACCTTTTCGACCTCGACTACGAGGACGGGACCTTTGACGTCGTGCATGCCCACCAGGTCCTCCAACACGTCGGGGACCCGGTGGCGGCACTGGTCGAGATGAAGCGGGTGTGCCGGCCTGGCGGAGTGGTGGCGGTGCGTGACGGTGATTACCCGTCGATGACCTTCTTTCCTGCCTACCCCGAGATCACAAGGAGCCTGGAGGCCTATCGGGCCGCCACCCTGGCCAATGGAGCCCAGTGCGACGCCGGCCGGAAGATCCTCAGCTGGGCCCACCGAGCCGGTTTCGCGTCGGTGGTCCCGTCGGCCTCGGCCTGGTGTTACGCCACACCCGGGGAGCGGAGGTGGTGGGGCGATCTCTGGGCCGACCGGGTGACCAAGTCATCGTTGGCCGAGCAATTGCTGGCCCGTGATATCGCCACCGAGGATGACCTGACCGGTTTCGCCGCCGCCTGGCGGGGGTGGGCGTCCGAGCCCGACGGATGGTTTGCCATTCTGCACGGCGAGGTCATCTGCACTGTGTAGCCAATCCGCGGATTTACCGTGCAGCCAAACCGTGGGCATGCCGAGTAGCCGGTCCCCTCAGTCCAGCCCGCGTTGCACCCCAGCCAGAAATCTGTCGGGAGCTTCGATCATGGGAAAGTGGCCGACACCGTCGAGAACCTCGACTCCGGCATCGGGCCGGGACTGGCCGAGGCGATCGACCATGGCGACCACTGCGATTGGATCGTCGGCGCCCCACACAATGTGCAACGGCGAGGGATGGTCTTCGATGGCGCCGGTGAACCGCCCTTCGTTCCGGCGCCGCTCCTCGATGTAGCGGATGGTCCGAGGAAGGAGAGACAGCCCACCGGACCGGGCCGCCAGCTCACACGAGCCGGCGAGCTCTGCTGCTCGTACCGAAGAAGACGGGCTGAGAGTGGCGGCCAGACCACCGGCCAAGGTGTCGGTGTCCATCGGCGCATCGTCGCCCAGGCGCTGATCGGGCAGGCTCAACAGAAACTCCTGGCCGGCACTGAGATGAGCCAGGTCCATGTAGATGCTGCCGTTGGTGATCACCCGCCGCACGATCTCCACCGGCCAGCGCCCTTCCTCCTGGCGGGCCAGGAGCTCGCCCCCCACGGTGTCCCCGTAATCGTGGGTGAGCAGGGAGATCGTGCCGAGCCCCAGCCGTTCGGTGAGAGCCACCACCACGTCGGCCTGGAGATCGACGGTGTAGGCCAGGTCGGGTTTCGCCGACAATCCGTAGCCGACCATGTCGAAGAGGACCACCCGCCGATCGCGGGCCAGTTCGTCGGCCACCAGATGGAAGTCGAAGGACGAGGTGGGAAAGCCGTGGATCACCAGTAGCGGTTCGCACCTCTCCACCCCGGACCCCTCGGCCCCGCCGGGATCGGCCTCACCCGGCTCAGCCGTGCTCGGGTCGATGTCGATGACGAAGACCTCGTGGCCGGCGAGCGGGATACGCCCACCCCGCTGCTCCCAAGCGTCGGTGGCGGCGGTCACCCGAGGAGCCGCTCGGTGAAGAAGGCCAGTACTTGATCGAGGGCGGCCCGGGTGGGGGTGCCTTCCCGGTCATCGAGGTCTTCGGTGAGGACCGAATGGGCGATGGACTTGTGCCCGTAGGGATTCCCGCGGGATGAGTCGATCTCCACCGCGATGAAGCCGTCGCCCAACACTTCCCGAAGGTGCTCGAACCGTTCGGGAGGACTGAGCCGATCACCGGTGAAGCGCAACCCCAAGACACACGTTCCGGCTGCCACTCGATCCTGGACGACCTTGAGATCGGCGTCGGAGATCCCCAGACCCTTCTTACGGCTCTTGCCTACCGGAAACGGCAGGGACGGTTGGCTCAGCACCGGTGCGACCACCACGTCGTCGACCATCATGGCCAGTGCGAACCCACCGGTGAAGCACATCCCTACGACACCGACTCCCGGCCCCCCGCAGGTGGCGTGCTCGGCCTTGGCCAATGCCCGCAGCCAGGTGGTGATGGGACTGGTCCTGTTCAGCGCCATGGTGGTGAACTCCCGGGAGATGCATCCCTGGGCCAGCGACTTGGTCGCGTACCCCATCGTTGGTTCGCGCCCGTCCTCACCGAACACGTGAGGCAGCACAGCCGTGCAGCCGGATGCAGCCACTTTTCGTCCGAACTCGGCGACATGCGGGGTGATGCCCGGGATCTCACTGATCACGATCACCGCCGGCCCCGTCCCCGTCCTGTACACGGTTCGGGTGGTGCCCTCGGCGGTGAATCGGCTCTTTTCGAATCCATCCAGTGCGTCGACCATGCGCTGACGCTAGTCCGGTGGCCGTGACAACGGCCTTGGCGCCGGCCGTGACCAGTTCCGGATGTGATCGAGATCGCTTCACCCGGTCGGCAACAGCCCCACCTCCAGCGACACCCGCACCGGAAGGTGATCAGAGCCCGAGCGCTCGGCGATGCGGGCGTCGATCACCGATACCGACGGGGTGACCAGCACGTGATCGAGTTGGCTGTGCGGGCGGTAGGAGGGCCAGGTGCGTCCGCGGACCGCCCGTCGCCAACCTGGGAAGAGTGCGGCCAGCGGCGGTCCCCACAGGTTCATGTCACCGGTCAGGGCGACGGCGGAACCTCCGGGGTCGGGTAACAAAGACCGCAATTCGCGGAACTGCACCGGGGAGCGTTGCAACAGGTGGGACATGTGGGTGCCGACAACTGTCAACGCCTCCTCGCCGACCGGGACGGTGCAGGTGATGGCCAGCCGGCGGGCCGGGTCGCGCTTCAGTTGGCCCAACGAAATCACCGCCCGGTCACTCACCGGGATGCGGGTGAGCACCGCGACCCCAAAGGTGCCGGGGGAGAAGTGCGGATGGAGACGATCGAAGTTGCGGCGCCGGCGTCTGGGGTCATCGAGGCGGAACGAGACGTGGGCATAGCGGGGCCGCGGGCCCCACCGGTAGTCGGCCGATGGATCAGGATCGAAGAGCCGGCCTCGAGCCATTCCTTCTTCGATGACGTCGTAGCCGAGGCGGTCACCCACGGTGGCGGCCGTGCTCGGCCCTCCATCCGAGGGAGCCCATGATTCCTGCAGCACCAGCACATCGGCGTCGAGAGCGGCGCACTCCGCAACCACGTCGAAGGGACGACCCCATCCATCGACGCCTCCATGCACATTGAAGGTGGCCAGGGTGAGCTGGGGTCGGTCGCCGGTGCCGCCTACCCGGTCACCGGTGTTGTCGCCCGCCTCGCCCGCCCGGCTCAGTGTCGACCCAGGGTGGAGGCGGCCGACTTCAGGTCAGCGCGGAACTGGGGGGCGGCGATCTCGGCCAGGGCGTAGGCCCGTTCCCGCACCGTCAGGCCGTAGAGGTCGGCGGCCCCGTGCTCGGTGATGACCACCCCTGTGTGGTGACGCGGGGTCGAGACCACCGAGCCCTCGGGCAGGGCGGCCACGATGCGTGACCGCAGCTCGCCGTTGACGGTGGCGGTCGAGCGCAGACAGATCAATGAGTGGTCATCGTCGCCCAACCCGGCGCCGGCCACGAAGTCCTCGTGACCGCCCACCCCGGAGATCTGGTGACCGCCGATATTGTCCGCCGCCACCTGGCCGTAGAGGTCGAGGCTGAGGGCGCCGTTGACGGAGATGAACGAGCGGTTGCTGGCGATGATGGTGGGGTCGTTGACCACGTCGACCGGAAGGAAGGCGACCTCGGCATTGTCATCCAGCCAGGCGTAGAGCTCGGAGGACCCGAGGGCGAAGGTAGTGAGCGATACCCCGCCGAAGACACCCTTGGCCGTGTTGGTGACCTTGCCGGACTGATGGAGAGCCATGAGTCCGTCGGTGAACATTTCGCTGTGGATCCCGTAGCCTCCCCCCGCACCGGTGGCCAACTGATGGGCGACGATGTTGGGGATGGCGCCGATGCCGATCTGCAGGGTGGCTCCGTCGGGGACGAAGGTGCAGGCCACGTCGGCGATGGCATGGTCGATCTCATCGGGAGGGGCTTCGGAGAGGGCATAGGGCTGGCCGTCGGCCTCCACCAGTACGTCGATGAGGTCCACCGAGAGGGTATTGGTGTACTCGGGGGGGAGGGACCGGGTCCGGGGGAAGTTGGGATTGACCTCGACCACCAGCAACCGGTCGGGGTCTCGGCCCGCTCTCATCAACTCCTTGTAGGAGGCCCCCATGTGGAGCGAGAGGTTGACGTTGCCATCCTTGTCGGGGGGTGTGGCCACCGCGGTCATTATCCGGGGAGCGAACCTGCGCAGAATCGGAGCGAACTGGCGGAACCCGCCGGGGACCAGCTCCACGTTGTAACCCTGGCCCAACAGGACCCGCTCGGTCGGACCGAAGAACCCACACCTGTACGACACCTTGGGGTGGGTGAGCACCATGTAGTACCCGAGCACAAGGGCACCGCCGAGGGTCAGGTCCTCCCAGTCGTCACGAGTCCCGAGGGCGGTGAGCAAGGCATCGGGATTGGCCGGTCCCAGGCCGAAGCCGATGGTGTCACGAGGCCGGACCAGGGCGGCGGCCTCGGCCGGACTGCAGATCTGGGGGGCCATAGACTTCTCAGTGTGCCAGACCCGCTGCCCGGTTACGACGAGTTCTCGATGTTCGCCGACAACGCCTCCGAAGTCGGGCTCCCTTGGCGTGGCGATCCCGCCGTGCGCCGCACCTCGGTCGAAGTGGCCCCGGATCGACGGATCAGCGCCCTCATCTGGGGTGAGTCCCCGGCCGAACTGGTGCTGCTCCATGGTGGCGGACAGAACGCCCACACCTGGGACACCGTGGCGCTGGCCCTGGACGTCCCACTGGTGGCCATCGACCTCCCCGGTCACGGTCACTCCGACTGGCCCGGCGACGGCCGGGCTCTCGACCCGGCGGCCATGGCCGACGACGTGGCCCAGGTGATCGGCGCCCTGGCCCCGGCGGCACGGGTGGTGGTGGGGATGTCGCTGGGGGGGATCACCGCCATCGTCCTGGCCTCCCGTCATCCCGAACTGGTGCCGCGACTGGTGCTGGTCGACATCACCCCGGGTACCGACAAAGAGAAGAGCTCGGACATCATGGCTTTCCTGGCCGGGCCCGAGACGTTCGCCAGTTTCGACGAGATCCTCGAGCGCACCATTCTCTTCAATCCCACCCGCTCCGAGTCATCGCTCCGGCGGGGCGTCCTCCACAACTCGGTGCAACGCGACGACGGGACGTGGACCTGGCGTCACCAACTGGGCCGGCCCTCGGGCTCCTCGGGTCTGCACATCGAATCAGTGGAGTTCGCTTCGCTGTGGGATGACCTCGGGAGCATCAAGGCCCCCACCTCATTGGTGCGTGGAGGACTCTCGCCGGTGGTCGACGACGACGACGTGGCCGAGCTCATGCGGCGTCGGCCCGACGCCGAGGTCGTGGTGGTGGCCGAGGCGGGGCACAGCATCCAGGGCGACCAACCACTGGAGCTGGCCCGGATCCTGGCCCGCATCTTGGACGAAGACTGAGCCCTCGGCCGACGGGACGTCCCTAGGCCTTAGGCGGCGGACGCTACGGCATCGGTGCGCTCATCGGCGGCCGTGTCCCCCCCGGCCAACGCCGCGCCGAGCACATCGCTGATCTCCGCGGCCAGATGGAAGGTCATCTGATCCCGAACCGCTTCAGGAACGTCCTCGAGGTCTGGGCCGTTACGGGCAGGAAGCACCACCTCGGTGAGCCCGGCCCGGTGGGCGGCCAGGACTTTCTGGCGCACACCGCCGATGGGCAGCACCCGGCCCTGGAGAGTGACCTCGCCCGTCATGGCCACCGCCGAGCGCACCGGGATGTCCCGGAGCAGGCTCACCAACGCGGTGGTCATGGTGACCCCGGCCGACGGCCCGTCCTTGGGGGTTGCCCCGGCGGGGACGTGCACGTGGAACCGCTTGCCCACGAAGATGTGGCTGTCGATACCGAGCTCCTCGGCGTGTGACCGAACATAGGAGAGCGCGATCTCCGCCGACTCCTTCATCACGTCGCCCAACTGCCCGGTGAGGGTCAGGCCTTCCGGTCCGTCCATCATCGAGGCCTCCACGTAAAGGACATCGCCGCCTGTGCCGGTGACGGCCAGACCGGTGGCGACCCCGGGCACCGCGGTGCGATCGGCGGCTTCGAAGAAGAAGCGCGGGCGACCCAGCCAACCCCGGACGTCCTCGGCGTCGACAGCCACCGGTGCCTCGCTCTCACCCGAGGCGATGCGGGTCGCCACCTTGCGCAGCAGCCGACCGAGCTCGCGCTCGAGAGACCGCACGCCGGCTTCGCGGGTGTAGTCGGCCACCACGTTGCGCAGGGCCTCATCGGTGATGGTCAACTCGTCGACCCTCAGAGCCGACCGCTCGAGTTGGCGGGCGACCAGATGGTGCCGGGCGATGGCGACCTTCTCTTCCTCGGTGTAGCCGTCGAGGCGGATGATCTCCATCCGGTCGAGCAGGGGCCCGGGAATGGTGTCGACCATGTTGGCGGTGGCGATGAACAGCACCCGCGACAGGTCGAGCTCCACCTCGAGGTAGTGGTCACGGAAGGTGTGGTTCTGGGCCGGGTCGAGGACTTCGAGCAGAGCCGAAGACGGGTCGCCCCGGTAGTCGGCACCCAACTTGTCCACCTCGTCGAGGACGATCACCGGGTTCATGGTCTGCGCCTCCCGAAGCGCCCGCACCAACCGGCCCGGTTGTGCCCCCACGTAGGTGCGACGGTGACCCCTTATCTCGGCCTCGTCCCGCACCCCGCCGAGGGCTACCCGGACGAAGGAACGCCCGAGGGCGCGGGCCACCGACTCACCCAGGGAGGTCTTGCCCACTCCGGGCGGACCCACCAGGGCCAGGATGGCGCCGCTGCCGCGACCGGCCACCGGGGCCAGGCCGCGCTCGGCCTGCAGTTTGCGGACGGCCAGGTGCTCGAGGATGCGCTCTTTCACATCGTCGAGGCCGTCGTGGTCCTCATCGAGGATGCGGGAGGCCTCATCGATGTCCAAACGGTCTTCGGAGAGCTCGCCCCAGGGGAGCTCGAGCACGGTGTCGAGCCAGGTGCGGATCCACCCGTTCTCCGGATTCTGCTCACTGGTGCGCTCGAACTTGCTGATCTCGCGTTCGACCGCCTTGCGCACCGCCTCGGGCAGGTCCCTGCCCTCGATGGCCGTCCGGTAATCGTCGGGGGCGTCCTCGTCGTCGGGATTGATCTGGCCGAGCTCCTTGCGGATGGACTCGAGTTGACGCCGCAACAGGAACTCGCGTTGGGTCTTCTCCATGCCCTCCTCGACGTCGTTCTTCACCCGCTCGCGCAAGGTGATGTCAGCCAGGACCTCGCGGGCCCAGCCCAGCACCAGACGCAGGCGCGCCTCGACATCGACGGTCTCGAGCACCTCCACTTTCTGGTCGAGCGACAGGTCGGGCGAGTAGCCGGACACGTCGGCGATCCGGCCCGGGTCGGTGACGTCCCGGAGGCGCTCGGCGAACCGACCGGCCCCGCGGCTCAACAGGATGTTCTCGAGGACGGCGCGGTACTCGCGGGCCAACTCGCTGACCTCGTCGGACGGCTCGGGGTCTTCGATCGCCTCGACCTGGACCCACAGCGCCTGACCGGTACCGGGTACCGCGGTGCCCAGGGTGGCCCGCTCGGTGCCCTGCACCACCACCGCCTGCATCCCGCCCGGCAGCTCTCCGGTCTCTATCACTTCGGCGATCACACCCACTGCGGCGTAGCGCTCATCGATGAAGGGAACGATCACCAGGCGGCCGCCGGATGCCCCGGCCGCCTCCACCGCGGCCTTGGCGTCCTCGGACTCCAGAGCCATGTTGAAGACCATCCCGGGCAGCACCACGCCCGAGGTGAGAGGGAGCAGGGGCAGATTCTGGTTGTTCTCGTCCACTGTCTTTTCCACTGGTACTCCGTTCGGCTCAACTGTCAGTTGTAACTGTTGCTATATCAACGATATGCCGATGTGAGTATTCCCGGCCGGTGCCTGTCCGGTGCCGGGCCGATAGCCGCCACGGGTTTCAGATGAGCGTGCCGAGCGCCAGCCCGGCGATAGCGGCACCCAGCCCAGCCACCAGGCTGACCAGCACGTTCGTCACTGCGGCGACAGGCGCATCGCTCCCGAACAGCCGGTAGGTGTCGAAGGTGAACGTCGAGAACGTGGTGTAGGCGCCGATCAGACCGGTGCCGAACACCGTCACCCAGTTGGCGGCCAGGCCGTGATGGAGGGCCGAACCGGTGAGGAAGCCCAGAATCAGCGAGCCGGTCACGTTGATCACCAGGGTCCCGTAGGGAAAGTCGGATTCGACCCTCCCCTGGACCAACCGGTCGATCAGATACCGGAGGACCGCTCCGGCTCCCCCGGCGATCATCAGCCCGCCGATGATCACGTGGTCGCCCCCGGATCGGGGGTCGCACCGGATCCGTAGGAGACCACCTGAATCGGCTCCCGCACCACCAGACCACTCACGTCCAGGTCACGGATCTGGGGAAGAAAGGCGTCGATCTTCTCGGTTGTGTCGATGATCTCCACCATGATGGGCAGGTCGTCGCTGAGGCTGAGGATACGGGTGGTGTGGATGTGATTGTTGGCGCCGTACCCCTCGAAGCCCTTCCACGCCGAAGCACCGGCCATGCCGGCGGCATGGGCCCGGTGGATGATCTCCGCGTGCATGGCCACGTGATGATGGCGGTCCGACTCGCCGAGATAGATGGTGAGGCGTTCGGCCGGTCCGGAGAGGGTGGTCATGGGGTTGTCCTTTGTTCGGGTTCGGGATGGGTGTCGGGATGGGTGTCGAATTCGGAGTCACGATCGGTACTGAGCAGGTCTGAGGTGCCGCCGCGCCGGCTGCGGGCCAACAGGACACCGAGCACCGCCGCCACCACGCCGGCCACCACCGAGGCGAGCAGGTAGACGACGCCCAGGGCCGGATAGCCGTCCTGAGCCCGCCGGACGGCTTCGACCATCAAGGTGGAGAAGGTGGTGAACCCGCCGCAGAACCCGATGGCGGCAAACGGCAGCGCGTAGCGGGTTGGTGGCCACCGTTCGGCCACCACCGTGATGATCACTCCCAGCAGCAGGGAGCCGGCCACGTTGACCGCGAACGTGGCCCACGGGAACCCGTTGGCGGAGACGACCACCGCCTGGCTCAACTCGTAGCGGGCCAGGGTCCCGAGGGCACCGCCGGCAGCGATCGCAACCATGCGGAGAACGGGCACGGGCGCGGGACCCGGTCCGGTGGCTCGCTTCGTCGGTGAGGGCACGGGCTCTCCTTCCGGTGTCACGACTCGCGGTGTTCCGGTAGGAGCCATCAGCCGTCGCCGGCGGTTGGGGCGAGCTCCATCGCCTCGCTCAGTGT
>JADGOI010000084.1 GCA_017883075.1 Acidimicrobiales bacterium
ATTCACTGGTCGCGGTGGGGGCCGACGTCGAATGGCTGCCCGGGATCGCCGCCGGTCAGACCTTGGCCGTGGGGGACATGCAGGTCAGCGGAGCATAGAGGAGCTCTCTATATCAGGTGATATTATTTGGGTGTGGATTTCGCCCCCCGATTGAGAACTGCCAGAATTGCAGCCCGGTTGAGTCAGACCGAGTTGGCCAAGCTGGCCGGAACCAGCCAGTCGAGAGTTTCGTCATACGAGCAGGGCAAAGTGACTCCGGCCCGGGCCACCAGAGACCGACTTATTCATGCGACCCGATCAACTCCTTCTCATGTGCTGTTCCAACAACGAGAGCGAGTGGTGGAATTGGCGGAGGGTCGCCATGCCTCCAATGTCCGGGTGTTCGGCTCGTGTGCCCGGGGTGAAGACACGACACAGAGTGACATCGATTTGGTAGTCACCTTTGGCCCCGAAGCCTCGCTGTTTGATCAGGTGGGTCTTGAAATGGACCTCTCGGAGTTGCTCGACTATCCGGTCCAGGTCATTTCGGAACGCTCAGTAAGGCCGGGATCATCCATCGCTCGGGATACCGTCCGTTTGTGAAGAAGCGCACCGATGGGGAGCCGAACGGTGAACGGATTACTCCGGGCCGGAGCATGGATTCCGGGCTCCACATGTCGTCGCCGGGTGAAAGGTTGGAAGAGCAACTCGGAAGTCTCCGGAGATGCATGGATGACGCCAGTGTGTTGGTAGCCGACGGCAAAGAACTCTATGACTCGAATTGGATGGCCAAACGGGCGGCAAAGAACATCGTGACCGAGTTCGCGGAAACGGCCAACCGGCTCCCTGACCATTTCAAGGAAACACATCCGACAGTGCCTTGGTCGGAGGTTCGTGGATTGAGAAACCGAGTTGTCCACGACTATGAAGCCACCGACACCGAGATCGTCTGGAGGGTACTTGCTGTCGAGTTCGTCGTTATCCGCGATCAACTCGGGTTATAGGCGCGTATAAGCGGGCGCAGGGCTACTTGGCGGTGGCGGCTTGGGTACAGGCGGCCAGGGCGCTGGGAGTGCTCGTGTAGTAGATCGACCCGGCGACATCCAACCCGTAGGGCCCACCCCCGGCAGCGGTGGGGATCTGGCCCACCCACAGCGGGAGAGCCGTGGCCCCGGCGGCAGCTGAGGCGCCGGTCGAGGCACCTGCGGCGGCCCCAACCGTGAGGGTGAATGTCTGGATCACGAACAGCCGGGGAAACGAATCGAGGCCGGCGATGAATGCGGACATCTGGCCGAAGTTGCCGGTGATGTGCATTTTGACGGGGATCGGGACCACCCCACCGGAAACGGGTGCTTGGCCCGCTACCGGAGGAGCGGCGGTGGTGGCGGTTGCCGATGAGGCGTTGCCGGTCCAGGAGAAGGAGGGGATCGAGGTCCCCGACGAACCGACCAGGGCAGTGAGCTGGTTGTAGAAGGACGACTGTTCAGCGGCAAGGTCTCCCGGGTTCTGAACGCTCGGAATCTGCACCGAGATCTTCTGCAGGGCCACGCACTTGGCCGGAAGCTTCTGCTTCTCCCCCTGCAGCCTGGTCAACGTGGCCTGCAGTTGCTGTTGTTGACCCGCCAGCTGTGTCTTTTGCGCGTTCAGACTGGAAAGCTTCGAACTCTGAGGTGCGATCAACAGTGCGTACAACAAGATGGCGACGAATATTCCCACCACGGCGACCAACAGTGGCCTCTGGTATTCCTTGACAGCGCTCATTGCAGGCTCGCATTCTTGGCCAAGCTGGCGAAGGGGGTAACCGAGATCGTGAAGGGGAACGATACCGAACCGTCGGTATTGGTGGTGACCGAGGTTGGGACAGGGTTGGCAAACAACTTGGCCGGATCGTTGGCGATGGCCTGAGTCCATAGGGAGGGGCTGGTGAGCCCGGGCCCGGGCCCGGTGAGGGCAGTGGCCACAAAACCGATGGAAGCCGACACGGTACTACTGGCCGGGGTGGTGACCGGGGCGGTGGCCGGGGTGGTGGCCGTCCCGTTCCCGCTGGTTCCCACGAACGACTGCACCTGTAGCCGGGCCGGTGTGATCGAGATCAGGTTGGTGACGACCTGGGGCCAGTCGATGGATTGGCCCAGTACAGCGGTCCGCCGTGCCTGCCCCTGGGTGTAGGCGGTGTCGGCCGCCACCACCAGGTTGTATTTGGGTATCTGCGCATTCAGTGTGCCGATGCTGGAGTTGAGAGTGTTCACATCGTTCTGGGCACTGTGCACTTGGAAGATCTTCCACACGCCGAAGATGGCGAGCAGTACCACGATGGCCGCGGCCACCTGTATCGTCCGCTGTTGGATGTTGTTGATCCGGGTTCGCCTGATCACTTCGGGGGGCAGCAGATTGAACTGCTTCACCGCCGGATTGGACTCGGGGAGGGCCAGGCCTATCGGCGTCGAGAGTACGGCGCTGACGTCGGCTGCCTGATCGGGCGTGAGGTCGACCTTGGTGATGTCCAGCCGGGCCAATGGGGAGACCGATTGGACCGGCAGATGGATCTGAGCGCCCAGCATGGGAATGAAACCGTGGAGAGACGACCCGCCTCCGGTCACCTGGATGCGGGAGACGGGGAGACGATCGGGCAACGACGCGAAGTACTGGATCGAATTGCGGATTTCGTTGATCAGATCGTCGACAGTCCCCTGGATCGACTGCAGTGCGGCCTCCACTTGAGGGGAGGGGTCTCCCAAGCGACGTTTGAGCGATTCGGCATCGGCCAAAGGCAGATCGAGCGCGGAGGCGATGGCGGCGGTGGTGGCGTTGCCACCTGACCCGATGGTGCGGACGAACTGGGGGCGCCCGTTCTGATGGATGACCACCACGGTGAGGCCGGCACCGACCGACACGATGGCTTCGGGTTGGTCGCCGGTCGCACCATCAAAGATCGCCCGGACCAGAGCGGAGGACACCAGGTCCACGCCTTTGACCTCGAGCCCGGCGTCCTCGGCGACGGCGACGACTCCTTCGACCAGATCACTGTGGGCCGCAGCCACCAGCACCCGGCGCATCTTGGCGCCCTCGGGAGAGGTGTAATCGGAGAGGATCTGTGACGAGAGGATGGTCTTGTCGGGAGGGAAGGGGATGACCTCTTCGGAATGGAACCGGACGGCACTTTCCACTTCGTTGTCCGGCACGAATGGAAGGTCGATTTCGCGGGTGATGGCCCGAAGTCCGGCAATCCCGACGATCACGGAGGTGGTGGAGAACTGGCCGCTCTTCCACAGGCGACGCACCGCTTCTGCCACCGCGGTGGCATCGTGGATCTCTCCATTGACAACCGAACCCGGCGGCAGTCCGATCTGCCCGTAGTTGAGGAGTTGGGGTGGCTTCGAACTGACATCGAGCTCCGCGGCGCGCACCGCGCTGGTGCCGATGTCGAGGCCCACGATCAGCTGTGCCATGGATAAGCTCCCCTCGCAACGCGCAGGGCGACTTCAGTGGCCGGCTGCGGATCAGCGCCCAACTCGCGCCCTACTGGCTGATCGAATGCACCATTGGTCTGACCATCTCGTTGTGACACCTGGGAATACCTGGTTTCTATTGATGCCTGCCGTATAGCGCGCACAAACGATCCCCGCTCATTGGTTCTTCGGGAAGTATAGGAATGAAGTGGGCTCAGCTTGAGCCAGACCGGACAATTTGGGGCAACCCGGATACATGGAGGGACCTGATGACAGACATCACCGCCGACGCTTCCGATCTGGTCCACCCGACCAGCGGTGCCACCGCCCGCCCTTCCCGTCATGACGCCTTCTGCCCGGTTTGGACGACACCCCGGCGCTCCAGCAGCACCTTGAGGTCGTGGGGGTTGGTGGCGCTGAGCATGGCTTCGTGGACACTGATCACTCCCTTGGCCACCAGGCCGGCCAGAGACTGGTCGAATGTCATCATCCCGTAGTATTCACCATCAGCGATGACGGCCTCGATATCCGATGTCTGGATCGGATCGATGATGGCCTGTTGGATGCGCCCGTTGGAGACCAGCAGCTCGAGTGAGGGCACCCGACCCTTTCCGTCGGCGGTGGGTACCAGTCGCTGACAGATGATCCCCTTTATCGATCCGGCCAGGCTGATCCGGATCTGGTTCTGCTGGTGAGGAGGGAAGAAGTCGACGATGCGGTTTATGGTCTCGGTGGCGTTGATGGTATGCAGGGTCGAGAGGACCAGGTGACCTGTCTCCGCAGCGGTGAGGGCGGCCGCCACCGTCTCCAAGTCACGCATTTCACCGACGAGGATGACATCAGGGTCTTGACGGAGCACGACCCGCATCGCCGATGAGAAACTGTCGGTGTCGAAACCAACCTCTCGCTGGTCGATGGTGGCCAGGTCGTCGACATGGAGGAACTCGACCGGATCTTCGATGGTCACCACGTGACAGGCCCGGGTGTGATTGATGTGATCGATCATGGCGGCCAGCGTGGTGGTCTTACCGCATCCCGTCGGACCGGTGAGCAACACCAGGCCCCGCTGCTCTTCGGCCAGCCGGGTAACTGTCTCGGGCAGGCCGAGATCGGAGACGGTAGCGGCACTGGTTCGCACCAGGCGCATGGCCATGGCGACTGACGCTCGCTGATAGTAGGCGTTGACCCGAAATCGACCGAGACCGGGCACGCTGTAGGCAAAGTCGACTTCGTGATGCTTGTGGAAGAACTCGAGAATGTCCGGCTGCATCATCGACTCGGCCATCCCCAAGGTCTCTTCCGCAGTGAATCGCGGCTCGTCGATGAGAGGCCGCAGCGCTCCGGAAATCCGTACTCGAGGGACCGCGTCTGCTTTGATATGAAGGTCCGAACCGCCAAGTTCAGCAAGCAGAACTAACAGTCGATCGAGGTTCGTGCTGTCCACGTCGGCAGTGTACGGCTCAAACCCCCACCGTGCGAGGAGAATCGACGAAGTCGATAGTTCCCGACGCTTGGGTGCCTCACCGTCGTGGTTGGTGCCGACCTTCAGTCCGACGACTTGGGTGTGGTGCTCGAAGTGGATGCACCATCGGAGCCACCTGAAGATTTGGAGCTGTCCGAAGCCGGAGCCTTCGTCGCGGTTGCAGTCGAACTCGTGCTGGACGATTCCTTCGACGACGAGCTGCTTTCGGACGAAGATCTCGATGATTCCTTGGGACGGCTGTCGTTCTTGTAGAAGCCGCTCCCTTTGAACACCACGCCCACGTTGCCGAACACCTTGCGCACGGGATTGCCACAGGTGGGGCACTCGGCGAGGGGGTCGTCGTGGAATGACCGAACGACATCGAAGCTCTTATCGCAGTGTGCGCAGTTATATTCGTAAGTGGGCACGCCGGCTGGTCCCTTCGGTGTCTCCGCTGCTCCGATTAGCAGTCTAGTGCAGCGAGTGCCAATACTGATTCGGAATCGGGTTGTCCTCTACACTGTCGTCCGTGATCGATCGGACCTTGGCATGACTGACCGGAGCCTCAGTCATCTGGACCCTCTGGGTGGGGCGCGGATGGTGGACGTTTCCCCCAAGGAACCCACCCACCGGCGAGCATTGGCCCGGTGCCGGGTGGCGATGAAGCCCGAGACCACCTCCAAAGTTGCCAACAACGCCATCACCAAGGGCGACGTGCTGGCGGCGGCCCGGGTAGCCGGCATTCAGGCGGCAAAACGGACCGCTGACCTGGTGCCGATGTGTCACCCGCTGCTGGTGGGGGCCGTGCACGTCGACTTCACCATCGGTGACGACTACGTCGAGGTCGAGGCCAAGGTGGAGACAGTCGACCGCACCGGGGTCGAGATGGAGGCAATGACGGCCTGTGCCATCGCCGCCCTCACCGTCTACGACATGTGCAAGACCACCGATCGCACCATGGTCATCGGGGAGCTGATGCTGTGGGAGAAGACCGGTGGCAGCTCAGGAATGTGGAAGAGGGAACCTACTGCCTGAAGTTGGGAAGTACGGCGAGATGATCATCGCCCCCGCGCTCAACGGCGGAACCTGAATCTCTTTCGGGGGTGAGCGGTGAAGAAGTCGGGGGTGATCGGCACTTCTGGCGCGTTCGGCCCCAGGGCGGACGGGGTGGCCGGGTCCTCGGCTTCGACCTGACTGGAATCCGGCGCGGCATCGGGTGCGGCAGCGAGAATATCGTTCACCATTGCCGCGGCGGAAGCGAATGACTGACCCGACGAACGGAAGAAGTCGGATGCGGGAGGGTTGGCCGCCGGCTCATCTGCGGGCGGGGCTAATGGAGTGCTTGCGGCTTTGCCCCCAACGGTGGCCTTCGCCGTCGGTGTGGGCGCGGTGAGCGGCGCCGGTTGAGATTTCACCTGACCGTTTCCGGTGAGTTCATCAGCATTGAACTTGTCCAACCCGGCGTTGAACGAGAACGGAGGTGCCGGTTTGGTGGCTGGTTGGGATTGAAGTTGAGGATTGACCGGGACCTTCGGAGCGGCCGGCGTCTCTTCGTCGAGGAGCGGCGGTACGTAGAAGATCGGTTCGGGCACGTGGGAGGCGGCCAGCCTATGTGCGGCAGCAGTATCGCTTTCGGCAATCGGGCTGGTGACGTCGAGGGCGTTCGGTGAAGCGGCCGGAGGCGGAGCCTGGATCGACTGAGCCGGTCGCGGTCGTCCGAATTCTTCGCCGAGGAGCCGGTCGAGGGGGCTCAGCGAAGAACTCGGGGTATGCGAGACGGATGCATCACCCGATGCGGGGGACACAGTTCCAACTCCACCTCTTGAGGGCGGAGATGGTGGAGGCGCAGGCTCAAGGTCAGCTTTTGCGGGCGGAGGAGTTGCCGGCTGTGCTCCGAACCCGGGCGGAGGAGGGGGCAGGGTTCCCGTCCGAATGGCGAAACCCGGCGGCGGCGCGCCAGGCGAGGTGGAGGGTGCAGAGCGAAGGGCGAACCCCTGGGGAGGCGGTGGCGGCGGGGCTGACGTTTCGGCTGCAGGTGGATGGTCCGGGGAGTTCTTCTGGAGCGAGTCGATCTGGCCCGATAGCAGGTCGATTGAGCGAGCAAGCTCACTCTGAGAATTCTTTACCGCCGCCAACTTGGTGGCTAGAGCATTGGGGGACAGCTCTTCATCCGAGGAGTCAGGTCGGTCGTCCCCCGAGGCGCGTCCTTTGGTCTTCATGAACTCCTCCCCGCTGTGCTCAGCGCCGATCGCAATGAACACCGCCGATACGGGTACAACGCATGATCTGCCGGGCCAGTGTATCCGACGTGCCGGCGTGACACTTATCGCGGAACGGGTCGAGAAACGGGTTCAATCGAGGCGATAGCAGCCTCGGATTCCTAACCCAGGGCTGCGGATCTCAGTTCGTCGAGCGTGAGCTCCGTTGTTGCTTCACCACCGCACTGAGCGCAATGGTCTACGTGGCGCCAGCTCCTGAGGAGGCGGGTCCCCTCCGCATTGAGCAGAACCACGAACGATTCCGACATGGGGTCGATCTCCAAGCCGAAGCAGGGCCTCCACGCCGTCGAGGCCTGTCCGGCACTCGTGGCGAACCCCTTCAGGATTCGCCTGAACCTCGAGTTCTCGAGGTCGATGACCCACGTGCTGTGGCACGACTCAATGACCATGGGTTCCATACAGTGATTGTGCCACCCGAATACGGGATTCAAACTGCAGAATCATTGCGGTCGTGTGACAGTTGCCATCGGCACAAGGAGCAACGGCCGGGCCGTTCGGGGGCATTGAGCCAATGCCGGCTCTGGCCGGAGAATTGTCCACGGCAACGAGACTTGCGACCCGCACCCCGAGCCCGGACGGCAATAGCCGCCCAGACACTGTGAATCCGCTGGTCAGAGGCCTGATGAAGCGAACACCGCGAGGCCCACTGCCGTCCCCAGTGCCACCGCCACAACCATCGGTAGACCGATCAAGGGCCTCCAGACACCCGGGTGAGAGGAAGTGGCTGAGTTGTCATGACCCGGAGGCGCGATCACCCCCGATTTCCGGTTGAAGACGACGGCGAGGAGGTAGACGGTGAGAAAGACCCCTGCCCCGGTGGCGGCAGGCACGAGTCCGAGGCCTCCGAGCCAACAGCCTGCCGGAATCAGGGCGCTACGGCCGAAACCCTCCCGGCGGTGGCACTCCGGATCCATTCGTCGCAATACACCGAAGCCGGCGATTCCGGCGAGTGTGCCGGCTTGGGTGCCCACCAGCACCGACCAGTGGCCGGCGGCGGCGGAAATGATGACGAGGACAACGTCGGCAATGCCAGTTCCCAAGGCCGCCAACAACAGCGGTGATCGCAGTTCGCCGGCATCGATGAGAAGGATCGTGATGATGGTGGCAGCCAACAGGCAGTAGGGAATGGCCATCACGGAACCATGCCTGGCCCATGCAATGAGGACAAAGGTTCCGGCCGTACCTGCTTCCACCAGGGGGTATCGAACAGAAATTGTCTCACGGCAGGTCCTGCACCGACCTCGGAGAGCTACCCACGAGACGATCGGAACGTTTTCCCACCAGGCCAGCTGGCGCTGACAGGTCGTGCAGAATGATCGGGGTTTGGAGACCGAAATCCCTCTCGGAACCCGGTAGACGACCGCATTGAGGAACGAACCCACCAGCAACCCAACCACCAATGCCATTCCGAGTATCGCCGACAGCGGTACCATCACGGTGGTCGAGGAGACGGTTTGAGCAGTCATGATCGGTGTTGGATCCCGAAATTGGCTCTTGAGCAGGTGGAAGAGAGGTGGCAAAGTGGGGTGCCGCAAAGTTGGGCCAAGGCCCGCGTACGGTAGCACTGGGCGCGATCGGTACGTGGGGACATGGGTTCCGAATCCTTCATCTCCATTGCTCCATCCCTCCGTGTGAGGAGGCGATGAAAGAACAAGAGGGCAGATTCAATGTTCACCGCGAAGATGCCGATGATGCAGCCATGAGCGATGTCGACGCCATGCGGACCCCGGCAGGCGGGCGCGGCCTCGGCTTTGTTGATCTCGACGCCCAGGCGGTTGACAGCGGCATGGCCGAGGTTCTCCCTGAAGAGTTGGCTCGGCGCCTCCATGTGGTTGCCGTCAGACAGAAGTTCGGGACCCCGGTGATTGCGGTGGCCAACCCCGATGACACTTTCGCCCTCGACACCATCCGCGACTCCATAGGTAAAGAATTCTCGCTGGTTGTCGCCCCTCGTGAGCAGATCGTCAGGTACATCGACCGACTCTACGGTCCGTCCCAGTCGTCCGGACCGGCGGCGCCGACGGATGCCGTTCCCGTTGCGCCCGCAACTGCGCCGCCGCCGGTCCCGCTCCCGGCAATCCCGAACCCGTCAGTTGTTTCGGCACGCCAGATCGTCACACCTGCAGTCGAAGATGCATCGGGACCCTCATTGTACGGATCGGCATTTCTCCCGGAAGGGGGTTCGCCGACCGAAGAGCCACCAGGCTATGGCGGTAGACCTCTGCCGATTCCGCCGGGATCAATTGAGATCGGTACCGATGTGACGCCATCTCCTGATGCCCTGGCGACCAGTGCCTCCGAGTTGGCCGAGTTGGCGCGCACGGCACGGGCGGCCGAGCTCACCGAACGGTTCGATTCGGCGGCGGAGACTGCCGATCTGGTTGACGAGGCTGTGGCAACCTTCGAGGGACAGCAAGCCGAACCGGGGTTGCTCACCGGTCTTGCCTCGACATTGCCGCCGATGGCCAAGGCGCTGATCGAGGGGAATCGGGTGTCCCTGGCCGACATGGAGCTGGTCCTCGAGGAACATGATCGAACTGGCCGGAGCATTGCCCGCATCCTGACGGCCAAGAAGCTGGTGACCGAGGCCGACCTCATGTGGGGAATGGCTCACGAGATGGGCCTCGAGTTCGTCGATCTCGACACGGCCGGTATCAAATTCTCCGAGTCGGAGATCATCCCCGAGGCAACGGCCCGCTATCACAACGTGCTCGTCATCTCCGATGACACCGATGGTCTGGTGGTGGCCGCCTCCAACCCCACCGACGTGTTCGCCATGGACGACCTCCGCACCATCATCGGCCGGAGCTTCAGGATCGTGGTTGCCACCCGCGGCCAGATCCACACCTACATCGATCGTGCCTATGGTGGCGGCGACGCCGCGGGCATCGCCGAAACAGCCTCACTCGAGTTCGACCGCGAAGAACGCGGTGCCGTCATGGACGACATCCAGGTGGTTACCGAGGAAGCCCCGATTGTTCGGTATGTGAACCTTCTGATGGTCCAGGCGATCAACGAACGAGCGTCCGACATTCACGTGGAACCCACCGCCGACAACCTTCGGATCCGCTATCGCATCGACGGGGTCCTTCATGACATGTCGACGGCACCCCGGTCAATCGCCGCCGCAGTTACGACCCGCTTGAAGGTGATGGCCGACATGAACATCGCCGAACACCGGATTCCCCAGGACGGTCGGATTTCGGTGACGATCGGGCACAAGGAGATCGACCTCCGCATGGCGACGTTGCCCACCATCAACGGCGAGAAGATCGTGATGAGGGTGCTGGACAAATCGAGCGTCGTCCTCGGATTCCCCGATCTCGGTTTCGACGACGATCTGTTGGCCACCTACGCGGGGATCTACACCAAGCCCTACGGGACCATTCTGGTCACCGGCCCCACCGGTTCGGGCAAGTCCACCACCCTCTATGCGACGCTCATCGCACTGAACTCACCGGAGAAGAACATCATCACCGTCGAGGACCCGGTGGAGCTCAAACTACCGGGCGTCAACCAGATCCAGCTCAATGTGAAGGCCGGCCTGACCTTCGCCTCGGCTTTGAGGTCGATCCTGAGATCCGATCCGGACATCGTGCTGGTCGGCGAAATCCGGGACAAGGAGACTGCGGTCATCGCCGTCGAGGCCTCCCTTACCGGGCACCTGGTGCTGGCGACCTTGCACACCAATAGCGCCGCGGCCACGCCGATGCGCCTGGTGGAGATGGGACTCCAACCGTTCCTGGTCACCTCGTCGCTTACCGGTGTGTTGGCTCAACGCCTGGCCCGCCGGCTCTGCGTCCATTGCAAAGAGGGTTACGACGTCACCGATGCCGAAATCGTGTTGGCGGGATGGAAGGTGGAGGAGATGAAGGACCTCGAGGAGATCAGTGGAAGACCCCACTTCTACCGGGCAAAAGGATGCTCCGCCTGTGCGAATACGGGTTTCCGCGGCCGGAAG
>JADGOI010000085.1 GCA_017883075.1 Acidimicrobiales bacterium
GTCGGCTTGGCCCGATGGGCGGCGAACAGTCCGCCGATGATCGCACCCACCCCCATGCACGAGGTGAGAAGCGCGTACGTGCCGGCACCGCCATGAAAGGTCACCTTGGCCAGCAAGGCCAAGGTGACACTGAAGTTGTAGGCGAAGATGCCGATGACGGCCATGGCGATCAGGGTGTTACGCAACGGCGGGGTCCTCCACACATACCGGAGCCCGTCGCGCACCTGGCCTCTGGCCCTCTCCACCGGCGGGGTCCGATGTAGATCAGCGACGCGCATCATGGCCAGTCCTATGAGCACCGCGACGTAGGACACCGCATTGACAAAGAAGCAGATTCCCAGCCCGAAGAGGACGATGACCAACCCGCCGATAGCCGGTCCCACCACTCTCGACGCATTCATCACCACCGAGTTGAGGCTCACCGCATTTGGCAGATCCTCGCGTCCGACCATCTCCATCACAAAGGTCTGTCGGGCCGGGTTGTCGAAGAGGTTCACCACACCCAGCGATCCGGCCAACACATAGACCTGCCAGAGCTGTACGACATGGGTGACGGTGAGGATGCCGAGGGTCAGGGCCAACAACCCACCGGCTGTCTGGGTGGCAAACAACAGTTTCCGCTTGTCCAACCGGTCGGCCACCAGCCCTCCGAACGGCCCGAAGAGCAGCACGGGCAGGAACTGCAGCCCGGTCACGATGCCGAGATCCACGCCGCTTCCGGTCAGGTGGAGCACCAACCAGGCTTGGGCGATGGACTGCATCCACGTCCCCGACACGGAGATGAGCTGCGCGATGAAATATACCCGGTAGTTCCTCACCCGGAGTGAGTGAAAGGTCCGGTTCCAGGCGTTACGCATGGAGGTCACGGTTCGAGCCCCTCTGCCAGTCGCTCGATCAACGCCGTCAGCCCACCCAATGCATCCCGCTCGTCGGAAGTCAGACTGTGCAACTGGTGAGCCAGGAACACGTTCTTCAGCGAACGATTCTGCTCCAACACTTTGCGGCCCGCTTCGCTCACCCTCACCCTCGCCACCCGGCGATCGGTCGGATCGACAACCCGGACCACCAGCCCCAACTTCTCGAGGGCAGCGATGATGCGGGTCATGGAGGGAGGCTGCACCGATTCGAGGGAGGCCAGCTCTCCCAGGGTGGGCGAGCCGAGACGTTCCGTACTGGCCAGGGCGGCGGTTTGGGACGGGCTCAACCCCCCCACCGACTGTTGGCGGAGTCGACGGTGGAGCCGGGTGACGGCCAGACGGAGCCGGGAGGCCAGTTCTGCCTCCGCTCTCTCGATTCCCTCCCCATCGTCGGCCGCGACATTGACATTCATCGCACCTTTGAGGTGCCCGGCATCGATCGGAGAGGAGACCCGGCTCATATGCGCAGTTTAGTTAGTTTTGCTAACTAATGCAATCGGGCCTTGATTTCGCCTGGATGGCGGCACTGTCGACCGTGGCCCGGCCCTCGGGTGGGGGCTGCTCAGGTGGCGGCAGCCACCCCGTCGGCGATGGCCGCATCAATGGCCGCCCGCTGCTGGATGTCAATGGCCTCGGCGATGGATTCGTCCTCGGCGATGACCGCGTCCAAATCGGTCGACTCATAGCCGATCACACCCATGTCGGCGAAAGTCTGCCGCATCTTCGGGCCCCACAGGCCGACGTCTTTCAGGGTGGGCACGATCCGGGTGAACAACAGGCTGCGAAATACCCTCTGGCTCTCGCTCTGGTTCACGTACTCAAGGCAGTCCTCGGGGTCATAGCCGAGGCACTCCCACAGCTCTTCTCCCAGAAAGCGATCGCGCATCCGGTAGCACGCGTCGGCACAGAAGTCCTCTCGGTCGTCACGCTCGGCTTGGGTCAACTGCGGGTAGTAATCGCGTAGGGCGAGTCGCCCGAACATCACATGGCGCGCCTCGTCCTGCATCACATAGGCGTTGACGGCTTTGCCCAGGGGATCACCGGCTGTATTGCGGATGAGCCCGAAGGCGGCCAGGGCCAACCCCTCGATGAGGACCTGCATGCCCAGGTAGGTCATATCCCAACGCGAGTCACTCAGTACGTCGTCAAGGAGGGACTTCAGGTTGGGATTGATCGGGTAGGCCGTCTCGATCTTGTCGAGATAGCGCGAGTACGTTTCCACGTGACGCGCCTCGTCCATGACCTGGGTGGCGGCGTAGTACTTCGAATCGATGTCGGGCACGGTCTGCACGATCTTCGCCGTGCAGATCAATGCGCCCTGCTCGCCGTGGAGGAACTGGCTGAACTGCCAGGCCACCAGGTGACGCCGCACATTGCCCCTCTCGGCCGTATTCAGCTTGTCCCATACCGGAGAGCCGAAAATGGGGACCAACTCGTCGGGTACCTGAAGTGGGTTCTCGGGGTCAGGGTCGTGGGACCAGTCGATCCGCTCTTTGGCGTCCCACTGCTTTCTCTTTCCCTTGTCGTACAAGCTGATGAGCTTTTCGCGCCCATTGTCGTAGTCCCACGTGAACCTGGCGGTGCCGGTCTGATCGGCCGTCTGCCACCCGGTCTTGTCCACCGGCAGTTGATACACCTTGGTCGTCATCGTGCCTCCCGAGTCTTCGTGGGTGCTGTCACCATCATGGCGCATCCGACCCTGACGCGGAAGGCAGCCGGCGGCGGGCTGGCCCGGGATCAAAAGCTGGGGACGTAGCCTCCGCGGCCCATCGACTCGCTCTCGAAGGGATCCACCGACTCGTCGACCCCGCCGAGCACTTCTGTCACCCACGGGAGCCGATCGTGGAGAATGCGCTCCACCCCGCCCTGCAAGGTCGACGAACTCACCGCGCACGAGCTGCAGGCACCCTGCAGTTGCACCTCGATAACCCCCGAGGCCACATCGGCGCTCACCAAGGCAAGGTCTCCGCCGTCGGCCTGCACGGCCGGGCGCATCAACTCGATGATGCCGTTGAGCTGGGTCAGCCTCTCGGCCCGGTCCTCTTCGCTCAGCTCCGCTGGGACCTCCGACGCGACGCCCGAGCCGGTCGTCGCTGGGTTACTCGCATCTGCGAGGCCACCGCTGTCCACTTCCACGGTCGTACCCTCGGTCTCGTGTCCGGAATCCACCAAATCGTCCTCTCATCGGCGGATCCGGACTGGCCAGCCGGAGCCCCGCACCCCTATTCTGCCGCGGGCGACGCCCTCGTCGAACACCATCGGCCACTCGCGTGATCCAGCCCAGCCTGGTGGGCGGAATCGGGTGGGCCCCGGTTGACCTGGTCACGACCGGGTGACGGTGACGGTGTCGACGAGGCGACCTCGTGCCATTGCAGTGAGGCGACCTCGAGCCATTGCGGTTACGATGGAGCGTGCTCATGGAGCGACCAGCGATCGAACTGGGGTCGGTCGGGCTCATTCTTCCGACCCTCCCCCAACAGACAACTCCCACGTGGGCAACGGTTTCCACCGGCGCTACGGCCCGTGGAGCCGGAGGGCCTCAGCATGATGCTGATGACCCGATCAAAGAGCTTTCGGGTATCTGCCAACGGGCCGAAGCTCTCGGAGCCTCAGCCCTGTGGGCATGCGACCACCTGTTCTGGCATGGTCCCGTACTCGAGTGCATGACCGCACTGACCGTGGCCGCAACCGCAACCGATCGGGCCTTCCTCGGGACCTGCGTCGTGCAACTTCCCCTCCGGCAGGCCTCGGCGGTGGCAAAACAAGCAGCCTCGCTGCAACAACTTTCCCGCGGTCGGTTCATTCTGGGGGTCGGCGTGGGTAGCCATGCCGGAGAGTTCGAGCAGGCCGGCATCGACTACCACACCCGGGGCCGACAACTCGATGCCGGCATCGCCGAGCTCCGCCGTTCGTGGCACAGCGGCGAAGGCGTCGCCACAGGTGATATCGGCGCCGGTGGGGCCTCCCGTTACCGACAGCTTCCGGCTCCCCCGGATGTCCCGGTGTGGGTGGGCGGGTCGTCCGAGGCCGCGCTTCGCCGGGCGGCGGTGGCGGCTGACGGCTGGATGCCCCTCTTCCTCGACCCGGCGGAGTACGCCGCGGCCCTCGAGCGACTGGCCAAGGAGACCGCCCGAGCCGGGCGGGAATCCGACAGTGTGACCCGCTCAATGGTGCTGTTCATCTCTATCGATGACGATGTCGACAAGGGTCGCCGTCGAGGAACTGAGTGGATGTCCGGCCTGTACGGCATTCCGGCCAAGGCCTTCGAACGTCATCTGATCACCGGGAATGCCGCCCAAGTGGCGGAAACTGTGGCAACCTACCGACGCGCCGGAGCTGAGCACGTCGTTCTCTACGTCACCGATGATGAACCCCTGGATCAGTTCGAACGCCTGGTCACAGCTTTGCCAGCTGTCGGCATCGACCCCCGAGCATAACGAGGACACCATGGATCGCCATGTACACATTGTGGGCACCGGGATCATTCCGATGAACCGCCGAGACAGGACAATCGAAGACATGGCCCACCACGTGGTGGCCGAGGCGCTGGCTGACGCCGACGTGGACCCGGCCGATGTCAATCTGGTCATCTTCGGGAACGCCACCGCCGGACGCCTGGTGGACCAGGGATGCATCCGTGGCCAGTCGTTTCTGCGACAGGCCGGACTACGCAACGCCGGAATCATCAACGTGGACAACTCCTGTGCGGGTGGGTCCTCCGCTCTCCACGTGGGCACCCTGGCCACCCTCGGTGGCTCTCCCACCGTGCTGGTGGTGGGCGTCGAGAAGATGTGGACCGGCGACCGGGTACAGACCCTGGCCGGCATCGAAGACGGCGTCCCACTGGTGGAGCGGATCCGCATGCACCGCGACCTCGAGAATCCCTCGGGGTCCGTCCTCATGGCTCTCAACGCCTCATGGTGCGTGAAACAAATGGAAGAGCGCGACGCCACCCCTGAGCAGTTCGCCGCTGCCGCGGTGAAATCCCGGCACCACGGCGCCCTCAACCCCAACGCGCAATTCCAATCGGAGATCACCATCGACGAGGTACTGGCCTCTCCTTCCATCGTGCCTCCGCTGACCCGGCTGATGTGCTCGTCGTTCACCGATGGAGCCGCAGCTGCGGTCCTCTCCCTGACCCCGGCCTCCGGAGCGCCCAGGATCCGCACCAGTACCATCCGGTCCGGCAATGGTGATCTCGATTACCACGATCGCCTGGCCGAGACGGCCGTTGCCGCCTGGGATGATGCGGGCATCGACCCCGCCGATGCCGACGTGGTGGAGCTGCACGATGCCACCAGCGCCGAGGAGCTCTACGCCCTCGAATCACTCGGGTTCTACAAGCCCGGCGATGCCGGGCCCGCCACCCTGGCGGGGGACACAGCCATCGGAGGCCGGGGGGTCACCGTCAACACCAGCGGGGGACTCGTGGCCCGGGGACATCCGTTGGGTGCCACCGGAATCGCCCAGATCGTCGAGTTGACCGCCCAGCTGCGCGGCCACGCCGGTCCACGGCAGGTGGAAGGGGCCCGATTGGCGGTCGCCGCAAATACCGGAGGCATTATCGGAACCGACGCCGCATTTATTGGTATCCACGTCCTCGAGGCCGGCTGAGCCATGGCAACCACTCGCGGAGGCATCATCACCGGTTGGGGTATCGGTGTACCGGACAACGTGGTCACCAACGAGGACCTGTCGGCCCGTATGGACACCAATGACGCCTGGATCCGTGAGCGGACCGGCATCAGGGAGCGGCGGATCGGCGGGACCACTTCACAGTGGGCGATCGAGGCCGGCTTGGCCGCCCTGGAGCGGGCCGGGCGACGACCCGACGAGATCGATGCGGTGATTCTGGCCACCACCACGCCTGACCAGATTATTCCCGCGACCTCGGCCACCGTCCAGGATGGCATCGGAGTCCCCGGTGGTGCCTTCGACGTCAACGCCGCATGCTCGGGCTTCGTCTACGCGCTGACCACGGCCCACGGACTATTGGCCATCGGAGCCGAGCGGCTTCTGGTCATCGGGTCAGAGACCCTCAGCCGGGTCACCGATTGGGACGATCGATCTGTGGCCATTCTGGTCGGTGACGGGGCGGGCGCGGTCGTCCTCGAGGCAGTGGACGGGCCCGGTCAGCTCCTGTCGTGGAACCTCGGCGCCGACGGCTCGCTCCGGCACCTCCTCAAGTGTGATCACGGCGGGTTTCTCTATATGAATGGCAAGGAGATCTTCCGCAAGGCAGTGAGGGTGGTCATCGATTCAGCCCAGAAGGCCATCACCGATGCCGGGTTGACCGCCGACGACATCGATCTGATGGTCCCCCACCAGGCCAACCTGCGGATCATCAGTGCGGCGTGCCAACGTCTCGGGATCCCCGAGGAGAAGGCGGTAGTGGTCATCGACCGTTACGGCAACACCTCGTCGGCATCGATCCCACTGGCCCTGGCCGACGCTCTTGATGCCGGCCGCCTCAACAAAGGCGACAAGGTGTTGTTGACCGGTTTCGGCGGTGGCATGACGTGGGCCAGTGCCGTGTTGCACTGGGGCGGCTGACAACTCAGGTGTCCCCCGCCCCATCCTTGGTGGTGTTGGCCGCCGGCATGGCCCGTCGGTACGGCGGATGCAAGCCACTGGCTCCGGTCGGGCCTCACGGCGAAGCAGTCATCGACCTGTTGGCCAGCGATGCGATGGCGGCCGGATTCGGTGATCTGGTGCTGGTCCTCCACCCCGAATCCGGTCCCGCCATCCGTTACCATGTGGAGCGGTGTTGGCCCACCTCGATCCCGGTGTCCTTCGCCGAACAACGGCTTCCGCTGGGGACCACCCATGCCGTGTTGGCCGCCCGGCCAGCCATCAGGGACGATCAGTCCTTCGCCGTAGCCAATGCCGACGATGTCTATGGCCTGTCGGCAATGGGCGAGCTGGCCGCGTGGTTGGTCACCGACACACCCGGCCACGCACTGGTCGGGTACCATCTGGCGTCCACCGTGGTCACCGACGCGGCGGTCACCCGAGGAGTGTGTGAGGTCGATGGCGCCGGTCGGCTGCTGGCAATTCACGAGCGCCGTCATGTGTCCCGACTTCATGGTGGCGTGGCCTTCACAGCCTTGGACGGTGTCCTTCCCGACACACTCGCTGCCGACCTGTCGGTATCCGTCAACCTCTGGGGGTTTCGGCACTCGATCTGGGACATCCTCGATGCCGCTATGGGCGAATCGGGCCTCGATGAGGATGCGCTCATCGCCGCCGTCGAGTCGGGGACCGATATCCCCAAGTCCGAGGTGCTCCTCCCCGAAGTTGTCGGCGCCATGATCGCGTCCGGCAAAGGGGAGCCGGTCCGGGTCCTCGCCACCGACTCGAGTTGCGTGGGCGTCACCCACGCCGACGACCTGCCGGTCGTCCGAGCCGCACTGGCACGGCAGGTGGCCTGGGGAACCAGGCCAGATCGCTTGTGGAGCGGCATCGCCTGAGCCACCGGATCGCCCCCGATCCCCCTGTAGCCTTGGATTCGGCGACTCCATGACCCGAACCCGACGGCTAACTCTGAGCCTTGCCCTCAACGTGGTGTTGGTGGCCGCCCAAATTGTCTATGGGGTGGCAGCCCATTCCACCGGTCTGCTGGCCGACGCCGGACACAATGTGACCGATGTCGCCGCATTGCTCCTCTCGCTGGTAGCTGTCCGACTGGCCATCCGCCCCCGTAGCGCCGAGCATTCGTTCGGAGGCCACCGGGCCACCATTCTGGCTGCGTTGGCCAATGCCGCCGCCATCACCGCGGTGACGGTTGTCATCGTGTTCGAAAGCGTTCGCCGCCTCTACCACCCTGAACACGTCCATGCCGAGGTGGTCGTCATCGTGGCCGCAGTGGCCCTGGCCCTCAATGGACTGGCAGCGATGGTGCTCCGCGACGGATCCGCCGACATCAATATGCGGTCGGCTCTGCTGCACATGCTCGGGGACGCCCTTGCTTCTCTGGCCGTCTTGATCTCGGCTGCGTGTCTCCTGGCCGTGCCCTCCGCCACGTGGCTTGATCCCGCCTCTGCCCTGGTGGTGGCGGCCATCATCGTGTACCAAGCGGGGCTTGTCTTCCAGAGCAGTGTTTCGGTTCTGTTGGAGTCGACGCCGGCGGACGTGGACCTCCCCGATCTCACTGCGGCGATGGCCGGAGTCGAAGGCGTCGACGAGATACACGACCTTCATGTGTGGAGCCTGTCGAGCGAGATGAGGGTGCTCTCCGCCCACCTGGTACTGACCGGACACCCGACACTCGAGGAGGCCCAGGTCATCGGGGACCAGGTCAAACGCACGATCGCCGGATCGTTCTCCATCTTGCACAGCACGCTCGAACTCGAATGTGAGCGGTGTATCGATAGCGATGACGACCCGTGCCCGATGGAGTCCCCGGACTCGCTGCCTATCGGAACAGGAACCGCCCATCGTCATTGAGGCCAGCGTCTCGGAGATCACGGCAGGTCAGTTGGGCTCCACCGACCCCAGTGCTCGCGCGACGCAGCCCCGAGTAGCCGGACGGTCGAAACCGCCCGAGCTTCTCGGGGCCACGTACTCGGAATGCCCTGGCTCCACTCGCGCTGAGCCGTGTCGGACGACCCTGCATCGAGCACCGAGCCGATGCGCTCTCGACGAGCACGCCGGTCCGTCCCCCTGACAACCGTGTCGGGAACCTACTGCTCCACCAACCATCAGAAACGGGCCTTTCAGCCCGCCTCCTCGGCAAGTCGATTCGGGGTCGGAGTCGGGCCTTACGGCCCCTCTCCTCACCTCGTCGAACGACCGGCTCGCTGGTCAGGCCTCTCGGCCCTTCCTCGTCGCCCGCCGCTGGGATCGGTCCTCGGAATGAGCCTTGCGACCCCTTCCTCGGCCTCCTCCCACTTCCGGTGGAGCTTCGGTTTCCCGAACTACGGACACAGTGCGCCAGCAACGAACCGAGGTCAAGAGGCTGACGCGAAATCCCTACCTTTTCCGCCGGATTCTTGGCCCTATCCCCAGGAATCGGTGAGATGTCCACCGGTCATCCCCAACTCGGGAGATCGACATTCGGAGCCGGCCTCTCCGATCAGCTCCCGACCGGTTGACCGAAGCGGTCGACACCGCACAACCTTCTCCAAGCTCGGGCCACACGTCCGGTCGGGACGACCCCCGAGGTGACCAGAGCAGCCAACACCGGTCGGGTGGCCTGGTGACGCATGTCTCTCTGATGCCGACTGTCGGTCACCGCCCGCCAGGTTGCCATCCCAGGCAGCCCGACCGTCTCGAACACCCCTGGGTGGACCATCCAGTCGAACATGGTCCGGATGATGAAGGGAAGGAGGTGCCTGATGGTGACCCTGTCCACCCAGGAGGCTTCCTCCCACAGTTCGGGAAGGACCATCCGAGCGTAGGCCAGATGCCTGGCTTCCTCTTGACGGTGATACCGGTTGACGCTCTTCAGGAACGGGTCGGTGTCAGGGTGTTCGACCAACCTCTTCTGGAGGAGGTCGGGTATCTCTTCACCGGCCAGGACCA
The DNA here is from genome assembly GCA_017883075.1 of Acidimicrobiales bacterium. Lineage (GTDB taxonomy): Bacteria > Actinomycetota > Acidimicrobiia > Acidimicrobiales > RAAP-2 > DASZIT01. The sequence goes on from JADGOI010000085.1 coordinate 9,441, forward strand.
ACGCGCACAATGTCGCCGGCCGGCGGATCAGGGCCCGGGTGACGTGACGGAACAGGAAGTTGGCAACGCCATGGTCTGCCGGGTTCTTTGCCATCGGAGCCAACTGATCGACGAGCCGGAGGAAGAGCCGGGAGTGCCGGGTCTCCTCGCCGATTTCGTGAAGCATGTAGATGATGCGGGGATCGCCAATAGCCGAGGAGTGTGCCACCTGCTCGGCGAATCCGGACATCAGAATCGCCTCGAACCGAATACCGGCAACGGTGACCGAGGCGATCTCCTCCCGCGACAACCTCACCTTTTGTTCCTCGGTCAACTCCAGGTCGAGATCGGCTGTCACCGACAGTTCGGTGGCAAAGACCTGGCCCGACCCAAGGGCGCCGACCACGTCGGTGTCGGGCTCGATCACCTTGCGGAGCGACGCGGCGTTGAGCCGACCCACCCGACGGGTGGTGGCGACACGCAGGCCACCATCGAGGGCAATGTCATGGTCGGTATCGCTGAGTGCATTCTCATTGATCGGGCGCATCTCGGTTGTGGTCATGAGGATCTCCTACGTTTGGGAGCGACGGGGTTGACGACACGCTCCGCGGTATCGGGCTCGATGTCGGCCGTCGTATGGATGATGGCGGAAGAGTCGGGTGGAAGAACTGTGCCGGGTGCGTCGCCTCCGGCAGCCGGCAGCGAGGTGCCGGCGGTGCCAAGTGATTCGGCATTCGAGAGTCCGTCGTAGACGAGGTTGGTCAGGTACTCGGCCAGCCGGATCCGGGGCATTGTGGCCCGATCCATCCACCAGTCCCCCGCCGAGTGGACCATACCGACGATTCCAAATGCCCACGCCTCGGCCGGTCCGGAATCGAGGCCTGCGGCCCGCAGTCCCTCACCCAGCACCATCGCGACCTGGCATCCGGCTCGGGCCATGTACTCGTTGAGCATTGGCCCCGAACCTGTGCCCTCGTTGCTGGTCCGGTGGACGAGGAACCGGTAGACGTCCGGATCCGACTCGATGAACTGGAGATATGTGTCGATGGCGGAAAGGACCATTTGGCGCGGCGTCACATCGGCGTGCAGCGCCTTGTCCAACTCCACACTCACTTGGTTGAAGGCGCACTCGCCGATGGCGGCGACCAGACCGGCACGATCTTGGAAATGACGGTAGAGGATGGGCTTGGTCACCCCTGCCTCGGCTGCCATCCGATCCATCGAAGCCCCCGGGCCGTCCCGGCGAATCACCTCCAGAGCGGCTTCGACCAACTCGATGCGCCGAGCGGTACGTCGGGCCTGCCGCTCCGACTTGTCGCTAGCGCTCCGAGAGGTCTTTCGACCCGGAGATGCCCTTTTCAAATCGATCTCACCCGCCGTGTCCCGACCCCGCCGTCCCGCTCTCACCATGTTACTTACAGTAACGTTACTCGGCGTAACATGTCAAGAGGCAGGTCAGCCAACCCACGTGCCTAGGATGCGCACACCTAGCAAAGGGGTGCACCATGGCCGGTCCCGTTCGAGTGGAGCCGTTAGCCAAAGACCAACGCAGCCAGCGGCAACAGGAATTGGTTGACGAGGCAGGAGGCGAGCTCGGGGTGTTTACGACGCTCGTCCATCACGTTGACCTGTTCGCTGATTTTCTGCCTCTCGGGGGGCGCCTACTCCGGCGG
>JADGOI010000201.1 GCA_017883075.1 Acidimicrobiales bacterium
CGAGCAGCTGCCGCTTTGGCACGGTCGAGAGTAATAGTGGCCTTCTCTTTTGCCATACATAAGATACTACCATGAGGTAGTAAACAATGGCTGGTCAGGCCAGGGGTCAACCAGTGCCGCCACCGGCACCGTTTGCTCCATGTGACGGCTCCCGCTCGGTCATCGGAGGGGGCGCACGACGCCGACCTGCACGCGCTCTGTACGTTCGCCACCCCCGCATTCTCCGGATATCACCACGCACTCTGTGCGCCAGAGAGGCCGACCCAACAACCTTGGCGGTGGCGAAAGTTGCATGCGCCCGGCCGGCACTTCCGGAATGGCCTGCTGCCTGGCCCATTCCTCAGTTCACACCTCAACCGTCAGCAGATCGGAAGCCAATACGACATGTCCGTTGAAGTTGGCTGCGGCTTGGTCTAGCCATTCCTGTTCTGTGCCAGGTACAGGCGGTGGCACCAGATGGGTCAGTATCAGTGTTCGGACCCCATTTCGCTCCGCTGTCCGGGCTGCGTCCGGGACCGACGAGTGGTAGTCCAGCACGTCAGTGAGCCGGGGCAGGCCAATCTGCTCTATGAGGTCACGCCGGACAACTGTATGTACGAGTACATCAGCATCAGCACATATCTGGTCGAGGCCCGAGCATGGCACCGTGTCACCAGCAATGACCACGGACCGCCCGTCATCATCGATGCGATAGCCAACAGTCGGATGGGCGGGCGCATGATCTGTGGGGGCGGCCGTGACTCGGACCGTGCCCTGGTCAAAAATCACGCCTGATCCAACTTCAGTTACGACAGCAGAAGGTCTCCATTCGAGGTCGTCGTGGTGTGCAAGTCGGTAACCGATATCCGGCTCCAGCATTGCCTCGGTGGCTTGCAGAAGACCGCCTGTTCCGCTCGGGCCGAACACGGGCAATGGATTGGGCGAGAACGACATGACCCACCGCATTGTGAACACGTCGTTGAGATCGGTGATGTGGTCGCTGTGCAGGTGGGTCAGGAACAATGCTTGGAAGGCTCCGGCGCCCGATGCAACAGCGGCGGCACGCATAAGCACCCCCCGCCCGCAATCGAAAAGAAGGTCTCCAATAGAGGTACGGACCAGCGTCGAAGGTCCAGCTCGCTCAGGGTCGGGAATCGGGCTTCCACTGCCCAGGATGGTTACTTGCAAGGTTCACCTCGGATCGAACGCGATCAGCGCCGTCGCAGCCTAGGTGACTGATTCCAAGGGGTGCCCGCTGCGTTGAGGTCCACGTGTTGTGCGACGAAGGCGTCCATGATCGGCGTTGTTGGTCGAGGCGGCGGCATGGATGGGAATCGAAGGGCGCGCTGAACCGGCGGACCGCAGCGGACTGACCGGTGCCGTGCCGGTGGCCTTCGGGATTCGTCCACCGTTGACCCCGGAATGGCGACATGGTCGCCGGCCTCGGCGCGCACGCCACGGGCGCAGCATCGGATGGCATGCCCGCTCACCGGTCCTCTGGGGGTAGATCTTGGATGTCCGGCGCCACCGGATCACCTCGGATCGTCGCGGAGCGGATCGAGTTGCGTTGCCGGATGGCTGCAGCGAGAGTGTGGAGGAGGCTCGTCTCCGTCGCCCCGATCAGCTCCCACGCCCTGTGGATGCCGATGAGAAAGAACACCACGGAGAGAATGGCGAGATTTTGGAGGTCCGAGGCGCTGTGCGGGTGAGTGGACAAGTTGGCGGCCGTGACGAGTTGCAGGAGGAAGGTGGTCGCCTGCACCCCGATCAGTAGGAGCTTCCAAACGCGACGAACGGTCCCCTCGGCACGCACGATCATGTATGCCAGCGCCAGAGAAGAGCTGAGACCGACCGTTGAGGCGGCGATAGCCGGGGTGGCCAGGTTGGTCGCGGGAACGAGAGCAAAGAGCGCGACGACGAGCGTGTTGCTCAGGGCGACGAAGGCGAGCCCAGCACGGATCGCAAACTCCAGCTGACGATCAGGATCGTCGTCATCCCATCGCGGATTGACGGAAACCGCTACGAAGAGGAGGCCGATCAGCGTGCCCGCCACTCCGGCACTCGCCACGAAGAAATCGTGGTACTGACTGGGGACCACCGCGCCGGATCCTAGTGTCCCGAATCAGCGATTCGCACAAACATAATGAGTGATCGGGAATTCCGACTCGGTCCCGGCCACACAGCTGTGCGTTCTCGACGGGTGATCACACATCAGGTGATCACGGCACTCTGGGGGATGAGATTCACCACGACAAGGGTCAGCCCCGCCGCGCCGAAGAGCGTCATATACGCCACCGCGTAGCCCAGGAAACCCTTGTGCTTCTCGCTTCCGATCCAGGTGGCGACGAGGACACTACCCGCGATCGCCAGCCAGAGCGCAGGGTTTCGGGAGAACACGAAGAACGGCCACACCGGAACGAGTGATCCGACGAAAGTTGCAACCCCCATCGCCCCCGCTCCACCGATCCGTGCCTGCCATTCACCATCCCGACTCTCGTACTCGCCGGTGGTCATGGATATGGTGGCCGCGATGGCACCGCCAAGGCCGCCAACCGCGATTGCCGAAGGTGACGAGTGATGCACGATCAGGCCGAAAACGAACCCGATGACAGAGACGACTCCGTCGAAGGCGCCGAAGACCGCCTGGGTGCGCTCGTCACTGTTCAGCTTCATGTCTCGACGTCACGTCGCATTGGAGCTGAACCAGGTGACATCCGCAAGGCCGGCTCGGGCATGTTCACGGCCCGGTGGCAACGTCAGAGGCTTCCGGGACGATCCGGCTGCCGAGCATCCTCCCGAGATCAGTTCGAGGGGTGACGGGATATCCGCGTTCTGCATCGTCGCCGGCGAAGAACGGACCGCAGTCATCGGTCACAACCCCAGATGCTTGAACCTCGGATCTGAAGGCAACGACGGCCACGATTGGCAACCTAGCACGGGCTTCGTGGGGCTCATCCGAGAGATCACACGAGAAGGTCGCGTGCATTCCGAGTCGGCATGTGCGATCGCGAGTGCTTGCCAGCGGCGGCATCAGCAGCCTTCGCCCTGTCGAGTGGGACCGCACACCTGGAGTTGGGAATCACCTACGCGGTGACGTTTTGGGATGCGTGGTCCGGGGCAGTCAGCTGGTGGGCCGAATCACGGCATGGCCGTCGCAAACAAGCTCGGCGATGCTGCGGTTGCCGGAGAGGTTCTCGCCGACGCCGACCACGAGTTCCGCACCGACGGGGGTGCCCGCCGGTGGTCGGGGCACCATGGCCGAATGGGCCACCGCCGAGCCCAACCTCCGTCAGAGCGAGCGATACAAGGCGTCGATAAGTGCCCGGTTGCGCGAGCTCTGCCACCGTGGGATCACGTGGTTCATCACGTAGCCAAAGGCGACGCCCGCATCCGGATCAGCGAAGCCAACTGCGCCCCCGGTGCCGAAGTGCCCGAAGCTGCGCGGGTTGGTGCCGAACGGTCGTCGGGGGGTCGTCGGCTTGAAGCCGAGGCCGAAGGTGACCTCCTCCCCGAGGACCGGGCA
>JADGOI010000086.1 GCA_017883075.1 Acidimicrobiales bacterium
GGACATCGTCTCGACCTTCCCGGCCACCGCCGCCCGGTCCATCGGCCTCGGGGCCGTCCCGCTCATCTGTGCCCGGGAACTCGCTGTGGCCGGCTCCGTACCCCGTTGCATCCGGGTGATGCTGCACGTAGAGAGCGAACGCCCCCGCAGCGATATCCACCACGTCTACCTCGAGGGTGCAAGAGGACTCCGTGACGACCTCCCCGACTGAGGACGGCGCCACCCCGTCACCCCTGAACCCGGCACGGAGGGACGATCAGCCGGCCGATCCCGGCCGCGCCATGATCTTCGGAACCGGCCTCATCGGGGGCTCGGTCGGCATGGCCCTGCGTGAGCGTGGGTGGCACGTGAGCGGTGTCGACGCCGCGCCCGGTGTCGCCACCCGTGCCGTCGGCCGGGGGGCCCTTACTATCGAAGGCGTCGACCCGAACGCCGAGCTGGTGGTGGTGGCCACCCCCGTGCATGCCGCCGGCCAGATCATTACCGACTTCTTGGCCCGTCCCGATCGCAGACCCGACGTGATTGTCACCGACGTGGGCAGTGTCAAAGGCGCATTGGTGGCTGCCGTCGACCATCCGTCGTTCGTGGGCGGTCATCCGATGGCCGGCTCGGAACAGGTTGGGTTGGAAGGAGCATCCGCTGATCTCTTCGTGGGGGCCACCTGGGTGCTCACCCCCACCGCACTGACCGATCCGGTGGCCTACACCAGGGTCCGCAGCGTGCTGGCCGAGATGGGTGCCGTGGTGGTGGCTCTCGCCCCATCCCGCCACGACGCCCTGGTGGCGGTGGTCTCCCACGTCCCCCACCTGACCGCCGCCACCCTCATGGACCTGGCCGCCGGCCTGGGGGAGGAGCATGCGGCCCTGCTCCAGCTGGCCGCGGGCGGATTTCGGGACATGACCCGAATCGCCGCCGGGCAACCCAACATCTGGCCCGACATCTGCGATGACAACGCCGACGCCATCGTCGCCACCCTCGACCTGCTGGTCGATGCCCTGGTGGCCATGCGACGCCGGGTGGCTGAGCACGACCGTGACTCCCTGCTCGACATCCTGGGTCGGGCGGCGGTGGCCCGCCGTGCCCTGGCCGAACGGACGCCCCGGGCCGAAGATCTGGTGGAAGTGCGGGTACCGGTGCTCGACCGCCCGAAGGTCCTGGCCGAGATCACCACCCTGGCCGCCGAGTTGGGGGTCAATATCTTCGACCTCGAGATCGCCCACTCCGTGGAAGGCGACCGCGGGGTTCTGGTGCTCACCATCGGCGAAAGTGATACGGAGAAGTTGCTGGTGGCATTGTCCGAACGCGGCTACCGGGCGACCAGTGGCCCGGTTGGGCCCAGCCTGTGACAACCGCGCTCACTCCCGAGACGATGCGGGTCAACGGCGGTCGGGCGTTTCAGGGCTCGGTCGCACTCCCGGGCGACAAGTCCATCTCCCACCGCGCCCTCCTCTTGGCTGCTCTGGCCGAGGGCACTTCCACCATTGCCGGGCTCTCCGATGGTGACGATGTGCGCCGTACGTCGGAGGCGGTGCGCGCCCTGGGTGCCGAGGTGGAGGAAGGGGACGAGGCCACCGTCGTCCAAGGCGGACGTTCGAGGCTTCATAGCCCCAGCGGTCCCATCGACCTGGGGAACTCGGGGACAGGAATGCGCCTGTTGCTGGGAGTAGTGGCCGGTCTGCCGGTGACCGCCAATCTCACCGGCGATGCCTCCCTGCGCGGTCGGCCGATGGACCGGGTGGCGGAACCCCTGGGGCGGATGGGGGCACACATCAGCGGGCAGGGTTCCCGGTGCCTTCCCCCGGTGGAGATCATCGGCGGAAAATTGCATGGCATCGAGTACACGCCCCCGATGGCCAGCGCCCAGGTGAAATCGGCGGTACTGCTGGCCGGGTTGTCGGCCGAAGGCGAGACCGTGGTGCACGAGCCGGTTCCCACCCGTGGGCATACCGAGGAGATGTTGGCGCAGATGGGGGCGGACATCACTGTCTCCAACTCCGGTTCCGGGCGGACCATCCGGATCGGGCGAAGCGACCTCAGGCCGACCGCGGTGGTGGTGCCCGGTGATCCCTCCCAGGCGGCCTACTGGGTAGTTGCCGGTGTCGTGGTGCCCGGGAGTGTGGTCACCGTGGTCGAGATACACCTGGGGGCTGAACGGACAGGTTTCCTCGACGTGCTGAAACGGATGGGAGGAGACGTGACGGTGGATCAACAGGTGACCGGCATCGGATCGATCACCAGCCGGACCTCGTCACTGACCGGAACCGTGGTTCACGCCGATGAGATCCCCTCTCTCGACGAGGTGCCGATCCTGGCCGTGGCCGCGGCGATGGCAACCGGCCAGAGCCGGTTCACCGACGTGGGCGAGTTGCGGGTGAAGGAGTCCGACCGCCTGAGTGGCACGGTGGACCTGGTGAACGCATTCGGGGGTACCGCCTGGACGGAAGGCGACGACCTGGTGATTTCCGGAGGCCAAGGATTACAGCCCGGAATTGTCGACGCCCGGGGTGACCATCGGATGGCCATGGCTGCCGCCATCGCCGGGGCCGCCTGTCCGTCGCCGACCGATGTGACCACCATCATCGGATGGGAAACGGTGAAGACGAGCTACCCGCGGTTCCATCAGGATTTCGAGGCCCTGGCGGCAGCGAAGTGACCCGACCACCTGCCGGCCAGCCGGCCGGCAGCGTCGGAAGGGTGATCGCCATCGACGGGCCCGCCGGCGCCGGCAAGTCGACCCTGTCCCGGGCATTGGCCCGCCATCTGGGACTCCAGCGCCTGGATACCGGGGCCATGTACCGGGCAGTGGCGTGGGGTGCCATCGCCCGTGGGGTGGATCCCGCCGACCACCAGGCCGTAGCCTCACTGGCCCGCACCATGTCGATCAACGTCGGTGACCGGGTGACGGCCGACGGGACGGATATCACCGAGGCCATTCGCGCCCCTGACGTCAACCGGGCGGTATCGGTGGTGGCCGCCAACCGTGATGTCCGGGCCACCATGGTGGCCCGGCAACGCCAGTGGGTCGTGGACCACCGCGGCGGTGTCGTCGAGGGACGTGACATCGGATCCGTGGTGTTTCCTGACGCCGACCTGAAGATCTACCTCACCGCCTCAGGTGAGGAGCGGGCTCGGCGCCGGAGCGAAGAGGGACCTGCCCGATTGGCCAGGCGCGACCACCTCGACAGCACCCGTGCGGCATCCCCTCTCGAGGTTGCCGAAGGGGCGAAGATCATCGACACCACCGGGCGTTCGAGCGAAGCAGTAGTGGAAGAGGTGCTGACGTGGCTGTGAGCGATACGACCGGTCCCCGGGACGCGGAGTCACCGTCGGTGGGCGACGCGGAGGTGGACACCAGCTTCACCCCGATCTACCGGTTTCTGCGGGCCCTGGTGCATGGGTTGAACCGTCTGTTGTTCCGCACCAAGGTGGAGGGCATGGAGAGGGTTCCTTCCGAGGGACCGGTGATCATCGCTCCCGTCCATCGTTCGGGGATCGACTTCTTTGTGGCCTCGGAGGTGACCCGCCGAAAGCTTCACTACATGGCCAAGGACAACCTGTGGAAGAGACCTCTGCTCGGGCGGTTCCTCCAGTCGGTAGGGGCCTTCCCCGTTCATCGCCAAGCCGCTGATCGGGAGGCTCTGCGCCTGGCTCAGCGGGTCCTGGACGCCGGCGAAGTGCTGGTCCTCTTCCCCGAGGGGGAACGGAGAGCGGGGCCGGTGGTGCAGGATCTCCACCAGGGCGTGGCCTTTCTATCCGCACGCACCGGGGCACCGGTGATCCCGGTGGGTATCGGCGGTTCGGCATCGGTCATGCCGAAGGGCACCAAGATCCCCCGACCCCGGCGCATTCATCTGGTGGTGGGCGAGCCTATTGCCGCACCGGCCCGTACCGCGAGCGGTCGGGTGCCGCGGAGTCAGCTCCACACCATGACCGAAGAGCTCACCGAAACGATTCAGGAGCTCTACGACCGATCGGTGGCCTCGACCGGACGGTACTGAGCGACCGAGCCACCGGCGAACGCCTCCAGCACGTCGGCGGCATCGATGGAGCGATCACCCGAGAGCAAGGTCGTCCCACCGTCGACCATCCCGCTACCGACCATCGGAGCCGCGGTCATCAGGGCTACCGCGGCCTCCAGGCTCCGCAGGATCTCGCGCAGTTCGGGTGGAGGTGGGAAGTACTCCTCTTCCACGGTGATCGGAGCCGACTGGACACCGTGAACGGGTGCAAGTCGGGACACCACCGCCTGCACCAGAGCTTCCGGGGCGGATGCACCAGCGGTCACCCCCACCGTGCCGCTGAGGTCGTCGGGCAGCTCGGATGCGTCATTGATCCGGATCACCCGGGGACAGCCGAATGCCAACGCCACCTCCTCCAACGCCACCGTGTTGGAGGAGTTGGCCGATCCGATCACCACCACTGCGTCGGACTGTCCCACGACCGCTTTGAGCGCAGCCTGACGATTGGTGGTGGCAAAGCACAGATCGCTCCGGTTGGGCATCCACAGGTCGGGGAACCTCTCCCGGGCCCGATCGACGATGCCGGACCATTCATCGTGGCTCAGTGTGGTCTGGGCCAGCAGAGCCACCTGTGACGAGCCGCCTTCACCGGGTTCAGGCTCCGGCAACGCGTCGACGTCTTCCACCCGCTCGAGCAGGCGCACAGCTGTTGGTGCCACCGCCATGGTGCCTACCGCCTCCTCGTGACCCTGGTGGCCGACATAGAGCACCGTGTACCCCTTTCGGGCCCGGACTTTGAGCTCATGGTGCACCTTGGTGACCAGGGGGCATACGGCATCGACCACGACCCGGCCCTGGTCACGGGCTGCATCGACCACCTCGGGGGCAGAACCGTGGGCCGAGAGCATCAGCGGCGCCCCGGCCGGGACCTCGGTGACGTCATCCACGAAGATGACCCCTTGGGCCCGGAACTGGTCGACGACATGCTGGTTGTGGACGATCTCGTGATAGCAGTAGACGGGTGGCTCGAAGACCCGCACCATCCACGCCAACGCCTTGATGGCTTTCTCTACGCCGGCACAGAACCCTCTCGGCTCGGCCAGAAGTACTCGTTCAACGGGCACATTCCCAGGCTAGTGGTGACACGACGGCACCGGGACCCGGAGGCCGGCGCCGTGACCAGGCGGGGGAGCGGGTAACCTTGGGACATGTCGGTACCACGCGGTACGACGGCGCCTACGGTCGTCGCCGTCACCGAACTGTCACCGGCGGATCTGTCCGGGCTCCGGCCCGGGGACGAACTTCTCTTCCTCAACGGACGGTCGCCGCGCGACGTCATCGAATACAGCCTGTTGGTCGACGAGCCCGAATTGGACCTCGTAATTCACCGTCGCGGGGTGGCACACCCATTTTCGATGTCAGTCAGCAAGCAACCGGGGGAGCCCTTGGGTGTAGAAGTGTCGTCAGCTGTGTTCGATCGGGTTCGGACCTGCGACAACCACTGCGAGTTCTGCTTCATCAACCAGCTTCCCAAGGGAATGCGCCGGAGCCTGTCCCTCAAGGACGATGACTACCGGCTCTCGTTTCTCTACGGCAATTTCACCACGCTCACCCGCTTTACCGAAATGGACCTCGAACGGGTCCTCACTGAGCGTTTGAGCCCGTTGTTCGTCTCGATCCATGCCACCGATCCCGATGTGCGATCACGATTGCTGCGCAACCAGCGCGGAGCCACCAGTTTGCGCTGGTTGAGCGCCCTTCTCGACGGGGGTATCGAGGTCCACGGCCAGATTGTGGTGTGCCCAGACCGGAACAACGGGGAGATCCTGCACGACACCCTGGCCGGCGTGCTCGACCGGTACCCGACGATGGCCACGGTGGCATGCGTGCCTCTGGGGGTGAGTCGATTCTCCAATGAATCGGGCATGCGGCCCCACACCCGAGAGGAAGCGGCCGAAGTCTGTGATGCCATCGATCTATGGCAGCAGACCTTTCTGGCTGCCCTCGGCCGACGGATGGTCTACGCAGCTGACGAGTACTACCTGATGGCCGATCGGCCCTTCCCGGCAGCATCCACCTACGACGGCTTTCCCCAGCACGAGAACGGCCTGGGCATGGCCCGGGCATTCGAAGCGGCATTCGGGGGAGACGAACGGGCGGCGTTGGGCGTGCGGCCGGGCTTCTTCGCCTGGGTGGATGGGGCACCGGCGTCGGGCTACCGGGCCCAACGGGCCGATCCGACCACGCCGCGATCGGACGGAAATGTACCGATCGCCATCCTCACCGGTGAGTACGGCGCACGGGTTCTGGCCCCGTTGGTGGAGTCCCTCGGACGCTCGGACATCCGGCTGGTGCCGGTGCCGAACGACTATTTCGGTGGCAACATCGGTGTTTCGGGGCTGATGACCGGCATCGATCTGACCCGGGCTCTCGAGGCGGAGCCCCAAGGCCATCGCTACCTACTTCCCGACTCATGCCTCTCCGAGGGTCGCTTCCTCGATGACCTGACAGTGACCGACCTGCCTCGTCCGGTGGAGGTCGTTGCCACCGACGGGCTGTCATTGCGCCGGGCGCTCGACGGAACCGGCCCCGTATCGACCCAGTCCTCCGGCGGATGCGGTTCCAACGAAGTGTCCCGACCGGAACGGGTACCCGTCACGATCGGAGTGTCACGATGACCACCTCTACGCCGGAGGCCACGACAGAAACCACCCGCACCCGGCCATTGGTGGTGATCGCCGGGAGACCAAACGTGGGCAAGTCCACATTGGTGAACCGCATCGTCGGCCGTCGGGCCGCGGTGGTCGAGGAACGATCGGGCGTCACCAGGGACCGCAAAGAACTCGATGCCGAGTGGTGCGGTCACGCGTTCACCGTGGTGGATACCGGGGGGTGGCTGTCGACCGACGATCCTCTCGATGCCCAGGTCAGTGCCCAAGCCGAACGAGCGGTGGCCGAGGCCGACGTCGTGCTGCTGGTGGTCGACGTCACCGTCGGCCTCATCGACGAAGACATGGCCGTCGCCCGGTTCCTCAAACGATCCGGCCGCCCGGTGCGGGTGGTGGTCAACAAGGTCGACTCGTCCCAACGCGAATCCGATGCATGGGAGGCAGTCTCGTTGGGCTTGGGTGATCCGTGGCCGGTGAGCGCCCTGCATGGACGGGGAACCGGAGACCTGCTCGATGACGTGGTGCGGCTCCTGCCGGACCCTGACGCCGTGGCCGCGGGGTCGGAGGACGAAGATGAGCCCGGCGGGGACCGGCAGGGGAGTGGCACCTCGATTCCAAGGGTGGCTCTGGTCGGCCGGCCGAATGTCGGGAAGTCGACACTCTTCAACCGGTTGGTCGGTGATGAACGGTCGATCACCCACGATGCGCCCGGCACCACCCGTGATGCGGTGGACACGGTGGTGGAGACCCCTGAGGGGACCGTCTGTTTCATCGATACCGCCGGCATGCGCCGGAAGTCACGGACGGAGCGGGGCACCGAATACTTCTCGGTGCTCCGTGCCCTCGAAGCGTTGGACCGGGCGGACATCGCCCTGCTGATCATCGATGCCACGCTGGGCGTCACCCACCAAGATCAGCGATTGGCCGAACGGGTGGCCGCCGCCGGGTGCCCGACGGTGATCGTGCTGAACAAGTGGGAGTTGATACCCACCGAGGATCGGCCCGACATCCTCATCGACATCGGTGATCGGCTGGCCTTCCTCGGTGATGCTCCGGTATTGAAGATCAGCGCCCTGTCCGGCCTTGGCGTGCACCATATTCTGCCGGCGGTGGCCACAGCCGAAGAGGCGTACCATTCGCGCATCCCGACCGGAGAGCTCAACCGGGCCATGAAGTCGATTCAGATGGCGCACCCCCCGGTGGGAGCCAAGATCCAGTACGCGGTCCAAGGGGCGAACGACCCGCCGACCTTCACCCTCTTCACGAACGGTCGGCTTCAACCGACCTATCTGCGCTACGTCGAGCGGGGGCTGCGCGAGCGCTTCGAACTGGGCCCCACGCCGATAAAGCTACGGGTTCGGGCCAAGGGTCCCAACGGAGGTGGAGGACGTCGGAGGTGAGTGGTGGCCTGGTGTGAACAATGCGACCAGCACCTCGAGGATGACCAGTTGGCCGAGGATGGCAGGTGCCCGACCTGTGGCTCGGAAACTCTCGAGCACCGCAGCACACCCTGGTATTTCAAGTTCATGTTGGTGGCCTCGGTCATCTACCTGGGGTGGCGGGCGTTTCAGGGCGTGAGTTGGGTCGTCCATCACGTCTGAGCAAGGTTGGACGCCGGGTCGATGGCAAGACGACCACCCGGACGCTCCACCACGAAGCTCGAGAGTCTCCGATGGATGTCGCGACATCACCCGGACACGGGTCAGGGATCATCGGGAGCTGAGATCCGAGCCGGCTCGGCGGGGTGGCGGCCAGGCCGGTCAGCGCACCATCTTCACGGGAAGGGAGTCGTCCGGTTTGGCTCCTCGGCATTGTCCACGTAGAACCGTAGGTTGTCTTCGACGCTCTGTCTGATCGCCGGGGGGAGATCGTCGCGAGCGAGGAGCTCGGCGATGAGCGCCCGTCCACGATCGTGCTCGTGGAGGTAGTAGGCGCAGATCGACTCCTCGTAGGCGATCCGCCACTGGTAGACGTCGGCGTGCACGAACAGCCGGTCGCCGCCGTACCCGGCTCCGGGTTCCTCGTCGCCCACCCCGCAGAACTGGCGGGCCAGCCGGCATGCCTCGAAACACAGGCGCCACTGGCTGGTCACCCGATAGTGCTCGGCGAGCGTCCAGAGTGGCTCGGCCCGCCATGGGCGTCGTCCCCACGCGCACCAGAGCACGCCGCAGCCTTCATCTGCCTTGCCGATGGCGACGAGGCAGATGCCGAGACGCCACATGGCGTACCACGTTTCCTCCTCCCAGCCCCCTGAGCGCACCCGCTTGCGATACCAGGTGGCGGCGCGGGCCGTCTCACCCATGTCCTCGTAGGTCCGTGCCAGATAGAAGAGCGTCCGCGGGTCGTCAGGCTGTTCGCGGTGGTCGGCGAGGAGCAGGTCGAGCTCCCGCTCGAGTTTCGTGCCCCGGTTCCCCCCGTCCGCGTGGTGGGTGACGTAGAAGCGTTGGGTGCGGAACAGGTTCCCCGGACCGGCGGCACAGGCCAGGTACTCGTGGGCTCGCCCATGCCACCGCCAGTCGGCTTCGGCCCGGACGAGTCGGGGGACCCAGTAGCGCAATGGCTCCACGTGGTACTCGGCCTCCAGCCCATCCGAATCGGCCGGGATGTCCCGCTCGAGCTCGCCGTGGAAGGTATCGTCCGCATCGAGCGTCAGCAGCCAGTCGGAATGAGGGCGCGCAGCTTCGAGAGCCACGTTGCGTGACGGGCCGTAGCCTCGCCACTCGTCGCGGATCAGTTGGCCGGGAATACCGGAGAACAGCTCCTCGACCAGAGCTACGGTTCCGTCCGAGCTTCCGGTGTCGACGATCGTCCAATGGTCGAGTTGGCCGTCGAGAGATGCCGCCAAGCGTGGCAACGTCCGTTCCTCGTCCTTGACGATCATGACCAGGCCGACGGTCGTGTCGGCTCCCGCAGGTCTCACCCCGGTTGCATGGTGCCGGTGGGCACTCGGGGAGCGAGCGACGGGTCGAGCTTGACCGCCTGGGCGATCTCCGCGTTGCCCTTGGCGTCCTGGCCCAGCATCTTCAGCACGAATCCGAGGTTCAGGTGCACCTTGGCGTTCTTGGGCTCGACCTCGGCCGCGGTCTCATAGAGCTGTTCAGCGGTCTTGGGGTCTGTCGCCGTCTTGAGGATGGCCAGGTTGTAGAGGGCGGGAACGTAGTGCGGGTCGGCGGCCAGCGCCGCTTGGTAGTCCTTGGCAGCCTCCGTGTCCTGGCCCGCTTGATGGGCGATGACCCCGAGGTCGTACCAAGCGAGCTTGTTGGAGGGATCTCTCTTGACCACTGCCAGGTAGTCGGCCACAGCCAACGCACTGTCTCCTTTGGCCTGGGCGTGGATGCCATCGGCGAGTTGGGTGTCGATGGTCGTCGACGACCCGCTCCCGTTCCCACTTCCACATGAGGCGAGGATGAGGCTGAGCAACGTGACAGCCACGACGGATCCGACCGTCCCCGGCCTCACCACGCCCAACCTCGACGTTCCGTTGGATGGCATCTTCATGGTGAGGTGGCTCCCTGGTCCCCGACTGCACTGGCAACGCACGACCCGATCACCGTACCCCTTTCGTCGGTCGTGCGAACCGTGAAAAGACAGCGCGGCGCACGCTATCGTCTTCTCTAGCCGGTTATCCACGACGAGGGGGCACCATGGGAAATCGATCGATGCGCCGGGCAATCGACAGGCGCCAGCAGGCCATGAGCAAGCGCCAGAGGTGGTCGAAGACGGTTTCGGGAGTGGCGGCCGGAGCAGCCGTCATGAGCGGGCTGTTTGTCGGCGTCGTCCCGGGTGTCGCAGCGGGGGCGAGCACCGGGCTCTCGCCACGTGCGGATGCCCCCGGCTCGGGCTATTGGATGGTCACCCAGGAAGGCGCCGTCTACGCCTTCGGGAATGCGAAGTATTACGGCGGCATGAACGGGACGCCCCTGGCGGCACCGATCGTCGGCCTCGTGGCCACTCCCGCCGGCCAGGGCTACTGGTTGGTGGCCAGGGACGGTGGCGTCTTCGCCTTTGGGGATGCCCAATTCTTCGGCACGCCCGGGAGCGCCGGAGCCACGCTCACATCTCCGATCGCCGGCTCGGCGTCATTCCCGGGCCCGGGTACGCCCGGCGCCAACGGTCCTACGGGTGCGACCGGTGCCACTGGGGCGGCGGGTCCCATGGGGCTGGGGCTGATGGGTCCCACGGGTCCGACCGGCGCGGCGGGCGCCAACGGTCCGACCGGAGTACAGGGTGTGGCGGGCGTACAAGGGCTGACAGGCACCACCGGTGCCACCGGTCTGACCGGTTCGCAGGGGGCAGCGGGCGCAAACGGTCCGACCGGTGCGGCGGGTCCCATGGGGCTGATGGGTCCCACGGGTCCGGCCGGCGCCACCGGAGCCACGGGTCCGGCCGGCGCGACCGGCGGCACGGGTGTCACGGGAGCCACGGGTCCG
>JADGOI010000087.1 GCA_017883075.1 Acidimicrobiales bacterium
CTGGCCACGGTGAGCGTGGCTCTTGCACCCTCCAGTGTCTGGGGGATCGCGCCGCCACTGCGCCGAGGCACAGGTTTCATGGCCACCAGCGGTCGATCTCGTTATAGACCTCGGGCCTGTGGGCCAGCGCGATGTGGGTCACCTTCGGGAACATGCGCATGGTCGAATTAGGGAAGAGCCCGTGACCCGTCGCCTCGTCGAGGGTGCCCGACGCGCTTGACGTGGTGACGAACGCGTCGCCCACCACTCGTTCCAACGGATGGGCGGGGTCGGAAGTAAGGCCCCCGACGACAATCAGGTAGGCCGCTCGCCGTAGCATGGCTCTACGATGGGGCACCGGTCGTTCACGGGCGTAGGGGTTCTGTTCCAACCAGTCCCCATCGGTGATCGCACCAAACCTCAGATCCTTGATTCCCGCGCTGCGCGCGTCGAGACCTAGGCCGATCAGACGCGTCGCAGGGAACGGGATCGACCACAGTGCGGCGCTGGTCAGGTTGGCGAACACTTCGAGCGGCGCTCCGGTGTTCGGGACACCGACAAGCACTACCCGCCTGACCTTCGAGGTCCACGATCGCCGGAAGGAGGCGAGGCCTCGCCACGGTCGCGTGGCGGACGCGTAGTGACAAGCAGACCTGATCACGAGGCCACCCATGCTGTGGCCGATGAGAGTGATGTCGCTGACGGGCACCGGCCATGCCGCAACGAGGTGGTGGAGCAACTTGGCGAACTCCCGCCCATTGATCGAGATGTGTCGTCCGGTGTTGTAACGCAACGAGACGGGTGTGACGCCGTGGTCTCGGGCGAGCAAACTGCCATAGGTCGTGTCGGGATCGCCGGGGAAGCCCCATACCGATTCGGTCGACGCCAGCCCGTGGACGAGAAGGGCGATCCGTCCGGTCACATTGGGCAGCGCCTGCGAAAGCTTGTCGCGATCGAGAGAGAGGACCTCGGTTCCCGAGTGCAAGGTCATAGGCATGGCCAGGGTGGATCCCATGTCGGCGAGCCTGTCACCGAAGAACCCGTTGACCACCGCGAGCGCCTCGGAGCGTCGGCCGGGTAGGGCCGTGAGAAGGCGAAGGAGCCGGTCGGCGCCGACCAGGATCAGACTTCGTTCTTCAGCGGCCTCATCCGACTGCGCAACCCTGTTGCCGACCATGCGCTGAGCCTACGGCGCGCCAATATGTGATACCCCTTCCCGGCGATCTGCACCTCGTTGGCTAGCCCGCAATTCGCGCGCGGAAGAACGCCGGGAATCCCGTCAAGGTGCCGTGGTGGGTACGGGTCGGCGCCTTTCTCGACCACGCCTCGGGTACCAACCGGACGCCTCCAGCCCCTTCAGGTTGCCCACCGGGACGGCCTCCGCCAAACACTGTGAAACAGTCGGGGGGCGAAGAAGCCGAACACGGCGCCGACCATCAGGTTGCCGGCATCTTTGCCGAAGCTCCGAGGCACCAGGGTCCACTCGATGAGCACGATCTGGCCGGCTGTGGCGAAAAGGTTGCCCGGGTGGAGGTCCAGGTGACAAGACGCCCGAGGCCCCAACTCCAACACGGCCAACAACCGCTCCCGACGATTCAGCCATTGACAACGCCCTGGTGAGGTTGTCGGGTTCGTCTCCGCCCATCGGGCGTGGGTGTGGGGCAGAGTAGGGACCATGGCCATCAATCACGTATTGGTCGACCGGCTCCGCGAAGTCGTCGGCCCGCAGGTGATCGTCGATCGTGACATGGTCGCCTCGTACACGACGGACTGGACGCGGCGGTTCGGGGGCCGCTCAGTCGCCGTGGTGAGGCCCGCTACCACCGAGGAAGTGGCAGGCGTAGTCCTCGCCTGCCGGGAACTCGGCGTCGCCCTGGTGCCCCAAGGTGGCAACACCGGTCTGGTCGGTGGCGGCGTGCCACTGCACGATGAGGTGGTACTCAGCCTTCGGCGCCTCCAGACCCTGGAGTCGATCGACACCTTTGCCGGTCAGGTCACCGCCGGTGCCGGCGTCGTGCTCTCCACTCTGCACCAAGCTGCTCGTGCTGCCGGCTGGGCGTACGGAGTGGACCTCGCGAGCCGAGACTCGGCGACTGTGGGGGGCATGGTCGCCACGAATGCCGGCGGGACGCACGTCCTGCGCTACGGGGACACGCGGGCACAGTTGCTCGGGTTGGAAGCCGTGCTCGGAACGGGCTCGGTCATCTCCCACCTCGGTGGGTTGGTGAAGGACAACACGGGCTACCACCTGCCCGGCCTGGTATGCGGAAGCGAGGGGACGTTGGCGGTTGTGACCGCTGCTCGATTGCGCCTCGTGCCCACGATGCCGTGTCGGACCGTCGCCGTGCTGGCATTCCCCACGGTCTCACACGCGCTCGAAGCGTCGGCAGTGTTCCGACGGTCCCTCCCCTCCCTCGAGGCCTCCGAGCTCTTCCTCTCGTCGGGGCTCGAGCTGGTGTGCTCGGTGACCGGGATGCGGGCGCCGTTTTCGGACTTGCACCCGGTCTACCTGCTCGTCGAGGTGGCCGACCACGCCGACCCCACGGAGGCGCTGGCGGAGGCGACAAGCTCGGTCGACCATGTGATTGAGGTAGTTGTCGCCACCGATCCTTCGCGACGCGCCGCGCTATGGCGCTACCGCGAGGCGCACACCGAGGCCATCAACACCCTCGGTCCACCGCACAAACTCGACGTGGCGCTGCCATTCCGGTCATTGGCCGAGTTCATCGACCGGGTCCCGGAAACCGTGCAGGCGATCGCTCCGGCGGCACGTACCTGGTTATTCGGACACGCCGGAGACGGGAACGTCCACGTAAACGTGAGTGGCCTCCGCCCTGACGACGATCGGGTGGACGATGGGGTGCTGCGGATGGTCGGAGAATTCGGCGGAAGTATCAGCGCCGAACACGGCATCGGCGCGGCCAAGAGACGGTGGCTCCACCTCTCGCGGACCACCGAGGAGATTTCGGCATTCCGGGCCCTCAAGCGGGCTCTCGATCCCGACGGCGTCCTGAACCCCAATGTGCTCTTGCCGACAGACGGGAAGTGACTCTGATTGACAAGGCTAACGCTGTAAGCCATGCTAGCTATCAGCGTTAGCCTCCACATGAAGCGCGAGTGAAAGGAGAGAAGGATGGACAAGACTGCCGCCTACAGAGAGCCTGGGTTCTTCACGAAGAAGATCATGAACCCATTTGTCCTCGTCATGATGCGGGTGGGCCTCAGCGTCTGGGGGAGCCGCATCCTGGAGGTCCGGGGACGACAGAGCGGCATGCCCCGGCGTACGCCGGTGAATCTGCTCGACATCGAAGGACGTCAGTACCTTGTGTCACCTCGCGGTGACACACAATGGGTCCGAAATGCTCGTGCGGACGGTGGTCGCCTCGCATTGATCCTCGGTCGGCGACGGGACGAACGAATTGCCCAGGAGCTGTCGGACAGCGAGAAATCGCCGATCCTTCGTGCCTACCTTCGGAAGTGGAAGATGGAAGTGGGAATCTTCTTCGACGGTGTGACGGCCGATTCGGAAGAAGAGGACGTATTGCGGATCGCTCCCGACCACCCCGTGTTCCTTCTCTCGGCGGCAGGGATCTGACATGAACTCGGGCCAGGTTGAGGCCCTGTGGCTCCCGGATGTTCAGCCCGGCATTCACCAACTGCCAGAGGTTTCCGAGACGACCGCGGCGATGCGAGTCGCCGCCGATGCGAACCCGGGGTTGCGGTTCTGCGTCGAACTGGGGGCATACGCTTCATTGGGCTACTGGGGTGCCTCCACCGGAGGCCCGGCGGCTGCCCGGGCATCGTTGGCCATCGCCGCTCCGCTGATTGCGATCATCGTGTGGTCACTTCTGCTGGCCCCGAAGGCGAGGTGGCACCTCACCGAGCCGGCAGCCCTTGTCCTGGGACTGTCGATCATTACTGCAGCGGCCATCGCTGTCGCCTCCACGGGCCCAATCATCCTCTCCACCATCTTCGGCGTGGTGGCTGCCGGCAGCGCTCTTCTGCTCCGATCATGCAGACAAAGGCGAGAAGAGGGAACGGGGGGCGTGAAGGGAGAATGGACGAGGTGACCACGGATCCGCGAACTCTCGAACATGAGCTGCCTCCCGACGAGGAACTGCTCCCCGGTGAGGTGCGGCGACCCGATCATCGGTCCGAACGCCCGAAGCGCGTGGCTCAGACCGTCGCTGCGGCTCGCAAGGTGTTGGAAGACGAAGGACCTGGCGCTGTCACCATGCGCAGACTCGCCGATGAACTGGGCATCCGGGCTCCCTCGCTCTACAAGCATTTCGAAAGTAAGGCCGCCGTTGAGTTGGCCGTCATCGAAGACGCCATGTTCGACATCGGTGATGTCACCCATAGAGCCATACGTGAGATCGGAGCCATGGGTCCGTTGCTGAGCTTGCTCACCGCCTACCGCACGTACTGCCTGTCGCACCCGAACCTCTATCGGCTTGCCACCAGTGGTCACCTTCCCAGAGAGAGTCTGCCTCCAGGGTTGGAGGATTGGGCCGGCAACCCGTGGTTCGTCATCACCGGTGACCCCCATCTAGCGCAGGCCCTCTGGTCCTTCGCTCACGGCATGGTGGTCCTCGAGCTTGACGATCGTCATCCACCGGGCTCCGAACTCGAGAGCACGTGGCGAGCCGGAGCTGTAGCGTTCGAACGATTGGCTGCGCAGAAGCAGGGCGACGGTTCTGGCTGGGATGCGTGATCAATCGCGGGTCGCTGGCGAGATCGGCTTTGCGGATCACGCGTGGGCCAGCCTGAACTTGGCAAGCGTTCAGCAGAGCCATGTCTTCCCTGTGCCATCTGCGCCTCGCCCCCAACCGAAGAGCCAGCAGGTCAGCGAGTAGTTCGCCGACTTCCGCTTCCACCTGTCCGAGATAGCGGCCATCCTTGTGTGCGGCTCACCTCGACGGGCCGAGCGCAACAGCCGTCCGATTCGGGCGCGGATGCCTAACTCGGGCGGCCTGGTGTTCGGTGCGACATTCTGCACGCGGGTGACCCGTGCCAGAACGCTGTTGCCCTCTTCGGGAGCCCGTTGTGGGATCAACGGATCTGCCATGGACCCAGGCGTGGTCTCGGGTGGTGTCGCTTCACTCCACCGGGATTGGGTATGCGACAAGCTCGACGCCGGCTTGGCTTATCGCATACACCTCCAGGGGTATCCATGCGGTCAATGCCATACCTGTCCCGGGGCCGGCGTCTGCATGCGAAGTGTAATGCCGCCGCATCCAGGGGGTTCGACGATCATCAGGGCACAGCAACCAACATCTTGGCGCTCAGGGCCTTTGGACTCTGTCCCCGGAGTGTGCCTCGGAACAACAATATGATCATGAGCGAAACCTACAGCGATCGAGTTCCCGAAGTACCGGAAGGTCTGGTTCCTGAAGATGCCGCCGAGGTGGCTCCCCGTGACAGCGAGATCGATTTCGATGATGAGACCGACGATGATCAGCTCACTTTGGATGTGGTTGAGGCCGCTGAGGTCGGTGCGCTTCTCGATGATCCCGAATCGATGAGTCCGGACGAGATGTAGCACCGGTTGGAGGTGACGTGAGTTCCCTACCCCCTACGTCGCGAAATCGCAGTACGGGCGGCCGTGGCGAGGACGACGGTCGAGACGCATCCACCGCGGCACAGGTCTCTGGGCCGCCCGACCGTTCGAAGATTAGGACCGCTGCCCACGTGAGGGCAGCCCGCATGATCGGAGTCTCCGACGAAAGGGTGCTCGCCGCTGTAGCAAGGGTTCCGAGGGCCAGCTTCGTCGCTGACGAGTACGTCGACGACGCGGATGAAGACCGTCCTCTGGCGATCGGTCACGGACAGACGACAAGCCAGCCGTCACTCATCGCCGCGATGGTTGCGTGTCTCGATATTGGACCCGACGACACTGTTCTCGAAGTGGGTTCCGGATACGGCTACCAGACCGCACTGCTGTCACTGCTTGCGAGACACGTCTACAGCGTGGAGATCATTGGGGATCTCGCAATCCATGCACAGCGCAATCTCAGGGCATTCGGGGCAGCGAATGTCGACGTTGTTGTCGGCGACGGCAGCCTGGGACTCCCTGCATTCGCCCCTTACAACGCGATCATTGTCTGTGCCGCCTTCCCGGACATCCCGCCCCCACTCGCGGAGCAGCTCGCAGAGCATGGCCGCATCGTCCAGCCAATCGGGCCAGGGGGCTTCGAACAGGTCATGGTATTCGAGAAGCAAGATGGAGTTCTCAAGTCACTGGGAATGCTCACTCAGGCAAGTTTCGTGCGGCTCACGGGCAAGTACGGACACCACTAGCCCCCGGGGTCATGGGTAAGAGATCAATCAGTCGGTTGAGGTCTCAGATGGTCGGCGGCTTGGGCGGTACGCCACGATCAAGAGGGACCGGTCCGTTGCCCGTCCCTGTCGATCCATGGACCTGTAGCCAGGCACGCGGGTAGCTCCCCCACCTGGTCCGGGGGCTGATTCGAAGCAAGCAGGGTCGATGAGCGTGGACGCTGCCCATAAGGTGACCGCAGCACACCTGTCTCGCACCGCCCACCTCTGCATCCGATAGTCGACGCCGCGGCAGGTGCTCACTGGCATCGAGTCGGCGACGCGCCCATTCGCAATGCGCCAGCGGACGAGCGTCCCCGGCGGGCAGGTCGACCAGGTGGTAGGCATGAACGCCCATGCGTCACCGCCAGTCTTCCTCGGCTATTCGGGTCTCACCTGTTTGCCGACCGAGACCACGTCGGGGGGTTGTGGCAGAATCCCTCGGATCT
This sequence comes from Acidimicrobiales bacterium, assembly GCA_017883075.1. Classification (GTDB taxonomy): domain Bacteria; phylum Actinomycetota; class Acidimicrobiia; order Acidimicrobiales; family RAAP-2; genus DASZIT01. The sequence continues at coordinate 6,747 of JADGOI010000087.1, forward strand.
TTCTCAGGAGGTCGGCAGATGAGCACGGCTTCTCGATCACGCTGATCCCGGGTTCGATCTCGCCACGGGTAGCGATGGCGTCCGCGGAGTAGCCCGACATGAACAGCACCGGCACACCGGGAGACCGCTCCTGGAACTCCTGGGCCAGTTCCCATCCGGACATGCCGCCGGGCATGATGATGTCAGTCAACAACAGGTCGATCTTCCGCCCGTCGATCTGAACCAGGGCTTGGGCGGCGTCGCTAGCCTCGAGCACCAGAAAGCCCGCGCGCTCGAGTATGCGCCGAGACGCCCTCCGCACGGCATCCTCGTCCTCGACGAGAAGGACCGTGCCGCTCGCGGCCGCAGGTGTTTCGGCCTCTACCTGCTCGGTGGCGACTTCGGCCTCGTCGCCAGTGGCCGGGAGGTAGACCTTGAAGGTGGTGCCCAGGCCCACTTCGCTATAGACGGTCACGCACCCGCCGTAATGGCTGACGATCCCGAAGACAGTAGAGAGGCCGAGCCCGGTCCCCGATCCCGCATCCTTGGTGGTGAAGAAGGGCTCGAAGACGTGTTCGACCGTCTCGGGCGCCATGCCACATCCGGAGTCGGTGATCGCTATCCGGACATAACGTCCGGGATGCAGCGCGATGTGGGTGCTCGCCGCTGCCTCGTCAATCAGCTGCTCGCTGGTCTGAATGGTGATGGTCCCATCCCCCACGATGGCCTGCCGCGCGTTCACCACGAGGTTCACGAGCACCTGCTGTAGTTCTCCGGCATCGCTCAGGGCCCCGGGCAGGTCAGGGGAGAGCTCTGCCTTGAGCTGCACCTCCTCGCCCACGGTACGTTTCAGGAGGCTCACGACGTCCGAAATCGCCGCGTTCACGTCGAGAATCGAGGGCTCTACCAGATCGCGGTGCGAGAACACCAGCAGTTGATGGGTGAGTTCGGCCGCGTGCTGCGCGGCTTTTCGCACCTCGCCAAGGTCTGCTTGAAGCGGATGATCTTCAGGGAGATCCTCGGCCATGAATTCGCTGTGGTTGAGGATGACCATGAGCAGGTTATTGAAATCGTGGGCCACTCCTCCGGCCAGTAGGCCGATCGCCTCCAGGCGCTGGCCCTGGCGCCGTTCGTTCTCCAGACGGATACCGTTGGTCACATCGGACAGACATCCGACGGCGCCACTCACGACGCCGCTGCTGTCCGTGAGCGCTCGCAGACTCAACAGACATATCCGCTCGGTGCCGGCGGCCAGAGACGGCTCTGCAGCCGGGTGGCGAAGTCGAACCTTGATGTCATCCACCATCTGATCGGCAAATACCGCGACAAGAGCGGCCTCCAAAAGTGGTCGATCATCGGCGACGATACTTGACATCTGGGCTTCGATGGTGGCCGCGGGAGGCACGCCCAGGATCGCGTGGAGGCGGTCGTTGGTGAAGGTGACGTTCCCGGCCAGGTCGACCTGGAACACGCCAACGGGTAGCGCATCCGACAGACGGCTCATCAGTTGCTGGCGGGCGCGTGACTCCTCCTCGCCGCTGACCTGCTCCGCTGTCACCGGCGTCATCGAAGTGACCACGATCGAACGGTCCGAGTCCTCGAGTTGGTTCACTGCCTCGACCCACGACCAGGTCCCTTGCGCGGTGCGGTACCGGCCCCGCACTGCGAAGGCCGAACCCGGAGAGGTGATCGTCTCAACCCACGAGGCGATGAGTCTCGGCTGATCCTCGGGGTGGATAAACGCGGTCGAAGGCGACCCGACCAGCTCTTCGGGCCGCCAACCGAGCAAATCGACGATGGCCTCGTCCACCGACGTGATCACGCCCGCGACATTGCGTGTCATGTGAACCGGAAGACCTGTCGGTGCTTCAGGACCATTCGGCATCGCGGTGTACTCCAGCGCCCGACCACATGGCCAGCCACGGCCCTCACTCTTTGGCATACGGAAGCGTCGAGGCGGTATGAGGCTATACCCGTTACGCCGTCATGCCCGGTGCTCTTCCATTCGGGACGCTACCGGCCCCCCGATCGCCTGCTGACCCTTCTCCAAGAGCGCCCGAACAAGGAAGTTTGGCGTCTCACCGACGTGGTCGGCATCTGCCCGAACCGAGCAGCTCTCATCCGTCTGGTGGGTCTGACCTCGCCGAACCACACGACGAGTAGGCGGTCGCCTGCGGCCACATGAGCACTGAATCGCTGACCAAGAATCGTCCGCACCTGGTCCCCGGCGAGTCGGGCACAGAGGCGATGGCCGATACCGAACTCGAAGCTGTCAGCTGATCAGAGCAGCGCTCTTGATGCGGTGGTCGTCTTACACCACTCGCCTGGACTTGACCCCACGTTCGTCGGCTGAGCGGGTGACGCGTAAGGCTGGTGGCTTGGGCGCACTGTTTGCTGCTGGACCGGATGTGCGGCTCATCGCCCTCGGCGCAACTGGTCGTCGAGAGCCTGAGCCTCGATGTCCAGTCGGCGCAGGAGCCCGGGTACGATCCGTCGCTCAGCCATTCGACCTACCCCCAGCACCGCCACAATCAGCTCGCCGTCGAGGCGCCGAACAGTGCCGCCGGCGGCTGTGGTGAGGACGAAGTCAGCTGCACCGTACAGTCGCCTCGGGTCTTTCTCAGCCTCGTAGCGGAGGGCGCCGGAGCCCGCCGACCGGTCGACCCGCACCTCCTGGATCCATGCCAGATGGCTGGAGCCGATCAGGCGGTGCGCTATCGGATCGAGGCTCCCTACGAACTCGTACCGGAGCCGCAGCATGGCTTTGTCACCGTCGTCGCCTTCTTCGAGCAGTTCAGGCCGGCTCAGGTCGGGAAGGGCGAGGCCGAGGTAGAAGGCGGGATCGGCAAGCAGCGCCGTGACGGCTTGCTCCGACCCATTGAAGCGGTGCTCAGCATGGAAGCGCACTGCTAGATGTTGTCACGGTCCGGCGCGCCGTCGGGTTCTCAGCCTGCCCGATGACATGACCCGAACCCCGCCTCTGCGGTGGTCAACCGTATGGCCAGCTAACTGGCTTGCAGATACTACGAACGATGGTCACTACCACGACCGCTCGGGGACGCTACCCGGATGAGTCACGGGAAAGCGGGCGCCCCGATTCCCGGTAAGACCAAGGTGCAGGGAACCTTCTGAGCGTCGCTCGGATCGAGGGCGTTCAAGACGTCCTGGGCCGCTACGGGATCAAACGCCAAGGTGAGGTGTTCGGAGAAGTCGAACATGCACTGGTTCTGCACAACGATGTTGGTGGCATTCGGGGCGTTCAGCTGACCCGATGTGTAGGGCGTGACTAGCTCGTCGTAGCGAGTCATGATCGTGGTGTAGGTCACGCCGGGAGCGGCGTAGATGCCATCGGCATAGAGATGCCGTAGGAACGACGAGCCGTGGAGGAATTCTTGGCAGGACCCGCACTCGTTGGCCACCGCAGTCTCCAGCGGACTGGCCACGCTCGGAAAATATGTCTCCATCGCGTCGAGGAGGGCATTGAGACCGGCCAGGGTGGTGCCTTGGTAGAGCGGGGCGATGGCCACGTACCGGTTGACCCTCGCGTCGCCGTCGAGGAACTTCAGGTAGTACTGCGGCATTACCGTGCCCTCGGAATGGCCGACCAGGTCGACCTTCGATGCTCCGGTACTGGCCAATACCCTGTCGACGAAACTGGCCAACTGCTGGCTGCTCAGCTCCATCGCTTGGAGTCCGCCGACATATTGCTCCCCGGGATTCAGCCCGTAGGTGAGGGCAAACACGCAGTAGCCGTTGTCGACCAACAGGGGCGAAATGGTGGCCCAGTTCTCGGCCATGGTGGCGCCCAAGCCGTGGACGAGCACAACCGGGTCGGGATGGGTCGCCGAGGGTCTGCACGACCAGTTGTTGGCGCCTGCCGGGGAAGCACCGGGATTGGTGATCGGGTTGGTCCCCACAGCCGCCAGGCTGTAGACAACCGGGTACGGCGACTGTGCGTCGGCCGAGTTGGAGTTCGTGGCAGCCGCCTGCGCCTCCGGGGCGAGGATGACGACTCCGGGAGAAGCGATCGCGAGCGTGGCCACCACCACCCAACACGCCCATTTTCCGAAATTCGTCAATGACCCGATTTCTTCGTCAGTCCAGTCGTCCGAATCAAGCCTATCAGGCGCGAATTGGGAGCGTCTCTGTCACGATCTGTCGCCATGTCTTCGGCCTGCACGGCGGCCTTGAGGCACCCGATACGTGCCAATTGCGACGAGCAATGAGGGAGCGGGAGCTGTCCTGTTGCCGAGCATGGTTACCCCTCGCGTCGACAGTTCGATGACAAAGAGTCCGTAGAGCCG
>JADGOI010000202.1 GCA_017883075.1 Acidimicrobiales bacterium
GGACTCGAATCTGACTATCGGGTTGTGGGTGGTATCGCCGTGATGCTCCATGTCCTTCGTACGGGGGCAGACATTCCGATTCGCAGCACGGGCGATGCCGACTATGGCGTGCCTCCTCGGGTTCTCACGGAAGGAAAGTTGGTCCGGGAGATCGAGCGTCGGGGGTACGCCAAGACAGAGGGGAATCGTTGAGAACGTCAGATCGACGATGAGCGGACAGCGACCGTAGACGTACTCATTCCTGCGTACACGTCACGTGCCCGATCCTCGAGACAGGTCGGCGAGGTGAATACCACTGAGGTCCCCGGGCTTGCTGAGGCGTTCCTGGCCGAACCGTGTGTAGTCGACGCAGAGTTCATTCTGACCAACGGAGAGCACCTCAACGCCAGGGTGCTGCTTCCCGATTCGAAGAGCATGATTCTCTTGAAGGCCGGTGCCCGCAGGGTCAGGAACGAGGATCGAGATGCCACGGACCTACGGCGGTGCCTTGAGGTAGCGAACGCAGATGGTGTCACCGCTACAGATTTCACAAGCTCCGACTTTGCTCAGGTTCGGGACCTCCTTCAGCGCGACCTTGGGCGAGGTGGTGCTGCATTGGCGGTTATCACCCGAGACCTGTCGCCAGGGGCGGCCGGTCAGACCGCAACGCGAATCCAAGCGTTACTCGGGCGGATCGTTGGAGTCTGAGAAGAGCCTGATTCCCTTGATTGGTTCAGCCGCGGTCTCGATGGGGATGAAACGAGGTCTCGCGTCAGCTGAAAGGCACCAAGATCACGATCGCACCTGTGCGTGGCGAGAACTCCATGCAAACCATATGTCTCTGGCAGGTAGGTTCCCGTTCCACCACCGTTCCACCGGACTCCCCGGATATGACCGGATTTGTCATCATGGATTGGCAGCGGGGGAGTGCCAGGACCGGAACTGACCAGGCGATTCGGATTCTTCACTACCGTCCGGCACCGTTGCCGTCGTAGTTCAAGTCCGGCACCCTGACCAGCATCGGCCTGCTGACGTACGCGCTGTCCGCGACGGCGTGGATGCCGAACACAGTGGCGAGCGACCAATGCCAATTCGGCTTCTTCGGTGTGGCCCTTTCCCTCGTCAGCTGGTTCACGGGAGCGGGCCCTCAATTCTGAAGCCGGGTGCTCTTCCATCGCTACCGCCTCCCGTGCGGCAGATGGCGCTCGTCAATGCCCTGGGAATTCGCTCCAGAGATGAGGACGAGCCGGCGTCCGAAGATAGCAACGACTGACGGACCGCGCCCCCGGGGCGACGTGTCCTATCCGGCAGCCGATGCCGGTTCAGATCGATGTGGCAGCGAGCCGAGCGGAGCGGCGGATCTTCGGGCAGGCGGCGCCATGACCGGCTCCAGCGTCGGCCTCACGACATGCGCTGCAGGTCCATTCGCCCCCGGGCGGGCGCCACAGCATGGAACCGCAACGCTCGCACCGCTCCTGACCCTCGCTGCACTCCCACCCGGCGTAGCGTTTCGAGGACAGCGGGCACCCTCGCCCTCGGCAGACCGCCCAGTCGGTGTCGGTACCGAGTCCTTCGACGGGGCAGATCTCGAAGCAGCGATTGCAGTCGTTGCAGAGCAGTGGATCGACCATGTACGCGACCGGGAAGCCGGTGGACTGGGTGATGGAGCTGGTGGGGCAGGCAGACTCACAGGCGCCACACCCGATGCACTCTTCTACGTCTACGTAAACAGCCATCGGCGCTACCGCCCCGTGCTCACCGTTGCCGGGGTGCCGGCCGCGTCGAAGATCGCCTGCAAAGTCCCCATATAGCGGAAGAATTTGTCGTGGCCCATGGCGTCGCCTGCCCGTACCGAGAATGGGAGGCCGGTGATGGTCAGACTGTTCAGGGTGTGGGCCGCATCAGCACTTCCGTTGGCCTCGATCGAGGAGATCATCTCCTGCCAAGCATCGGCAGGACCGCTCACGACAACCTCGGGTGCGAACTCCTTCTCCATCACTTCACCCAACGACTCGATGTCGTAGCCATCGAGCACGATTCCGTACATGTGCGGAGGCCCATTGGCGTCGACGATCTCGAGCCCGAGGCGAATCTCTGCGATCCCGAGCCGCTCCATCGCCGACTGATCTGCGCTCGCCCTGGCTACCAACTCAGCGAACCATCGGGCGGAGTGGAACGGGGATGCGATGGGAGCCATCACGCCATTGCCTCGGGCATGGCGCCGGGGACGCCTTGGATCAGGACCTCGGGCAGGTGGAGCCTGCCCCGCCGATCGAGGCCGGCATGCTGGCACCGCTTCAGGTACTCGCCGATGATCTGATGTCGCATCACCTCTCCGGCGGCCGTTCCGAGCTCTGACGCCTGCTCGACCCCCCCTGCAGCAAGGATCGCAGTCGGCTCGACGATCTCGGGAGTGGCGAAGATCATCGCAATGATCTCCTCGCCCTTGTCGAGATACGCGTGGAAGTCCTCGGCGATCGACGGGTCCCGATCGAGTCGGTAGCGCAGGTGCATCGTCCCGTAGGCGACGTGCCTGGCCTCGTCCTGCATGCAGAGCCGGAAGATCTTCTTCTCGACCGGAGAGGGGGAGAGGAACTCACCGGCACGGAAAAGCGACAGCACGATCCCCTCACCGAGCAGATGCATCAGAGCGGACCCCTCGTCATAGCTTTCCGCGTCCAAGATGAGCTGCAGGAATCGCTCCACGACCGCCGATGAGCGGCCGAGCCCTCCGCCGTTCGCCAGCGCCCGCTTTCTGAATACCTCAGTGTGGCGCGCTTCGTCCATCACCTGGGTACAGAGGAACATTTTCGCCTCGACGAAATCGTGATTGATGCGCCAGAGCCACTTCGCGGGGAAGTCCGCGGCCACCATCTCCACCTCGGACAGCACGGTCGCGAGCTGACACATCGCGTGCTCGATATCGGGGTCGAGTTCGGGCAGGTCACCCCAAGGTATGTCCCGCGTTGCGCTCCACTGACGGCTCACGGCCTCCTCGTAGAGGTCGAGCAAGTTGTCGGACCACACCTCGGCCTTGTCGTTGATCGTGTACCCGAGGTCGGGGACGTCCGGGTCGACGTCGGAGCCTCGCGGCGCCATCGTGCGGCGAGGCGCGTGATCGGGGACCTCTCCATAGCTTCCGATGGCGATATCGCGCATCGTCAGGCCGGTCTTACTGGGTTTGGCGTGGACGCCCCACTCAGAGTGGCCGTTCCGAAGCCAACCGAGGTCGAATTCGCCCCTGGCCGATCGTTCCAGGTAGTCAAGATCGAGACCCAATGCCACCACATACCCCCTTTTGCCGAGAGAACACTGAGACACATTGCGTTCCAGCGTCTCGCTACTTGAGTGTAGTATGTGGACAGGTGGCGATCCTGCCTAGTGTCCTGAGTCAGAGATCCGCGTCAGATATCCGCTGAGGGATTCGAGGATCTCGTCAGCGGTCTTGTGCCAGACATAGGGACGGGGATCATCGTTCCAGGTTCCGACCCAGTGCGTG
>JADGOI010000203.1 GCA_017883075.1 Acidimicrobiales bacterium
TCCGGCGGTTCCCCGGCCCCAGGACCGCTCGGTCCTCGATCGGTGGATGCTGTCGCGTCTCTATGCCACGGTGGCGACGGTGACTGCCTCGCTGGATGGCTACGAGCCGTTCCCGGCCGCCAGCGCCATCGCCGAACTGATCGACGACGTCTCCAACTGGTACGTGCGCCGAAGCCGCCGACGTTTTTGGCGGACCGATCCGGGTGCCGACCCGGCCGACTCGCTCGGGGCTCAGGCCACCCTCTACGAGACGTTGGTCACCGTGGCCCGTCTGCTCGCCCCGATGTGCCCATTCTTGGCGGATCGAATGTGGCGTGACCTCACCCTGGCGGCAGAAGAAGATTCGGTCCACCTGGCCGACTGGCCCCAACAACAGCCCGACGCCGTCGACGGCGGCCTTGAAGCCGGCATGGGCCTGGCCCGCCGGCTGTCATCCCTCGGACGGGCGGCCCGGTCGGAGGCGGAGATGAAGGTGCGCCAGCCTCTGGCCCGAGCCCTGGTGTACTTGCCGCCCAACAGCCCGTCATTGCCGCCCGGGATCGTCGAGGACGAATTGAATGTCGATGTGGTGGAGTCCATCGCCGAGTTGGGTGATGTGCTCGCCTACGAACTGGTGCCCAACTTCAAACTGCTGGGCCCGCGTCTCGGATCGCGGGTACAGCAACTGCGTGCGGCCATGGCATCGGTGGACGCGGCGGCCGCCGCCGCGGATCTGGCCGATGGTCGACCGGTCGTGGTGGAGTTGGGCGACGGAACCGTGGAGTTGAGTGGCGACGAGGTGGAGTTGCGGGTTCGGGCCCAGTCGGGATTCGCGGTGTCGCGCGATGGGGCCGAGGTTGTGGCGCTCGACCTCACGCTCAATGATGATCTCCGCCGCCGGGGGTTGGCCCGCGAGGTTATCCGGCACGTTCAGGATCTGCGGAAGGCCTCAGGCTTGCAGGTGTCGGATTGGATCCATCTCCATCTGGTCGGCCTCGACGACCTGGCTCCGCTGTTCGACCTGATCGGCCGCGAGGTGTTGGCCGGCTCAGTGGTCATCACGCCACCGGACGAGGTCGGGACGGGTGGCCGTGTAGGGGAAGGAACTCCTTTCGAGTTTGACGACAGCGGCACCTTGCGGCAGGCCATGATCTGGATCATCAAGATTTGACCGCTCCCGGGAAAGCTTCGGCCATGGGTGCGGCCCCCGGCCAGGCCGAGCAGTTCGTGGTGGCCATCGACCTCGGAACCGGAGGTCCGAAGGTGGCGGTGGTATCGACCACCGGCCGGATCGTGTCCCACGGTTTCGCTTCGGTCCCGCTGCATCTCCTCGACGGCGGCGGCGCCGAACAGGATCCGTCCGATTGGTGGTCGGCAATCTGTTCGGCCGCCCATGATGCACTGGCCGCGGCGGCACTACCTCCTGGCGAGTTCATAGGAGTGGGGTGTACAGCACAATGGTCGGGCACCGTGGCCGTCGGAGCCGACGGTACGGCGTTGATGCGGGCGATCATCTGGATGGACTCCCGGGGCAACAAGGCGATCCGGGCCGCAGCCGCGGGTCCGGTGAATGTGCTCGGGTACGCCCCCCGCAAAATTCTTCGATGGGTGCGGGTTACCGGTGGAGCACCGGGTCTCTCAGGCAAGGACCCGGTGGCGCACATTCTGTTCATCCGTGACGAGTTCCCCGAGGTCTACCGGGACACGATCACCTTCCTCGAGCCGGTCGACTACCTCAATCTCAAACTGACCGGGCGGACCTGTGCGTCGTTCGACTCGATCGCAGCGCACTGGGTCACCGACAACCGGAACATTGACCGAGTGACCTACGACCCTCGTTTGTTGTCCATCACCGGGCTCGATCGCGCAAAGTTGCCCGAACTGGTGGCGCCGGGGAGCATCGTTGGATCGCTGACCGACGAGGCGGCGGCCGACCTCGGCCTACCGGCAGGGCTTCCGGTCGCCGTGGGCACCGGAGATGTGCACTCGGCGGTCTTCGGCGCCGGATCGGTGGCCGACTTTGCTGCCCACCTCTACATCGGGACGTCGTCGTGGATCTCGGCCCACGTTCCCTTCAAGAAGACTTCCATCAGCAACAACGTGGCCTCCATCCCGGCTGCCCTGGCCGGTAAATATATTATCGTGGACGAACACGAGACCGCAGGTGCCTGCCTCACGTTTCTGCGGGACAACCTCGGCTTCGCAGACGACTTCGGATCACTCAACGACATGGTGGACTCGGTGGAACCGGGGAGTGGGCGGGTGCTGTTCACGCCATGGCTCAACGGGGAGCGGACGCCGGTGGACGATCACACCATCCGTGGTGGTTTTCACAATCTTTCGCTGTCGACATCGCGGGCCCAGATGGTCCGGGCCGTGTACGAGGGCGTGGCTTTCAACTCGAAGTGGTTACTGGAGGCGGTAGAGCGATTCGCCGGACGCAACTTCGATTCGATGGCTTTCATCGGTGGCGGTGCCAATTCCGAACAGTGGTGTCAGATCCACGCGGATGTACTGGGTCGGGAGATCCGGCAGATTGCCGATCCGGTGTTGGCCAACGTGCGAGGAGCTGCCCTGGTTACGTTGATGGCCCTGGGGAGGGTGACCGTCGATGAGATCCCGGGCATGGTGGAGGTGCGTCGAACCTTCACACCTGATCCGGCGGTGGGCACCGTCTACGACCACCTGTACGCGGAGTTCGTCGCCCTTTACAAACAGACGAAAGGGATCCACAAACGCCTGAACAGGTTCTGACCCCTGTGACCCACATATGGCGCCTCCCGTGGCCCCCAACGGGGCCAGTGCACCGTACGGTCAGCGTGGACCGGTTGGCTGCAGGAACTCGAGTCGATTGCCGAACGGGTCCGTGCCATAGAACCGTCGGAATCCGGGGAAGTCACTGTCCCAGGTCACCGGCTGACCCGCCGAGGTGAAACGGCGGACGATCTCTTCGATGTCTTCGACCAGGATGGCCGGGTGACCCTTCTTGGCCGGCCGGAACCCGTCCTCGACGCCGAGATGTAGCTCGAGGCCGCCGCTGATGAACCATGCCCCACCCCGAGCAGCCAGGACCGGGGGTTTGGGGACCTCTCGCATTCCGAGCACGTCGACGAAGAACTCGCGGGCAGCCGGCTCCCCGCCCGCCGGCATGGCCAGCTGCATGTGATGAAGGCCTGCGTACATCTCCCCATCATGGCCGCGGTCAGCCGGCGAAACCAAGTCACAGACAGGCCGGTAAGCGGCTCGACTCAGTAGCCGGCCGGCAGCGTCTGCCTGTGATCGAGGCAACCGCACCCAGGGACGTCTGAACCCCGGGTCACCGGGGTGTCGGCCCTAGATCTTCCTGTCCACGGGATGAGGTTGCGCATCGTCCGGAGGGCATTGGCGCTCAAACAGTAGAGTCACTATTCGAGCGGAACGAAGGTGACCAACCATGCAGATCGCCATTGGATTGTTTCCGGGCTTCACCGCCCTCGACGCCATCGGTCCCTATCAGGT
>JADGOI010000002.1 GCA_017883075.1 Acidimicrobiales bacterium
TCCACCCTCGCCGTATGGGATGCGGGGAGCGAGGCGGCGTTCGTGGTGAAGATGAATGCCTTGGCCGTCTCGTTGGGGATGACCAGCAGCCACTACGTCGATGCCAGCGGTTTCGACCAACACTCGGTGTCCTCCGCCGTCGACTGTCTGAAAGTGGCGGCGGCAGCCATGGCAATCCCGACATTTGCCGAAGTGGCGGCCAATTCATCGGTGACGCTTCCCCTGGTCGGCACGCTTCCCAACCTCGTGACCGAAATCGGCTCCAACGGCGTGGTGGGGATCAAGTCGGGGTACACCTCGCAAGCCGGTGGCTGCATGGTGTTGGCGGCCGAACGGGTGGTCGCCGGTCGACCGGTGCTGGTCCTGGCCGCGGTGATCGGGCAACCGGTGCCGGCGCCCGTCGCCCCCCCCACCACGACCACCACGACCACCACGCTGCCTCCGGCCACCGTGCCGCCTCCGGTCAGCACGCCGCCTCCGGCGACCACGGACCCGACGGCGACCACGCCGCCACCGGTCGCCACTCCGCCACCGGTCAGCACCCCGCCTCCGGTCAGCACCCCGCCTCCGGTCGCCACGCCGGTGCAAGATCTGATGGTTCCGGATCCGGAGCGTTTCACCCGGCCGGCGGCGGAGTCGTTGCTGTCGGCGGCCGAGGGTGCAGTGGTCCCGGTGCTTCTCAGTACTCCGGGCAGGGTGGTCGGCGCAGCCACGTCCACCTGGGGAGGCATGCATCACGAGGTGGCGGTGGCCACCTCGGACCCGGCGATGGTGCTGGCGTGGCCGGGCCAGACAGTTGTCGCCACCCACACATTGTCGGTGCCTCCCGGCGGGCGAAGCGGTGCGCGGGTAGGGACGGTCGCCTATTCACTCGGAACCCAGCTCGAGTTGGTGCCTCTCCGCCTGTCCCAGACTGTCGCTGAACCGTCTTGGTGGTGGCGCCTGATTCACCGATAGGCGATTCCCCGAGGCTGTGCCGGACAGCCTGGCCGGGTTGGTCCCGCCCCGGGCCGCGTGTGACGAGTACCCTGACTTTGTGCGAGCACGCGCCCCAGCATCATCTGCCAATCTCGGCCCGGGATTCGATACCCTTGCCGTTGCCCTCGATCTATATGTCGAGGTCGAAGTGGAAAAGGCCTCCCGTCTGATCGTTCGATCGGTGGGCGAAGGTGCCGGCATGTCCGACGACCCTTCTCATCTCGCTGCCCGGGTGGCAATCGAGGTGGCCGGGACGGACCGGCTGGCGATTACCGTGCGGTCTGAGGTTCCGGTGGGAAGAGGGCTCGGATCCTCCGCCGCCCTCGCCGCCGCGGCCGCGGCCGCGGCCGGGGCCAAGGATCCGTTGGCTGTTGCCGCCTACATGGACGGGCACCCCGACAATGCCGCTGCATCAGTGGTTGGTGGTCTGGTGGCCGCAGCCATGGTCAAGGGCGCGGTGCGGGTAGTGCGCCTCACGCTCGATGTAAGTCTGGTCTTTGTGATCATCGTCCCCGATCTCACCTTGTCGACCTCGAAGGCGCGGTTCGCACTCCCCAACGAGGTCACCCGCGAGAATGCCGCCTTCAATCTGTCCCGGTTGGCACTCCTGATCGCCGGGTTGGCCGACAGCCGGGTACTGCTGAAGGAAGCCACCGAAGACCGGCTCCACCAGGATTTCCGGAGCCCGCTCTTCCCGGCGGCACCGAATCTGCTGTCCAAGCTCTCGGCGGGTGGCGCCTTGGCCGTGTGTTGGTCAGGGGCCGGGCCCTCGCTGCTCGGGATCTGCCGTGGTGCGGATGGGGCCAAGGTGCAACAAGCGGCCAAAGAAGCGATGGCCGAAGCGGATGTCCCGGGCAAGGCGCTTCTTCTCGGGCCGGACATGCACGGACTGATCGTCGATCGAAACGGCTCTGATGATTTTTGGCGTGATCGCCAGCCCTCGTGGTCCGCCGAACGACAAGGCGAAACCGACGAATCTAGCGGTACCGTGCCCGACGGCGGGGCCCAGCTCTACGACTTTGACGGGGGCCGGTAGTTTCCGCCCGTAGAATCTCGGCTGTGCCGTCTCGCCCATCGAAAGAATTGCAGGCCATTCCGAATCCCCATCCGGGGCGCCGCTACGAGGTGCGCTGCGACACACCGGAGTTCACCTGCATCTGCCCGATGACCGGACAGCCCGACTTTGCCACGGTGACGGTGTCCTACTTCCCTGGCGAGTTCATCGTGGAACTCAAGTCACTCAAGCTCTATCTGTGGAGCTATCGGGATGAGGGTGCATTCCACGAGGATGTGACCAACCGGATCCTCGATGATCTGGTGGGTGCGATCGCCCCCAATCAGATGACGGTGATCACCGATTGGCTGGTCAGGGGGGGCATTCACACGGTGGTGGAGGCTTCGCACCCGTAGGTCGTCGTCGGGGCAATACCATGGGGCGGTGATCTCAGGCACCGATCCCGACCCCGGAGCCCCCCTGGGGCGAGGGCTTTTGTCCCCACAGCGGACATTCCATATCCAAACTTTCGGCTGCCAGATGAACGATCACGATTCGGAGCGGCTGGCCGGGTTGCTCACTGCCGACGGCCTGGTCTCGACCCCCGACATGGAGGCGGCTGACGTGGTGGTGTTCAACACGTGCTGCATCCGGGAGAATGCCGACAACAAGTTCTACGGACATCTGGGAAACCTCAAGACCCTGCGAGAACAGCGACCCGACATGCAGATTGCTGTGGGGGGGTGCCTGGCCCAAATGGACAAAGGACGGATCCGGGAGCGGGCCAGTCACGTCGACGTGGTTTTCGGCACCCACAATCTGACCGACGCACCCGAGCTGCTGCGCCGGGCCGCTCGCTCCGGGCCGATCGTGGAGATCCTCGACGAACCTCTACCGGAGAGCCATCTTTCCGCCCAGGGGCAACAGGCTGCCGCCGTCGGTGCGGTACGCGACCTTCCGTATGCGGCCTGGGTGACGATCCAGATGGGATGCAACAACTCGTGTGCCTTTTGCATCGTGCCGTCGGTCCGAGGTGGTGAGGTATCTCGCAGCATGGATGATCTGGTGGCGGAAGTCCGGACCCTCGCCGACCGCGGGGTGACCGAGGTGACCCTGCTGGGCCAAAACGTCAACTCGTACGGACGCGACATCACCAGACGGGCACCCCTCTTCGCCGATCTGCTCCGATTGGTCAGTGCCGTGGATGGCATCCGCCGGGTTCGCTTCACCAGCCCCCACCCCAAAGACCTCCGGCCCGAGACCATCGCCGCCATGGCCGAGACACCCGAGGTCTGCGACCATCTCCACCTCCCTCTGCAGGCCGGCAGCAATGCAACCCTGATGGCCATGCGCCGTGGCTACACGGCCGAACGATACCTTGCCCGCCTGGCTGACGCCCGAGCCGCCATTTCCGATCTGGCTGTCAGTACCGATCTCATCGTCGGCTTCCCCGGTGAGACAGAAGACGACTTCGAACGCACCCTCGAGGTTGCTGCCGAGGCGAATTACGACAGCGCGTATACCTTCGTCTTCTCCCCTCGCCCCGGCACCCGAGCCGCGGCCATGCAGGATCGATTCGTCCCGTCGGAAGTGGCGGCTGAACGGATGGAGCGACTTCGGGCGGTGGTCGAGCGCTCCGCGCTCGTCCTGCACAGAGCCCGAATCGGAAAGGTGGAGGAAGTGCTGGTGGAAGGTCCTTCCAAACGAGATCCGTCAGTTATCACCGGCCGCACCGGTCAGAACAAACTGGTTCATTTCGAGCCGGTTGAAGGGCGACCGATCGCCATCGGATCGTTTGCCGAGGTGCGGGTGACGGGTTCCGCCCGGCATCACCTGTTCGGAGAGCTCATCGAGGTCACCGCTCCGCCCCGACACCGCACCCGTATCCCTGTCGTTGCCGGCTGACTCCGTCGCACCGATGGGAGTGTCATCTCCCGGCGTGGTGGCCTTGGTCGGCCCCACCGCCTCGGGGAAGTCGGCTTTGGCGTTGGCGGTGGCCGAAGCATCGGACAACGCTGCAACCGAGGGTGGGTCCGGTTGGCCATTTCGAGTGGAGCTCCTGTCGGTGGACTCCATGGCGGTGTACCGGGGTATGGATATCGGCACCGCCACGCCGTCCCCGGCCGTACGCAGCCAGGTGGATTATCACTTGATCGACCTCGTCGAGCCCACCGACGAGTTCACCGTGCAGCAGTTTCAGGCCGCGGCCCGTACCGCCTTGCATGAAGTCTCGGCCCGGGCCCATGGCGCCCTCCTGGTCGGGGGGACCGGACTCTATCTACGCTCGATCGTCGACGATCTGTCGTTTCCGGGTCGCTACCCCGAGGTGGTGGCCCAGCTCAATGACGAGTTGGCGGCGGGGGGACCGGAAGGGAGCCCAGGCGAGGGCGTGGTGACGGCGGCACTTCACGCCCGGTTGGCGTCCCTCGACCCGGTGGCGGCCGGTCGTCTGGAGCCCACCAATCGCCGCCGTCTGGTCAGGGCCCTGGAGGTGTCGCTTGGATCGGGGAGACGGTTTTCGTCGTTCGGGCCCGGGTTGGAGGCGTACCCACCCAGTCAGGTCACCCTGGTGGGCGTCCGCTACGTCCCCGGGGAAACTGACCGTCGTATTGCTGAACGGTTCAACACCATGATGGACCTCGGCTTCCTCGACGAAGTGCGTTCCCTGGCCTCACTGCCGGGCGGATTGTCGCGTACCGCCCGCCAGGCCCTCGGCTATCGCGAGCTGTTGTCCCACGTCGAAGACGGAGTTCCCCTGGATGATGCGGTGGCCGAAGCGGTTCGGCGCACCCGGACCTTTGCCCGTCGCCAATGGGCATGGTTCCGTCGTGATCCCCGTATCGTGTGGTTAGAACCAGGTGAAGACGGGGTCGCTCGGATTGCCGCCCTGTTCGGGCAGACCTTGCTACGCCGCGATCCGCCGAGACGGTGGGAGACTGACCTCGGCGCAGAGGACCAGAACCATGGATGACAATCGAACACTCCAGTTGACCAAGCACCACGGTGCCGGAAACGACTTCCTCGTCGTGGTCGACATCGGCGACCGGCACAGGATGGTGCCGGAGTTGGTGCGTGCCCTGTGCGACCGACGGTTCGGAATCGGCGCCGACGGGGTGATCAGGATTCTGACCGGTCGGCAGGGCGCCGATTTGTCGATGGATCTTCGCAATGCCGACGGCTCCGAGGCGGTCATGAGCGGCAACGGGATTCGCTGCTTGGCCCAGGCCTCAGTGGATGCCGGGCTGGTGACTCCTCCCGATTTCAGCGTATGGACGCCGGGCGGCATCCGGACCGTCGAGTACCGGACCGGAGACGCTGTCGGAGCCGGGGCGGCCTCGGTTGACATGGGGAAAGCGGAACTGGGTCCCGACCAGCCGCAGCAGTTTGCTGATCGCCGGGCCCGTACCGTCGACATGGGCAATCCTCATCTCGTCCTCTTCGGTCCCGATCCAACCGGCGTGGACGTGGCCGAGATCGGGAGCCGGCTACAGGGCGTGCACCCCGGCGGCATCAACGTCGAGTTCATCTCGGCCGGTTCGACTCCCGACGATCTCGACCTCCGGGTATGGGAACGCGGGGTGGGGGAGACGCAGGCGTGTGGGACAGGAAGCTGCGCGGCGGCCGCCGCGGCCCGCAGCTGGGGAATGGTCAGCGACCGGGTGCGGGTCCACAACCCGGGGGGGACACTCGAAGTGACCCTCGACCCCGATGGGATACGACTGGCCGGGCCGGTGCACAAGGTGGCTGATATCGAGGTCACTCCCTCGTGTGTGCTGGGCGCGGCGCGCCGATGAGCCCTAACGATTCCGCCTTTACCGACACCCTGATCTCCCGGAAGTTCCGGGAGCGCATCGTACTGGTCGGCGTTGTCTTCCCTCATACCACCGTGGCTGCTGTCGAAGCCGGACTTGATGAGCTGGCCCGGCTGGTGGACACGGCCGGGGCCGATGTGATGGATCGGATCATCCAGCGCCGGGCTGCCCCTGATCCGGCCACCTTCGTGGGGAAGGGAAAAGCGGAAGAGCTCCTGTCGATATGCCTGGCCGTCGACGCTGACACGGTGGTGTTCGACGACGATCTGAGCCCGGCCCAACAGAGGAACCTCGAGAAGATCCTCGGCCGGACCGCCATCGACCGGACGGCGGTGATACTCGACATCTTTGCCCAGAATGCCCGTACTCCCGAGGGGCGCGCCCAGGTGGAGCTGGCACTGCTCCGGTATCGGCTTCCCCGCCTTCGGGGTCGCGGCACGGCGTTCAGCCAGCAAGCCGGTGGGATCGGGACACGGGGTCCCGGTGAGACCCAGCTCGAAGTCGATCGCCGGCGCCTCGTGCGCCGGATGACCAGACTCGAATCCGATCTCCGGCAGTTGGACAGAACCCGTCGTACCCAGCGCAAGGGGCGGGCCCGGTCTCGACAGCGCACAGTCTCACTGGTCGGATACACCAATGCCGGCAAGTCGACTCTTCTGAACCGGTTGTGCGGTGCCGACGTGCTGGTGGAGAACCGACTCTTCTCCACTCTCGATCCAAGGACCCGTCAGCTCGCCCTGCCCGGCGGCGAGACGGTGCTCCTTACTGACACCGTCGGGTTCGTTCGCAAACTGCCCCACCAGGTGGTCGAAGCGTTTCGGTCCACTCTCGAAGTTGTGGGTGAGGCGGATCTCATCGTCCACGTGGTAGACGGGTCGGCCCCCGATTTCGAGGGTCAGATCGACGCGGTCCGCTCGGTACTCTCCGAAATCGGAGCCGGCTGGCTCCCCGAGCTCCTGGTGGTGAATAAGGCCGACGCGGTGATGGCCCTAGGCGAAGAAGCGGCCCAAGAGTGCAAGCGGCTCATGGACGCCCACCCAGGCTCGGTCATCGCATCAGCTCGCACCGGCGAGGGAATCGACGAGCTATTGGCAGCCATCGGTGACCGGCTCCGGGTCAGTGACCGGGTGGTGGAACTGGTCATCCCCTGGGCGAGAGGCGACGTGTTGGCCGCCGTCCACCGCGAGGGTGAGATCGTCAGTGAGGTGGCCAGCGATGACGCCACCCACCTCCAAGTGGTGCTGGACGACGTGGGCAAGGCTCGATTCCGGGAATTTTGCGCCTGATGAGCACCATCACCCCGCATTCCACGGTCGGTTTCTCGCCTCCGCCGTATCCCTACGACCGGTTGACGGCTCTACGAGAGCGAGCGGTGCAGCGATTCGGTGATCTGATCCAGGGGGGCACCGGAATCGTCGATTGTTCCATCGGCACTCCGTGCGATCCGCCGCCGGATGCAGTCATCGAGGCCATGGCGTCGTCGGGAACAGAGCGGGGCTATCCCACGTCTCCCGGGTCGCGTGCCTATCGCCATGCCGCCGCCGGGTGGTTGTCCAGGCGGTTCGGGGCGGTTGTCGACCCTGACCACGAGTTGGCCGCGTGCGTAGGGACCAAGGAGTTCGTAGCGTCGGCCGCCCAGTACCTCCGCCTTCGTACTCCCGGGCGGGACACCGTCCTCTACCCGTCGGTGTCGTACCCCACCTACGCCATGGGGGCGTTACTGGGCAGTTGCCGATCCGTCTCGGTGAAGGAGCTCCCGGGGGGAGGACTCGACCTCGACTCGATTTCCGCCGGCGACGTCGAACGGGCCCTGCTGTTGTGGGCCAACACACCGTCGAACCCGACCGGGTTGCTCACCGATATGGATGCGGTGGCCGAGTGGGGTCGCCATCGTGGGATCCCCATCTTTTCCGACGAGTGTTATGCCGAGTTCACCTGGGATGGGCCGCCCAGGACCGTCTTGACCAGCGGATTGGGCGGGGTGGTGGCGGTGCATTCCCTGTCCAAACGGTCCAATATGGCCGGGGTCCGTGCCGGCTTCTACGCCGGGGACCCCGATATCGTTGGTTACCTGCTCGATGTCCGGCGCCATGCCGGACTGATGGTCCCGGGCCCGGTCCAGGCTGCCGCGGTGGTGGCCTTCGATGATGACTCGCACGTGGAGGTCCAACGGCAGCGTTACCGGGAGCGGCTGAGCTACCTGCGCGGAGTATTGGCCGACGCCGGTCTCTCGACTCGGATGCCGGCAGGTGGCTTCTACCTGTGGGTGGCGGTTCCCACCACGGTCCCCGTTGGAGGGTGGGGCCTGGTCGAAACGTTGGCATTGGAAGGCGGCCTGCTGGTCAGTCCCGGCGAACTCTACGGAGAGGGCGGTGCCGGCTTTGTCCGGGTGGCGGTGGTCCAGCCGATGGAGCGGTTGCGATTGGTGGGCGAACGCCTGGCGGGCAAGGATCTCTCCGGCAGATAGAGGCCGATGACCACGACCGGAGGGTCGGATCGTCACGGCTAACGTCTCTCCATGGCAGACCTTCAGTCTCATATCGAAGAGTTGTGGGCCCGGGTATCCGAGTTGACCTCCGACGACACCGATGCCCTGAACACCGTGACCGAGGCCATCGCGCTCCTCGATACCGGCGAGGCCCGGATCGCTGAGGTGGACCCGATCTCCGATGAAGTGGTGGTCCACCAGTGGTTGAAACAGGCGATCCTGATGCTGTTCCGCCTCAGGTCGATGGAAACCATGGAAGTCGGGCCCTTCGAGTTCGCCGACAAGCTCCCCCTCAAGAGGAACTACGCGGACGCGGGTGTCCGGGTGGTTCCGGGCGCGTCGGCCCGATGGGGTTCGTTCCTCGGCCGAGGGGTCATCTGCATGCCCAGCTATGTCAATATCGGGGCCCGGGTAGGTGCTGACAGCATGGTGGACACCTGGGCAACGGTGGGATCGTGCGCCCAGATCGGCGAACGGGTCCACCTCTCGGGTGGAGTGGGTATCGGCGGGGTGCTCGAGCCGGCCCAGGCCGCTCCGGTGGTCATTGAGGACGACGTGATGATCGGGAGCCGGTGCATGGTCACCGAGGGGGCCAGGGTCGGCCGCGGGTCGCTGCTGGGTGCCGGTGTGATTCTCAATCCGTCCATCCCGGTCATCGATGCCGAGACCGGCGATGAGCTAGGCCGCGGACGGGTGCCGCCGTGGTGCGTAGCCGTTCAGGCCTCGCGCCGTCGTGAGTTCTCCGGTGGGGAGTTCTTTCTGCCGTGCGTGCTGGTCATCAGGCGCTTGACCGAAGGGCAACGCCACGACAAGGCGCAGCTGAACGACATTCTCCGTCAGCACGGTGTCTCGACGTGACCAATGCCATTCCGGGCGGTCTGCTCGGTCTGACCAGGTCGCTGGTGGCCATCCCGTCGGTGAGCCATCACGAGGGACCCATAGCCGACGCCGTGGAAGCGGCGCTTCGGCTCTGTCCGTGGCTGCGTGTGGACCGGGTGGGGGACAATGTGGTGGCCCGGACCGATCTTGGCAGGTCGACCCGGCTGATGTTGGCCGGCCATCTCGATACCGTCCCGCCAGCGGCCGGAAACGACGAACCACGGTTCGAGGGTGACATTCTCTATGGCCTCGGGGCAACCGACATGAAGGGGGGGCTGGCCGTCTTCCTCCACCTGGCCGGCACCATCCCCGAGCCGGCGGTGGATGTCACGTGGTGCTTCTACGCCTGCGAAGAGGTGGCCCGACGAGACAGCGGCCTTGAAGCGTTATGGAACGAGCGTCCCGAGCTCCTCCAGGCCGACGCGGCCATCTTGGGGGAGCCCACCGGCGGTGTGGTGGAGGCGGGTTGTCAGGGCACCATGCGGATCCGGATGGTGATGGCCGGGGAACGGGCCCATACCGCCCGACCGTTCGCCGGGCGCAATGCCATCCACCGGCTCGGCCCCGTGCTCGATGCCATCGACGACTATCAGAGCCGCCGGGTGGTGATCGATGGCTGCGAGTACGCCGAGCAACTCCAGGCGGTATTGGTCGAAGGGGGAGTGGCCGGAAACGTGGTGCCCGACGAAGCAGTGGTGATCATCAATCACCGTTTCGCCCCTGATCGTGATGCGACCGAGGCCGCAGCATCGGTGCGGGAGCGTTTCGACCACGTGATGGAGCCGGGTGACTCGTGGGAGGTGGTCGAGGCGGTAGCCGGGGCGCCCCCATCCCTCGGGGCTCCGTTGTTGTCCAGGCTGGTGGCCGCTACCGGCGCCCCACCCGAGGCCAAGGTGGGGTGGACCGACGTGGCCTCCTTCGTCGCTCACGGGATACCGGCCGCCAACTTCGGGCCCGGCGACCCGCTGTTGGCCCACACGCCGGGTGAACATGTGAGCCTCTCCGAACTCGAACAGGCCGCAGATGTGCTCGCCACGATGTTGACGGCAGAATCGGACCATGGATGAGATCGAACTGCTGTCGGGTGTCCTGACCAAGACAACCACCGTCGTGGCCGGTGTGGGCGAAGATCAGTGGGGCTCCCGACGCAGGGCGGGGAGTTCAGCGTTCATGACTTGATGAACCACATGGTGGGTTGGATTCAGGTGTTCGATGCGGATTGTCACGGGCGTACCTACGAGGGAGACCCGGCGGAGTACGCCTGTGGCCACGATCCTGCCGCCGAGTTTGGCAAAGCGGCCAACGGTAGTGTGGCCGGCTGGGAAGAGCACGGCTTCAACCGTCAGGCACGAATTTCGGGTGGTGGGATGATGCCGGGGGCGATGGTCTTCAACATGACGGTGATGGAGTACCTGGCCCACGGGTGGGACCTGGCGTCGGCCACCGGTCGGGTGAGCCCCTATGCCGCAGCCGAAGCGACCGACGGGCTGAACCTGGCCAAGGTGACGCTCCCACCCGAATACCAGGGCGAGGGCATGGAGTTCGGTGCGATTGTCCCGGTGAGCGCCCAGGCCCCCGCCGTCAATCGGCTGATTGCCTCCCTCGGACGTGACCCGGCCTGGGCGGAATCGCCGGCCCGGTAGGTAGGGTCGGGATATGGCAATTCCCTCTCGCACATTGGGCACCGGCGGACTGGTGGTGTCGGCCCAGGGCCTCGGATGCATGGGGATGAGCGAGTTCTATGGCCCGGGCGACGAACCGGAGTCGGTTGCCACCATCAACGCCGCGCTCGACCTCGGGGTCACCTTGTTCGATACTGCGGACATGTACGGGCCCTATGTCAACGAGGAGCTGGTGGGACGCGCGATTGCCACCCGACGCGATGAGGTCGTCGTTGCCACCAAATTCGGCATTGTCCGGGGGGAAGATCCCACCCATCGGTCAATTCGGGGTGATCCGGAGTATGTGCATCAATCGTGCGACGCCTCCCTAGCCCGATTGGGCGTGGACCATATCGATCTCTACTACCAGCATCGAACCGACGCCACGGTGCCCGTGGAGGAGACAGTGGGAGCCATGGCCGAACTGGTGGCGGAGGGAAAGGTGCGTTATCTCGGCTTGTCCGAGGTGTCACCCGAGACGTTGCGACGCGCCAATGCAGTGCACCCGATCGCCGCCCTGCAGAGCGAATGGTCTCTTTGGAGCCGTGACGTCGAGGGCGGGGTTATCGAGACGGCCCGCGAGCTCGGTATCGGGATTGTGCCCTACAGCCCACTTGGTCGTGGTTTCCTTACCGGCCAGATCACCTCGCCCGATGACTTTCCCGAAGGTGACTTCCGGAAATACCTCCCCCGGTTCACCGGGGAAAACTTCGACAGCAATATCGAATTGGTCAATCGGGTCCGCTCCTTGGCCAACCGGAAGGGCGTAACGCCAGGCCAGCTGGCTCTGGCATGGGTCCAATCACGTGGTGAGGACGTGGTGCCGATCCCAGGGACCAAGCGGCGAACCCATCTTGCCGAGAATGTGGCGGCTCTCACCATCGAGCTGACACCGGCGGACTTGGCTGCCATCGAAGACGTGTTTCCGAAAGGGGTTGTGTCGGGGGAGCGGTACTCCGACATGAGCTCGATCGGGGTACCCAGCCCCAGCCTCTGAATCGGCGGTTTACAGGCGTCGCAGGACGGTGACCACTTTTCCATAGATGGTCACTTCGGCCGGGTCGAACTCCATGGGTGTCAGGCGCTGATTGGCCGGGGTCAGGACCACCTTGCCATCACGGGTGGAGAATCGTTTCACCGTCGCTTCCCCGTCCGGTATGCCGGCCACCACTATGTCGTTCCGTTCGGCTTCGGGTTGCTGGCGGACCACCACGAAGTCGCCGTCCACAATGCCGTCATCCACCATCGAGTCGCCATGGACCTTCACCATGAACAGCGATCCCGTCCCGGTGAAGTCCTCGGGGAGCGGATACAACTCCTCAATGTTCTCCTGTGCGAGTACCCCGGTACCCGCGGCGACGTCACCGACGAGGGGCACGTGCCGAATTGGACGCGAGTCCATCACCACCTTGGACGAGGGGTCGAAGCGGACCTCGATCGCCCTCGGTTTGGTGGGGTCTCTTCTGAGATACCCCTCACGTTGCAGCACCGCCAGGTGGGCGTGGACCGTGGAAGACGAGGCCAGGCCCACCGACTCGCCGATCTCTCGAACCGAGGGTGGATACCCGCGATCCCTGAGTGATTCCGAAATACAGTCCAGTATCTGCTTACGCTTGATGCTCAGTACCTGGGCCACGGGTCCCCCTACTCTGTACGGTCGGAGTGCTGCTCTCGGTGTGCTCGGCGACGCGGCATCTGACGGCGAACATCTGTTTGTAAGACGGTAACCCAGGAGATCCCAAAAAGCAAACACCCGTTCGACAAATGCCTTGACACCGAACAGGCGTTCGTGATTCGATATGACCATGACGAACAAACGTTCGATGAAACAACATCCGGTCCGGGGACTGCCTGTGGGGCTGGGTCGGTAATGGCTGCACTTTCGATGCCATCGCCGTTGGCGCGGGGTGAGGGCCGTCGTCGCCAGGGTGGTGCGTCCTTACGGCTGATGAGTGGTGACCAGGTCATCCGACGGACGAGCGATGCCGAGCCGCTCTCGGAGACTGTCGAGGGCCCGTTCCTGGTGGTCGTGCCCGATCGGCAACGGGCGTGCCGCATGCGACGCCGGACGTCGCGGGCAGTCAGGCTTCGGCGCACGATGTTGACGTTCACCGTTCTTTTGCTGATCGGCCTCGCACTTCCGCTGGGCGGAGCCGGTGGTCACTCCCACACCCCCGGTTCCGCTCTGGCGGGGGCCGGGCATGTCGTTGAGTACACCGTGCAGCCCGGCGATTCCCTTTGGTCGATCGCCGTTGCCGTCGATCCTTCCGCTGACCCCCGACCGATGGTGGCGAAATTGGCGTCGCAGACCGGGTCTTCCAGCGTGGAGCCTGGTGAGCGGATCGCCCTTCCCTGAGCGCCGGCGCGGTGGGCCGGGCCAGGGAAATCATGTGGACCAATTGTGAGGAACTACCCCCGCAGCCAGACTCGCCCGAGACCGTTCCTTGCAGCACTAGCCTCGGTGCGTGCTGTGTCCCTGGTGCCTGGCTGATGACGATCGGGTTGTTGATTCTCGGTTGGCGGAAGACGGTGCGGCGACCAGACGCCGTCGGGAATGCAACGGGTGCGGCCATCGGTACACCACGTTCGAGAGAATCGATGAGGTTCCGTTGATGGTCGTGAAGCGTTCGGGGCTCCGTGCACCGTTCGATCGGATGAAGGTCATCAACGGCTTGCGAGCCGCGACGAAGAACCGACCCGTCTCCGAAAAGCAGCTCGAAGGGATGGCGCAAGCTGTCGAGGATGCCTTGCGGGAGGATGGCACCATGCCAACAACGGAGCAGATTGGCCTTGCGGTGCTTGATCGGCTGAGGCTTGTGGACGAGGTGGCATATCTGCGGTTCGCCAGCGTCTACAAGGGTTTTGAAGGTGTTGATGATTTTCGGCGCGAGGTCGGGCTCCTGACCAAGGCCACTGCCCCCAAACAGATCGGGTCGTAGACGTGGCAGAGCTCTTGGAGGATGCTCCCGCCCGGGCGCTCGCCATCTATGCCCATCCCGACGACCCCGATGTGGGTTGTGGCGGAACGTTGGCTGCGTGGGCGGCAAAGGGGAGCGAGGTCCATACCCTCCTGTGCACCGATGGGGATAAAGGATCGACCGACCCTTCCGCCGATCCGGGAGAGCTGGCCGCCAGGAGAGCCGTCGAGGCTGGCGAAGCCGCGGCGCTGATTGGGCTGGCCGGCCAGGAGTTCCTGCACTATCTGGATGGGGAGCTCGATGACGATGCGGGATTACGACAGGCAATTGTCTCGGTGATCCGTCGTCTCCGACCGGACGTCGTTCTCTGCCCCGATCCCACAGCCGTCTTCTTCGGACAGGACTATTTCAACCATCGGGATCACCGCATGACCGGATGGGCGGTCCTCGACGCGGTGGCTCCGGCGACGGCGCTACCCCTGTATTTCCCCGAAGCCGGACCTGCCCATCAGGTATCCACGGTGCTGATGTCGGGCACACTCGAACCTGACGTCTGGGTGGATATCTCGGCAACCGTCGAGGTGAAGGTACTGGCGGTGGGGCGCCATCGGAGCCAGTTCCCCGATGGCGCCGAGTGGGCCAGGTCTGCGGTTCACGGGGCAGCCGAGGATGCCGGCCGGAATGCCGGGGTCCGCTTCGCCGAGGGATTCCGGAGGCTGCGCCTCGGTGGATGACCTCCCGACCCATGGACAGTCTGACGGAATGGCGCGCAGCCCGGGGAGCAGGGTTCCATCAGTTGATCGGGTGATACTCCACGTCGACATGGATGCGTTCTTTGCCTCGGTGGAGGTGCTGGACGATCCGACACTGGCCGGACGCCCGGTCATTGTGGGAGGCGCCGGGAGCAGAGGCGTGGTGGCTGCTTGCACCTACGAGGCAAGGATGTTCGGTGTCCATTCCGCTATGCCCTCGTCGGTCGCTCGCCGACTGTGTCCGCAGGCCGTATTCGTCCACGGCCGATTCCACCGTTACGTGGAAGAGAGCGCCAAACTGCACGCCATCTTCGAGACGGTGACGCCGTTGGTCGAAGGGATCTCCATCGACGAGGCGTTTCTCGATGTGACGGGGTCCGTGCGCCTGCTCGGGGATGGCCCGAGCATCGCCGCCGACATCCGCAGAAGAGTGCAGAACGCCTTGGGTCTGACTTGTTCGGTAGGAGTGGCATCGAACAAGCTGCTGGCGAAACTGGCGTCGAAAGCGGCGAAACCGGTGGCTGACCGATCGGGTGTTCACCCTGGTCCCGGGATCGTCGTGGTCGAGGTTGCCCGTGAACTCGAGTTCCTCCACCCATTGTCGATCGAGGCCTTATGGGGTGTGGGCCCGGTGTCCGCCCGCCGCCTCAACGGGCTGGGGGTACGGACCGTCGGTGATCTGGCGTCTCTCCCGATCACCACGCTTCAGCGGCATCTCGGAAAGGCGCAGGGCTCACATCTGGCCGGGTTGTGCCGAGGTGAGGATGCACGGCAGGTCATCCCCGACCAGAGAGCGAAATCCGTCGGCCACGAAGAGACATTTCCATCCGACTTGTGGGAGCTGGACGTCATCCGGGGCCACTTGGCCCGGATCGTGGACGCGGCTGCATCTCACCTTCGGGGAAGCGAACTCGGAGCCCGAACCATCACTGTCAAGATCAAGTTCGGTGACTTCACCATGGTCACTCGATCTCATTCGATGGCCATCCCGGTCGACTCGGCGCCGTCCATCGGGGTGATCGCCGCGGCGTTGTTCGACTCTGTCGAACTCTCCAAGGGGATCCGACTTCTCGGGGTCAGTCTGTCCGGTTTCGGCGCCACCGGTGCCAACGAACAACTGTCCTTGGACCTGGGGGGCACCGAAGGTGCGGTCCTCCGGGCGGATGTCGACGGCCATGGCCTCCGTGACGGGTTCGATGACCGGATGTTCCGGGCCGGAGAGGAGGCTGAGCGCCTTCAGCAGTCGTGGGGCGGGATTACGGCCGCAGTGGACAGCATCCGAGCTCGATACGGCCATGCTTCGGTCGGTTCTGCATCCATGGTGGGGGTGGACGGGCTCCGGGTCCGTGATCGGGGCGAGTCCCAGTGGGGCCCGGCCGCAGAGCCAAAAGACGATTCCGACCAGGATCGGAACCATCGGATGTGAGCCCTTTAGTGCTGCCTGAGGCGGGTGGAGAACGAAAAGTGACTCGGCGTTGTCAGCGATTGCCGCAGTGCGCGATGCTTTGTGCAGGGAGGTGCGCGATCATGGAGTCGAGGATGACAACAAGATCGATGACTAGACGAAGGGGAGGGGTTCTTGCCACTCTCTGATCACGAGCAGCATATTCTCCACGAACTGGAGGAATCCCTCTATCGGGAGGATCCTGAGTTCGCGGAACGAGTGCGCTCGGAAACCGTCTACCGGCATGCCGGCAGGTACTGCATCTGGTCGGCCCTGGTGTTCGTCGTTGCCCTCGTATTCATGTTCTTGACCTTCTCGACGTCGGTGGTGCTCGGATTCCTCGGCGTCGTCATCATGTTCCTTTCCGCCGTGGTGTTCGCCAACAATGCACGGCGAATGGGCAAAGCGGGTATCGACGACATCTCGCGGTCGATTCATAACCGGAATATGGGCACCG
The DNA here is from genome assembly GCA_017883075.1 of Acidimicrobiales bacterium. GTDB lineage: Bacteria > Actinomycetota > Acidimicrobiia > Acidimicrobiales > RAAP-2 > DASZIT01. The sequence goes on from JADGOI010000002.1 coordinate 16,384, forward strand.
TGGTTCATGATCCACGGGACTGGATCCGCGGTCGCCTCCATCGCGACGACTGAACCTTTGTCGGACGGCGTGGTGGTATTGGCTGTCGATGTTGGCGGCACCAAGATGGCCGTGGGCCTTGTCGACAATAGCGGTGCCATTCTGGTTGAAGCCCAGACCCGTACCCCGGACGACGATGATCCCGAGGTGGTATTCGCGTCGATGTCGTCGATCATCGGCCGGGTCTTGTCGGCATCCGCACCATCACCGGTCGTGTGCGGTGTTGGTTGTGGAGGTCCCATGAGTGCAAGGGACCAGACAGTTGCACCCCTCAACATCCCAGGGTGGAAGGACTTTCCCCTCCGGGCCCGGATCGAGGCCCTGGTTGGGCTACCTACCGCAGTGGACAATGACGCCAAAGCGCTGGCCTTGGGGGAGGGTTGGGTGGGGGCAGCGGTGGGAGTGAGCGACTACTTGGCCATGGTGGTGTCCACCGGCGTCGGTGCCGGGATTGTGGTCGACGGCCGACTGCTCGATGGGGCAAGTGGGAATGCCGGTCATATCGGCCACGTAATCGTAGAACCCGAGGGGAAGTGGTGTGCATGTGGGGCCCGGGGTTGCCTGGAGGCGGAAACTTCCGGACCGTCCATCGCTGCCATCACCGGGCGCCCTCCGGCGGAGGCCTCGGATGAGGTGCGGAGACGAACCGGCACGCTTGTAGGCCGAGCGGTTGCCTCGGTGGCCAACCTGTTGGACCTCCAGTTGGCGGTGGTGGCCGGCTCGGTGGCCCTGGGGTTCGGCGAGCCCTTCTTCTCGGCTGCCCAGATGGAGATCGACTGCCGGGCAAGGCTGAGTTTCTCCCGGGGGACCCGCATCGTCCCCGCCGGGCTCGGGGCGCGCGGTCCACTGGTAGGAGCGGCGGCGGTCGGTCGACGGTCCGTACTCGATCGAGCCGATTCTCGGGTGTGCGGGTGAACGGGAAGTCAGTGGCGGCCTCACGGTCGGCGACTCCGACGGTTGTACGGGCCGTGATGTTCCGTCCGAGTCTGTGGCTGACCGCCCTCGGTACCGCTCATCGATTGGCGGCTCCAGGTTGGTGGAAGCGACGCCCGTTCCTGCCTCTTCCCGACGAACGGCTCTGGGCGTTCCGGATGGTCACCGCATATGGACACGCTGACGCCATCCCTGATGGTCCGGACGTCGTGTCCTTCCTTGAATGGTGTCGGATGGCCGGAAGATCGTCACCTCCTCATACGGCAGCGCCAACGTTTCACGATGCCGCGAATCGGGAGAATCGCCCATCGGCGGCTCGACAGGGCTAATTTCCGATCTAGTGATTCGACGGCCGAAGTCCGAGGCGAAGACGATGACGGGGGATTCGATGGTGCCCGTCCCTGTCAGGTCCCCAATGTCGCCCTCCCGGCGGGCATTGGTTCTCAACGCCACCTTCGAGCCGTTGGGCATCGTGTCCTCGCGTCGGGCGGTGCTCTTGGTGCTCGGGACCAAAGCCGAACTGCTTCACACCACTGACCGTGTGTTCCGAGCGGAACGGGTGACAGTCCCCGAGCCCTCGGTGGTCAGGTTGGTGCATTACGTGCACATCCCCCGTCAGTATCGGGTGGCTGTCAATCGTCGTACGGTCTTCGCCCGCGACGGGTCGCGCTGTCAGTACTGCGGGGCGGCGGCTGAGAATCTCGACCATGTCATCCCCCGGAGCAAGGGTGGTCCACATACGTGGGAGAACGTGGTGGCGGCGTGCAGGCGGTGCAATACCCGAAAGGAAGACCGACTACCCCATGAGGCCGGGATGGTGCTACGAGCCACGCCGGTGGCGCCCCACCACCGTGTGCAGCTGCTCGCATCGTGTGGGGGAGCCAGCGACGATTGGCGGACGTATCTGGGCGGCGCCATCGACCACTTCGAGCCCATCACTGCCTGAAGCCATAGACGACGATGGGGTACATGTGGTCGATCGAGGAGCGGGTCGGCGTGGCCGGAATGCTCCATGCATCGTGGCCGGCGGTCGAAACGCACCCGTCACAACGCACCCTTGCCGTCTGCCGGGTGACCGGACCCGCCGTCGTGTTGGGTTCCACCCAGGCCGAGAGCCTGGTCGACCTCCGGCGAGCCGGAGCACGGGGGATCGAGGTGGTTCGCCGCCGGTCGGGTGGGGGAGCCGTCCTGGTGATGCCGGGCGATCCGGTGTGGGTCGATGTCTGGGTCCCCCGGAGGGACCCACTGTGGAACGACGACGTCGGACGGGCTTTTGATTGGCTCGGAGACGCCTGGGCCACGGCGCTCGAAGCCGTCGGTTGCCAGGGGATGTCCGCTCACCGGGGTCGATACGAGCCAAGTACGCGCTGGTCGTCGTTGGTCTGTTTCGGAGGGGTGGGGGCGGGTGAGGTGGTCACCTCCGACGGGCGCAAAGTTGTGGGGGTATCCCAGCGTCGGACCCGCAACGGTGCCTGGTTCCACAGCGCCTGCATTCTGGAGTGGGACGCCACCGAGTTGCTAGGAGTCCTGGACCTCCCCGACGCCGAACGGGAGTTGGCTCGCCTCGGCCTCGCCGGCGCGGTGGCGGGGGTTGTCGACCTGGTGGGCAGGTCCGACGGCAGAGTCATCGATGGGCCCGCGATAGTGGCCGCCCTCGTCGATGCATTGCCGTCGTGACATTTCGTCGCTGGCAGCGGTACCGGTGGATCTCAACGTTCGAGGTCTGCTCCAAGTTCTGAGCGCTCCATCGGGTTCTGAGCGCTCCATCGGGTGAAGGACCTGGTCCCCACCACGTGATTCCACCCTGAGCCGACCCTGGGGTTGTCCTCTCTGTTCGACCGGAGGCGGTCGCGGTCGCACTGGTGGACGGTCTTCCCAACTCGGTCGGGTCCGCAGACGTCTCCCGTATCTTGCACCCGACCCGGATTTGGGTGATTGGTGAGCCAAAGTTGTTGACGAGTGGGGGACGGGGGCGTAAAGTGGTGGAAAGTGGTGTGAAAGGGAGGGATCCGAACAATCGGTTTCCGAGCACTACGAGGAGCATTGTGGGAGCAAGCGCCAGTGGCACGGTTCTTCGGAAGATACGAGCACTCGCTCGACGAGAAGGGGAGGGTGATCCTTCCCGCGAAGTTCCGTGGGCCCTTCGAACATGGCGGCTTTCTCACCCAGTACCAGGACGGATGTCTGTCGTTATGGGCACCGGACGAGTTCGAATTGCAGATGGAGGCCATGCAGGGCCGGGCCTCGACCAGCAAGAGCGACCGCAATCTGGCCCGGTTGTGGGCCTCGACTTCACACGAGGTGGAGGTGGACAAGCAGGGTCGTATGGCCATTCCCTCCCATCTTCGGGCCTTCGCCGGCTTGGAAGGGGACGTGTTGGTCCACGGAGCCATCGATCGGGTGGAGTTATGGAATCCCGCATCGTGGGAGCAGAAAGTGCAGCCCGAGGAGCAGCGGCTTACCGAGGGCGACGACGGCTGAGCGATGCGGTCCGTCTCCACATTGTCCGACACGTCGACGAAGGCGGGCGGCACCCAGGGTACGCAGAGTTCGAGACGGCAGAGTTCGATGCTTACCCGAAACTCCCGAACGAAAGGACCCACGTCACTCGGATCACCACCACTTCTGCATCGACGGCTATCCCTGTTGCCAATGGGACCGACCTCCGCCCGACTCCGTATATGGCGGCAATGGCGGCGGTTGCTCGACCCGATGTGCACATTGAACGCGTCTGGCCCATGCGCAGCCCTTCGACCGATCAGTTGGAAGAATCCTCCTCCGCGTGCTTCCACGTTGGTCGCTCGGGAACTCCACCCCCGGGCACCGCACCGGTCGTGGGGCTGCGAATGAGCCAGGCATTTCAGCACGAACCCGTCATGGCCGCCGAGGTGGTTGACCTCTTTGCCCCGGTTCCGCCGGGGCTGATTGTGGACGCCACCCTCGGGGGGGCCGGGCACGCCGCCGCCATCCTGGCGTCACACCCCCATCTGACTGTGCTCGGCATTGACCGTGATCCGATGGCTGTTGCGGCCGCTGCCACCGAACTCGCCCGCTTCGGCGAGCGAGCCATTGTCCGTCAGGCGCGGTTTGACGACCTCGCAGCCATTGTCCGAGGCGTGCAGACGGAGATGGGAATCCCCCCCGATTCGTTCGGTCTCTCCGGTGCCCTCTTCGACCTGGGAGTCAGTTCGCCTCAACTGGATCTGGCCGAGCGCGGCTTCTCCTATCGGCGGGATGCTCCTCTCGACATGCGGATGGATCCGACCTCGGGCCGTACCGCTGCCGATGTGGTCAATGAGTCCGATGAGGCTTCCTTGGCCAGTTTGTTCGCGGAGAACGGTGAGAGCCGGTTCGCCCGCCGCATCGCCCGGGCTGTGGTTGCCGCCCGCCCGTTCACCACTACCGGGGAGTTGGCCGAAGTGGTGCGAGCAGCCATCCCCGCCGCAACCCGCCGCACCGGCGGGCACCCGGCTCGGCGGGTATTCCAGGCGATCCGTATCGCCGTCAACGAGGAGCTCGACCAACTCGATCGGGCCCTTAATGCCGCACTTGACATCGTGGGTGCAGGCGGCCGGTGTGTGGTGATCTCCTACCACTCGGGGGAAGACCGGCTGGTCAAGGCAAAATTTGTCAACGCATCGACCGGTGGCTGCATGTGCCCGCCGGGTCTCCCGTGTGTGTGCGGTGCTGTCCCGGAATACCGGTTGGTGATACGGGGATCACGTCGGCCGTCATCGGACGAGATCGACCGGAATCGTCGTTCGGAAGCGGCCCGGCTACGGGTCATCGAACGGATATCGACGCCCGTCGGCCACGCCTTGGCCAATGGCGAGGTGGCCTGATGGCACTGCCTGCTTCTTCGGCCGCGCGGCGACCGGCGGTTCGGAACGCGCCGGCTGCGAGGCGCCCGTCGATCCGGCTGTTCGAACCGGCGCCGAGGACCCGCCACCGATCACGACGCCGTCCCACCATGCTCATCGCCAGCGTGTTGATCGTAGGGAGCCTCCTGTCCGTGGTGGCGGCCGACGACGTCGTTGCCCAAGGCCAGATCCGTTTGGCCAACACCCAACGCCTGGCAGCGGTGGCGTTGACCCGACAGAAACAACTACAAGTGGCGGTCGCCCAGCTATCCGCTCCGCAGATCGTCGTTATCAAGGCCCGACAACTGGGAATGGAGAGCCCCACCCAGATCGTCGATCTGCCCTCGGTGCCACTGAACGTGGCACTGCCCGTGCCCGATACCGTGCAGGCTCCTTCTGCTAAGACGCCGCCGAAGATGCCGTGAGTCCCATCGTCCTCCTCGGACGCCGAACTCGAGCGTTGCGGATCCTGCTCTTCGTGGTGTTTGTGGCCATGATCCTCCGGTTGGTGGCAGTTCAGGAACTCTCCCACCAGCGCTACGCCTCACTCTCCAGTGCCGAACTGACCCAGAGGGTGACGGTCCCCGCCCTTCGTGGCGGGATCTATGACCGAAACGGTGAGGTGCTGTCCGAGTCGGTCACCAAGCAGACAGTGGTGGCGGATCCGTTCCTCATCAAGGATCCCGGTGCCGTGGCGGCTTCCTTGGCCCCGGTCCTGGGCCTCTCGGCTGACAAACTCCGCTCCCAGTTGACCGAACACTCTGGCTTTGTCTATCTGGCGCATCGGGTGGAAGATTCGGTGGCATCGAAGGTGACCGCCCTCAAACTCGCGGGAATCAATCTGGTGGCGGAACCACAACGGGTCCAACCTGTCGGGCAATTGGCCCTACCGCTTGTCGGGACGGTGGGAACCGCAGGCTCCGGGCTGTCGGGACTCGAATACCAATACCAATCACTGTTGGCCGGTACCGCCGGATCGAAGAATCTGCTTCAGTCGCCCAACGGGGTGACGCTGCCCGATGCGACCGGTGCGACCGGTGCTGCGGGAACGTCGGCCAAAGCCGGGACGGGGATCGAGCTGACAATCGACGAATCCGTCCAGTACGTGGCCGAGCAGGCTCTCGGAGCCGAGGTGCTGGCGGCTCACGCCTCGGGTGGAACCGTCATCGTGATGGATGTCAAGACAGGTGACGTGATCGCCATGGCCAACCTTCAGGCGACGACTTCGGGATCGAGTACTCCATCCACCGGATCCGCGTCGGCCGTCACCGCGTCGGCCACCTCTTCGACTTCCCCTCAGTCTTCGTCGGGGGCAACGCTTACCGCCCGGGCCGACACGCTCCCGAGCGGTGTCGAAGAAGCACCTTCGAACACGGCGCTCACCCAGGTCTACGAGCCGGGGTCCGTATTCAAGCTGGTCACGTTCTCTTCCGCCTTGCAGAACAATGTCATCAGTCCCAACCAGACATTTTCGGTCCCAGGTTCGCTGTCCATAGGCACCTATACCTTCCATGACGCAGAAAACCACGGAACGCAGAGCATGACCGCCACGGACATCTTGGATCAGTCATCCAACATCGGGACAATCGAGATCGCGGGAGCACTCGGAAAGGACCGTCTGCTGGCCCAAATCGGCAACCTGGGATTCGGCAAGCCGACCGGGCTCAACTTCCCCGGCGAGTCTCAAGGGCTGGTCCCCGGGCCCAATGCCTGGACAGGGAGTTCGATCGGGTCGACCCCTATCGGTCAGAACGATGCGGTCACAGCCCAACAGCTTCTGGATGCGTACAACGCGGTGGCAAATGGTGGCGTGATGGTCCAGCCCCGCCTGGTACGCGGCACTATCTCGCCCAATGGGTCGATGTCCGGCGCCCATGCCTCGTCCACCCGGAGGGTGATCGATCCGACCACCAATGCCGAACTGACCACCATGCTCGAGGGGGTGGTGAAGAGCGGCACCGGTACATCGGCTGCCATCGACGGGTACACGGTGGCCGGAAAGACGGGAACGGCCCAGATCGCTGACCCCAGCCATCTGGGGTACATCCCCGGTGCTTTCTTCGGTTCCTTCGTCGGTTTCGCTCCCGCCGAGAAGCCTGTGCTGTCGGCAGTGGTGGTGCTCGACCACCCCACCCCGATCTATGGGGGAGCGGTGGCGGCACCGGTATTCTCAACGATCATGGAGTATGCACTGCAGCACTACGGTATTCCCACCAATGCCGCGGCCACCACATCTACGTCGAGCGGAGCCATCGGGGGTACCGGGTCGGTGACGGTGCCGGCCGGAGCCGCCAAGGAAGGTGCGTAGATGACTGTGAGCGCTCGGGGAGCACATGTGGCTTCGATTCGAGTGCCCGCCGCATGCGAGTGACGGAGTTGCTCGGAAGCGTCGACGTCATCGGAACCCGTGGGGACCCGGGCGCGGTCGACGTGAGCGGCATTGAATTCGACAGTCGCCATGTCAGGGTGGGATCCCTCTTCTGTTGTGTCCCCGGACGGACCTCCGACGGTCATGACTTCGCCGCCGCCGCCGTGCGAGGTGGTGCCACCGCCCTCGTCTGTGAGAGGTTCCTCGACGTCGATGTTCCCCAGGTTCGGGTGGCCGAAGGTGGGGTCAGGCCGGCAATGGCCCAGGTGGCTTCCGCGTTCTTCGGGTTTCCCTCCCACCACATGGCGATGGTGGGGGTGACGGGCACAAACGGTAAGACCACCGTGACCCACCTGGTACTGTCGATTCTCACCGCGGCCGGAACGCCGGCCGCGGTGATCGGCACGCTGACCGGTGAGCGGACGACCCCGGAGTCACCGGAACTCCAGGCCACGCTGGCCGGGATGCGGGATGAGGGTCGCCAGGCGGTGGCCATGGAGGTGTCATCCCACGCGTTGACCCAGCACCGTGTGGATGGGATCGTGTTCGATGTCTCCGCGTTCACCAACCTCAGCCATGATCATCTCGACCACCACCACTCCATGGAGGCATACTTCGCAGCCAAGGCGAGCTTGTTCGCCCCGGAGAGGACCCGGTTGGCCGTGGTCAACGTGGACGATCCCTGGGGTGCACGGCTTTCGCGGCAAATGGGCGGAGTCGGCGTGCTCGACGTTCGCCGATCGGACGCCTCCGACGTCATGCTCACCATTGGCTCATCGTCGTTCCGGTGGCGGGGGCGCCACGTGACCTTGCCGCTCTCGGGGGCATTCAATGTCGACAATGCTCTTCTGGCCGCGGCCATAGCCACCGGCCTCGGAGTCGAGGAGGATGCCATCGTGGACGGGCTCGCCACGGTGACTCCGCCGGCAGGTCGGATGGACGTCGTGACAACCGGCCCCCCGTTCGCCGTCCTGGTGGACTTCGCTCATACCCCGGCCGCACTCGATGCTGCGCTTGCCTCCGCGCGTCGGCTGGCCGGACCGGGGAGAGTTGTGTGCATGTTCGGGTGCGGGGGGGACCGCGATGCCGAGAAACGTCCGATGATGGGGGAGGTCGTCGGCCGATTGGCCGACGTGGCCGTGCTCACCTCGGACAACCCCCGGTCGGAGGACCCGTTGGCCATCATGGCCCAGGTTCGAGCCGGTATCGGGCCCGGAGTCGAACTGCTGATGGAGCCGGACCGGTCCACCGCGATTTCGCGAACCGTGGCCCTCGGTCGTGCCGGTGATGTGATCCTGTTGGCCGGAAAAGGCCACGAAACCACCCAGGTGATCGGTGACCGGGTCATTCCCTTTGACGATCGGGCAGAGGCTCGACGGGCGCTGGCTGCCCTCGACATGGGGGATCGTCGATGATCTCATTGATGACCTCGGGTGGCGTGGCCTTGTTGGTGGCGGCACTTCTGACCCCGATCCTCATCGGCTGGCTCATCAAGCACAACATCGGCCAGCAAATTCGTGAGGACGGTCCCCAGGTACACATCGCCAAGGCCGGTACCCCGACCATGGGTGGTATCGGTATCGTCATTGCGGTCATCATCGGTTACCTGGCCGCCCGCGCCATCCCCGGCACGGAGTTCTCTCCCTCTGGGTTGTTGGTGCTGTTGACGGTGTTGGGGGCGTCGTTGATCGGGTTTGCCGACGACTGGATCAAGGTCCGTCACCGCCGCAGCCTGGGCCTGAACAAGCGGACCAAGTTCGGCGCGCAAATCGGCCTCGGTCTGGTGTTCTCGTTTCTCTCGGTGTACTGGGCCCACGTGTCGACCAACCTGTCCTTCACCCGTTACAACTCATTTGGGATCCATTTGGGCACCGGGATATGGGTGGTCTGGGCCACCGTGATCATCGCCGCCACCGCCAATGCGGTGAACCTGACCGATGGCCTGGATGGCCTGGCTGCCGGGTCTTCGACATTCTGCTTCGCCGTTCTGGCTGTGATCGGCTACTGGCAGTACCGTCACTTCGGGATCTATCACGTCGCCGACGCCCTCGATTTGGCTCTGGCCTCGGTGGCCATGGCCGGTGCCTGCCTGGGATTTCTCTGGTGGAATGCCGCTCCGGCCAAGATCTTCATGGGTGACACAGGTTCGCTGTCGATCGGATCAGGGCTGGCCGCCTTGTGTCTGTTGATGAACCTTGATCTTCTGCTGGCCATCATTGGAGGCTTGTTCGTTATCGTGACCTTGTCGGTGGTGATCCAAGTGATCAGCTTCCGGGTCTTTCATCGGCGAGTGTTCCGAATGGCCCCGATCCATCACCATTTCGAACTGATGGGGTGGCCCGAGACAACCGTGATCATCCGATTCTGGATCCTGGCCAGCCTGTTCGCCGTCGGCGGTCTCGGAATCTTCTATGGCGATTTTCTCTCCGTGTACAAGTCGGCGGGATGATGGCGGTGGGATTCAACTTCGCGCGGGTTCGAATCAGATGAGACGGAGGCTCCACCACTTGGGTACCCGGCTAAGGGATGCTGGTGCTGTCCATGGTTGACACCTCGAGCATCCGAACACCATCTCGAAGCCCTTCACACCGTTCCACCACGCGCGGACGCCAACCGTCACGCCGAACCCGGCGCCCGTCGACCACGAGTGCGGCATCCCGTCGTGCGGGAGCCGCTCACCCGAGATCGGCCGCGGCTTCCTCGAGGCTTGCCCGTGTTCCCAACGTCACACGCCTGACAGTTCTGGTGGGGGTGTTGTGTGTGTTCGGTCTGGTCATGGTTGGATCGGCGTCCCCGGTCATCTCGATGGGCCTCTACGGGTCGACCTGGGCAATCTTCATCCGCCAGGTGATGTGGATGGGCGTCGGAGTCGTGGCGATGCTGGCGTTCCGGCGGATCGACTACCGGAAATGGCGAAAGATCCGGGTGCCGCTGTTGGTGGGGACCATGGGGATGTTGGTCGCGGTGCTCACGCCAGGTCTGGGCGTCACCGCCGGTGGCTCCTCACGCTGGATTGGATTCGGGCAGTTTCGCCTCCAGCCGTCCGAGTTGATGAAACTCGCGCTCGTGGTCTTCGCTGCCGATTTGTTGACCCGTCGGGTGGACAGAACCTCGGACACGAAGTCGGTGATCCTCCCGGTGCTCATCATCTTGGGGATCTCATCGCTGCTGATTCTGAAGCAGCCGGACATGGGTACCGCCCTGGTTCTTTGTTGTGTCGCATTCGGGATCCTCTTCATGGGCGGCGTCCCCATGCGCCCGATCGTAAAGATTCTGATCGCCTTCGTGGCATTGGCCCTGGTGGTGGGGTTGGCTGACCCCTACCGGCGGGACCGAATTCTGTCGTTCCTAAGCCCGGGTGCCAATCATTCCGGTTCGGGGTACCAGGTCTGGCAGTCCCTCATCGGGCTTGGTTCCGGTCATCTGTTCGGTCTCGGTCTGGGCGGCGGCCGCCAGAAGTGGGGCCTTCTGCCCAATGCTCACACCGACTTCATCTTCTCGGTGGTGGGGGAAGAACTCGGGCTCGTGGGTGCGGTCGTGCTCCTGGGCCTGTTCTTCCTCTTTGCCTGGTATGGGTTACAGGCGGCCACCCGGGCACCCGACCGGTTCGGCAGCCTCATGGCCATCGGCGTGACGGTCTGGATCACCAGTCAGGCGTTGATCAATATCGGTGCGGTCATCGGTGTCCTGCCGGTGACGGGCATCCCCCTCCCGTTCGTTTCCTTCGGAGGGTCGTCGCTGGTGATCTCCATGGCTGCCGTGGGCATTCTGTTGAACATCGCCGGACACGAACGCCTACCGCGGCCTGCGGCGCGTACGGCCCGACGACCGCCCTCGGCATGATGGTGCGACGGTACGCGTTGATGGCGGGAGGAGGTACCGCCGGCCACCTCCAACCGGCGTTGGCGATCGCCGAATCCCTCGTCTCACGTGGCCATGATCGGGAGGCCATCGAGTTCGTGGGCTCTTCCCGGGGACAGGACCGAATCGCCCTCGACGGCAGAGGGTTCCCCGTTACCTTGTTGCCCGGCCGGGGGATCAACCGCAGCATGCGGCCGAGGGTGATCGTCCAGAACCTGGGAGCGCTGGTCGGGTTGGGGATAGCCCTCGTCCGTGCCTTGGGCCTGGTGGCAAGCCGCCGCCCCCGGGTGGTCGTGTCGGTGGGTGGGTATGCGAGCCTTCCCGCTTCCTTGGGCGCATTGGCACTGGGGGTTCCGTTGGTGCTCGTGAATGTGGACGCGGCCCCGGGGGTCGCCAATCGCCTTCTCGGCCGCTTCGCCCGGGCCAGCGCGGTGGGCTGGCCCGGCACCCGCTTGCCTCGGGCCGTAGTGACCGGGACGCCGGTGCGGACCGACATCGCCGTCGTCGGCCGTTCCCCGGACGATCGCCGGGCCGCCCGTCGGGTACTCGGGCTGCCGACCGGCTGTCCGACGGTGGCGGTGTTCGGAGGGTCCCTCGGGGCCCGCAGCATCAACGCGGCGGCGGTGGGTCTGGCCGAGCAATGGAAGGATCGGGATGACCGGTCGATCTATCACATCGTGGGGCGACGGGACTGGGAGGCGACCCAGGCGGCAGCCGCAATACCTGGATACTCCGACCGAGTGGTCCGGGTCCCTTATGAAGAGCGAATGGCAACTGTCTACGCCGCGGCCGACGTCGTCGTCTGTCGGGCAGGCGCGATGACGGTGGCTGAGCTGGCCGTGGCTGGCGTGCCTTCGGTGCTGGTGCCGCTGCCCGGGGCGCCCGGGGACCATCAGACCGCCAATGCCCGGGTCCTGGAGCGGGTCAACGGGGCAGTTCTGCTCGCCGACGGCGACTGCGATGGACCTCGACTGGCCATCATCCTCGACCGGTTGCTGGCCGCGGACGGGGTCCTCGACGCCATGGGTCGGGCGGCCCGCTCCCTCGGGCGGCCCGATGCCGCAGACGCCGGGGCGCAGGTGGTCGAAGAACATGCCCGGGGTGGTCCACAATGAAAGGGCGAACAATGAAGAACGAGCGTACGCCGCCGAGGCTCGATCTCTCCCGGCCGATGACCGTCCACGTCGTAGGGATTGGCGGAGCCGGGATGAGTGCGATCGCCATGGTGCTCGCGGCAATGGGCCATACGGTGACCGGAAGCGACCTGAAGGACTCATCGGTCACCGACCGATTGCGGGCTGCGGGGATATCCGTGGCCGTGGGCCATGACGCGGCAAATCTGGGAGCGGCCGACGTCGTGACCCGTTCTTCCGCAGTGAGCGACCTCAACCCCGAGGTGGTCGAGGCCGTGCGCCGGGGGGTCTCGGTCTACCGCCGGGCTGAGGCATTGACGGCCATTGCCTCCTTGCGGCGATGTATCGCGGTGGCCGGGACCCACGGGAAGACAACCACAGCTTCGATGCTGGCCCTGATTCTGGTCGAGGCGGGACTGCGCCCATCGTTCATCATTGGCGGCGAAGTCAATGAAATCGGGACCAATGCTGTCTGGGACGACGGAGAGTGGTTGGTGGTCGAAGCCGACGAGAGTGATGGGACGTTCCTGTCTCTGGATCCCGCCATCGCCATCGTGACCAATGTGGAGGCCGACCATCTCGATCACTACGGCTCTTTCGACGCAGTACGGAGGGCATTCGAGGAGTTCGTAGCTCATGCGTCGCTGCCACCCGTGGTGGGTGGGGACGACCCCATAGCTTCGGAGATCGGGCGTCGCAACGGGGCGGAAACGGTCGGGACCGGCACGGACTGCAGCCGGAGGATGGTCAACATCAAGCCGGCCCGGAGCTCGATCTCTTTTGATCTGCTCGATGGAACAGGGGCGCCACTGGGTCACCTGGCCATTCCCGTCCCTGGGCTTCACAATGCCCGGAATGCGGCGGTGGCGGCAGTGGCCGGTCTGGCTGCCGGGGTTCCCTTCGACGCCGCAGCCCGTGCCCTGGCCAGGTTCGCCGGTGTAGCCCGTCGGTTCGAGTTCAGGGGCGACGCCAACGGCGTGACGTTCGTGGACGACTATGCCCATCTGCCCAGCGAGGTCAGGGCGATGCTGGAAGCTGCCCAGGACGGTGGCTGGCAACGAGTGGTCGCGGTTTTCCAACCCCATCGGTACAGCCGGACCCAGGCGCTGTGGGAGGAGTTCGGTGCGGCCTTCGCCGACGCTGATGTGGTGGTGGTGACCGACGTGTACGGGGCGGGTGAAGCTCCGATTCCCGGAGTGTCGGGTGAGCTGGTGGCCGACGCCATCCGTCGGTCGAGTCCGGGCAAGACTGTGCGATACGTGCCGGGGCGGGGCGAGCTACGCCAAGTTGTCCAGGAGATCGTCCTGCCCGGGGACCTGTGCTTCACCCTCGGCGCCGGCGACCTCACGTCGCTCCCCGACGAACTCCTGGACGACCCGGGATGGTAGGCGGGCGGTGACGGACGTCTCCGACGACCTGCGTCGCGTTGGGGAAGCCCTTGGGCACCGGGCGCAGTGGGATGCCCCCCTTGGTGCGCGCACCACCTACCGGGTGGGAGGGACAGCCGCACTCCTTGTCGAGCCAGCCGATGAAGATGACCTGGTGGAGGTGGCCAGGGCGGTCAATGGGGTGCCAATTCCCGTGCTGGTCCTCGGCCGGGGCTCCAATCTCCTGGTGGCCGACGGCGGATTCTCCGGCCTGGTGGTGACGCTGGACAATGGATTTGAGGAGTTGGCAATCGACGGGATGGAGGTTCGGGCGGGGGCGTCGGTCAGTCTTCCCGTGCTGGCCCGCCGCACGACGGCGGCCGGGTTGTCCGGGCTGGAATGGGCCGTGGGGGTCCCCGGTTCGGTCGGCGGTGCCGTGCGGATGAACGCAGGTGGGCATGGTTCGGAAACCGTCGCCACCCTGGTTGGCTATCGATGGGTGGATCTCATGACAGCTACGGCAGCGGACGGCCGGGCCGCACAGTTGCAGAGTGGGTACCGCCATACCGCACTGTCCTCCAGCGACGTGGTTGTGTCTGCGGCCTTCAGGTTGGTCCCCGGTGACCCCGAGATCGGAGCGGCCACGATTGCCGACATCGTGAGATGGCGCCGTGCCAACCAACCCGGTGGAAGCAATGCCGGGTCGGTCTTCACCAACCCGGACGGTGACTCAGCCGGGAGGTTGATCGAGGAGTCCGGATTGAAGGGCTTCAGGCTCGGAAGTGCCGAGGTGTCGGAGAAGCACGCCAACTTCATTCAGGCCGATGAGCATGGCTCCGCTGATGATGTGGCCAAGTTGATTGCTCATGTGCAGGCAGTGGTGGCTGAGACGACCGGGGTCACTCTCAGGACGGAAGTGCGTATGGTCGGTTTCGGTTGCCCGGGGTCCGGCGCCGGGTGACCCCGCCACCCCGCGGCACGTCGCCCTCGGGTCGTCCATCCATCGACCCTCGGATCCGGCAACGACGTCTTGCCGTGCGGCGACGGGTCGGTCGGCGCCGCCTCCGGGTGGTCATCGCCATAGTGGCAGCGATGGCGATCGTCACCGGGGGAGCGGCACTGCTTCACACCTCGCCGTTCACCGCCCGGGTGGTAGCGGTGACCGGCACCCATCCGCATACCAGCACGGCCGCCATTGTGACGGCTGCCGGTCTGGCCCACCGACCCCTGATGATCAACGTGAGCCCGTCCGATGCCGGGGCTCGGGTGATGGCACTGCCCTTCATTGCCTCTGCCCAGGTCACCAGACACTGGCCCGACGGCGTGCAGATCGCGGTGAGTGAACGGATCGCGCTGGCCATGATGGCCGGGCCGGCCAACTCGTGGTCACAGGTGGACGGCTCAGGGCGAGTTCTGGCGGTCCAACCGACTCAGCCGACCGGTCTCATTCAACTCGTGGTATCCACGGCCAAGGGGTCCGCGGTGCCGACCGGGGTCGGAACCATGCTGCCTGCGGCAGCCGGACCCGGTTTGCAGGTGTGTCGAACTCTGCCTTTGGCCTTTTCTGCCCAGGTGATCTCCATCACCGTGGCACCGGACACAACTGTCGACCTCGCCCTCAACTCGGGCCTCACGGTGGTCATGGGCACGGTCACCGATCTGACCGTCAAGTACCAGGACGTGGCCAGTATCATCGCCCACGCCTCGCTCCAGGGGATGAAAACCATCGACGTGACGGTCCCCGAAGCACCCACCGAGAGCTGATGATGGCCCATCCCTCGCCGCGGGTCCGGGACGACGTAGATTCACAACAGCGTCGATGGTGCTTGACCAGGTACTCCACTCACCGTATCGTTGTGTTGAACTCGCTGGTTGGAACGGTTTCAACCTTTTGTCGAGGGTAAGGGAATACATGACCGTTCCTGCTCAGAACAATTACTTCGCCGTCATCAAGGTGGTAGGCGTGGGAGGCGGCGGCGTAAACGCCGTCAATCGCATGATCGACGCCGGCCTTCGGGGAGTCGAGTTCATCGCGACCAATACCGACGCGCAAGCACTCCTCATGAGCGACGCTGATCTCAAGTTGGACATCGGACGTCAGCTGACCCATGGGCTCGGGGCCGGAAGCGACCCCGAAGTCGGGCGCCTGGCGGCCGAAGAGCACCGGTCGGAGATCGAGGAGGCACTGAAGGGTGCCGACATGGTATTCATCACCGCCGGCAAGGGCGGCGGTACGGGAACCGGTGCCGCCCCGGTCGTGGCCGAAATCGCCAAGAGCCTTGGCGCTCTCACCATCGGTGTCGTGACCCGTCCATTCACCTTCGAAGGTCGTCGGCGCTCGGTCCAGGCCGAGGCTGGTATCCAGAACCTGAAAGAGAAGGTCGACACCCTCATCATCATCCCCAATGACCGGTTGCTGACCGTGTCGAGCGAAAAGACCTCCATGGTCAACGCATTCAAGATGGCGGATGAAGTTCTCATGCAGGGCGTCCAGGGAATCACCAGCCTGATCACGATTCCCGGTCTGATAAATACAGACTTTGCCGACGTGAAGATGATCATGAGCAATGCCGGTACAGCGATCATGGGGATCGGATCGTCCACCGGCGAGGGACGGGCGGTGAATGCAGCCCGGATGGCCATTACCAGTCCCCTTTTGGAGGCATCGATCGAGGGCGCCCGCGGTATCTTGCTCAACATCGCCGGCGGTCCCGATCTCGGTCTCTTCGAGGTCAATGAGGCAGCGGAGATCATTCACGGGGTGGCTCACCCCGACGCCAACATCATTTTCGGAAGTGTGATCGACGAAGAGATGGGCGACGAAGTCCGGGTCACGGTGATCGCGGCTGGATTCGAACGCTGGGAGTCCGGCGGCCGTGGCGGGGCCGAGCCGGTGCCGACCATGACCGGCCGTGACGAAGGTCGCAGCAAGGTGCTCGGTCTGGAGACCGTCCACGAGGATATTTTCGCCTCTCCGGCGGATGACGACCTCGACATCGGGGACGACGGCTTTGACGTCCCGTCGTTCCTTCGCTGACCCAGAGCCCTTCTCCGACCATCGTCACCGTTGTCGGTGACATCCGGGCCGCTTGGTCGGATCGCTCGCACGGGGATCTGCGGTGGCGAACGGACGGGCATCGAGATGGGGGAGCACTCCGGAGGTTCGCCACTGAGGCGACCGGAAACCCTTCGGGCGGCCGACACCTCCATTACCTGCGACAGGTGCACGGAGCCGAGGTCCTGATCATCCATGAGACCGGCGGCGCCGCTGCGGGTGATGACCACCGGGTCCGACCTGTCCCCGACGGGGACGGTATGGTGTCGGCGTCGCCTTCAGCGGGGTTGGCCATACTGACCGCCGATTGCGCGTCAATCGCGTTGGGCAGTGAGGAAGGGGTGTTCGCGGCAGTCCACGCCGGGTGGCGAGGACTGCTCGGGGGAGTGATCGAGGTGGCCACCGCGGCCATGCGTGATCTCGGCGCCACCGCGGTGCACGGGGCACTGGGCCCGACCATCCACGCCGAATGCTATGAATTCTCCGAGGATGATCTGGCCTCGGTCGCCGCCCGGTATGGCGACGGGATCCGCTCGGTGACCTCGGGTGGCCGCCCGGCATTGGACGTCCCCGCCGCCGTAGCTGCCGCCTTTGATGGTGCCAGTGTCTGTCCTGTTGCCGGAATCGATGTCTGCACCTGCTGTAGCGACAGGTACTTCTCGTACCGGGGCGGCCGCGATGATGGCCGCCAAGCGCTGGTTGTCTGGTCGATGGAGGAATCCCCCTGATCATGACGCCTCCCCAATTCGGCGCCGACCTCATCTCTGGCCGCCTGGCTGCCATTCGCCAAAGGATCTCGGCATGTTCACCCGATCCTGCAGCCGTCACCGTGGTGGCCGTCACCAAAGGCTTTGGTGACGGCGCGGTCCGGGCGGCCCTGGCGGCCGACATCCTCGATATCGGGGAGAACTACGCCGATGAGTTGTTGGTGAAGTCGGCAGCGACGGAAGGAACTGAGCCCATCCCCAGGTGGCATTTTCTGGGCGCCATACAGCGCAACAAGGTTCCGCGCCTGGCACCCGTGGTGGCATGTTGGCAAGGGGTCAGCCGAGTGGAGGAAGGGCGAGCCATCGCCCGCCGGCGCCCCGGCGCGACCGTGCTCGTCCAGGTCGACATTGCCGGGCTTCCGGGACGGGGCGGTTGCGACCCCCAGGATGTGCCGGATCTGGTGTCGGGCCTGTGCGACGCGGGCCTCGATGTTGTCGGTCTGATGGCTGTTGGCCGGCCGGGGCCACCCGAGGGGTCCCGGCCGGGATTTCATCTGGTGGCATCAATGGCGGACCGACTTGACCTGCCTGTTCGTTCCATGGGGATGACCGATGATCTTGAAGTAGCGGTGGCTGAAGGCTCGACGATGGTACGCGTCGGACGGGGACTTTTCGGCGAACGACCGCCAAAGGGCTGAAGGAGCCCGGGTATCCACCTACCGGGTGAGACACGCACTACGCTGTCGGGCGGAGGGAAAGATGGCAGCCTCATTTATGAAAAAGACGATGGCCTATCTCGGTCTCGTCGATGACGATTATGACGACTATGACTACGACGAGCCCCGGGGGCCCGGGACGTTGAGTCGCGCCCCTCAGCGCCCCAGAAGGATGGACGAGAGGGACGAGGCGCTGCCGGCGGTGGCGCCCAGCCGGATCCGGACCCTCTCGACGGAGGAGACGCCCGGTCCGGTTCCTGTGGCCCAGCAGCCGACGATTGCGGCCCGCACGTCCTCGATCAGGCCCATGACCGCGGAGTCAGCAGGGGTCAAGGTCCAAGTGGTGGCGCCGAATCGCTTCGCCGATGCCCAGGAGATTGCCAACCGGTTGATGAGTAACCTGCCGGTCATTGTGAACCTTCAAAATGGCGATCGCGACCTGCAGCGAAGGATGATCGATTTCTGCAGCGGCGTCACCTATGCGTTGGCGGGTGGCATGGAACGGGTGGCCGACGAAGTGTTCCTGCTGACGCCTTCAAACGTCAAAGTGTCGGACGAGGAGCGGCAGCGCCTCACCGAGCGCGGCCTGGTCAACCCCTGATCGAGAACCAGTCGGCTGGCGACCTCGCCGAGAGGCTCTAGGCGGTCATGTTGAGGTTCGTCGGATATGTCCTTCAGCTCTATGTGGTGGTCTTGATCGCGTACTCCCTCCTGAGTTGGGTACAGCCCTCATATGATTCACCCATTCGGAGCATTCAGCGCGGGCTCGCCACGGTGTGCGATCCGGTTCTCAACCTGGTGCGACGGGTCATTCCTACCGCCCGGATCGGTGGGGTCGGGCTGGATCTGTCGGTCCTGATCGTCATCATCGTCATCGAGGTCGTGCTGCTCCCGCTGGTTCTTGGTTAACCCGGGCATCAGGTGAATGACCATGTCCGGGAAGCGACTCCGAACCAGGGAGGGGCTATCCACGGGCGGTGCGTCCGGCGCCACTAACATGCTCAGCATGGCTTCATCACAATCTGCCCTTGATTCGCTACGGACCGTCGAGTTCCGTGAGACCCTCAAGGGGTATCACCGGGATGACGTGGACGAATACCTGGAGAAGGCCGCGGTCGAAGCCGAAGGCCTTCAGGAGCAGCTGCGGCAGACGAGTGAGCGCCTCCGGCAGGCGGGAGAACGCATCTCCCAGTTGGAGGCATCGGCAGAGCAACGGCCGGCTCCCGCCGCGGTCGGTGCCGACGTGGCCGACGACACGCTGAAGCGCACCCTTCTCCTGGCGCAGAAATTTGTGGACGAGACAAAGGCGGATGCTGAGGCGCAGGCTGCGAGGCTGTTGGCCGAGGCCGAGACCCATGCCCGAAGCGTTCGGGCCAATGCCGAGTCGAATGTCGCGCAAATCACTTCCGACGCTGAGCGGCGGCTACGTGCTGAAGTCATCCGCCTCGAGGGAATCAGGGTTCAGCTCTCCGGAGATGTCGAGGCCATGGCCCGCCATCTCGAGGCGGAGCGTCAGCGACTGAGGGCGGCACTCACCGAGGTCATCAAGTGGGTCGACGACAACGTGCAGCCGGCTGCAGCCTTGGCCGGGCGACCCGGTGGCGGGAGCGGCCAGGCATCGGGTGGGAACGCCGAGCGCCCGACACAAGGGTCGGCCTCGGGCCAGCCCAGGCCACCGGCAGCGGGTACCAATCAACCGGACGGTGCGAGGAACATGCCGAAGACGGGCCAAGCAGCTCAGGCTCGCCCGAACTGAGCGGATGATTGACCGGTGTGGCCCGCCGGACTCTCTCTGCCACGCTGAATTTCGAAGCGGCTGGGTTCTAGATATACGCCTGTGCTGGTGTCGGCCTTGGGGGGTTTCGAGTTCTCGTGATGCGGCAAATAATGGCTCTCGCTCCTGACGTGGGATGGAGATGGCTATTCTCCCGCTAGGGTGCCCGGCACGGCATGTGGATACTCGGATTGCCGGAGGCAGCAGGGCACGGTATCGTCACCCGCTCATCACGACGTAGTTCTACTTGTTCTTATTGGGTCCAATCGGGCTCATGGCGGATGCGACCGGTCCCTTAGGAGGTTGAAGCAATGACAACAAAGAAGCGGGCGCCATTGGTGCAAGCAGCGCCGGCGCGTAAGGGAGCCAAGAAGGTCGTCCCGGCCAAGAAGGTCGCCCCGGCCAAGAAGGTCGCCCCGGCCAAGAAGGTCGCCCCGAAGGTCGCTCCGGCCAAGAAGGTCGTCCCGGCCAAGAAGGTTGTCCCGAAGGCGGCTCCGGCCAAGAAGGTCGTCCCCGCCAAGAAGGTCGCTCCCACTATCCCTCCTGCGCCAAAGAGGCCGACGGTAGGTCCCTATGCCAAGGAGCCCAAGTTTCTTGATGAACAGCGGGCGTTGCTCTTGGAAGAGCGCATCGTTTGCCAGGGTCAGGCTGAGGACTTGCGAGCCGAAGCCGACTCGCTGGCTGAGGAACGTGAGCCCGGCGACGTACAGTTTGATGCCGAAGGTGGCGAAGGGGGAACGGCAGCTGTCGACCGCGAGCGCGACCTGGCCCTCTCGGCCCAGGCCCTGGCTGCAGTGGAAGAGATCGATGATGCACTCGAGCGAATCACCCGAAAGACCTATGGCACCTGCGAACGGTGTTACCAGTCCATTCCCAAGGCTCGACTCCGTGCGCTTGCCTTTGCCCGGCTGTGTGTGGCCTGCAAGAGCGGGGGGCTGTCGCGACGCTGACCGGCACCACCGAATCGAACACGGTTCGACGGGTCGTGCCAGCTGGCGCACCCCTCCGATTAGTGAGTGCCGTGTCAGTTGCCGCCCTGGTGGTACTGGTGGATCAGTTGACCAAGCGTTGGGCTCTCGACCGCTTGACTCGCGGGTCGATCCATGTGATCGGGACCCTCGACCTCGGGCTGACCCGGAACACCGGTTCGGCGTTCAGCCTGTTTCAGGGGTTTGCCGCGGTACTGGTGGCGGTGGCGGTGGTCCTGGTGGGCGGGCTGCTGATGATGGTCTATCGAGCGCCGTCACTGTCCCGCGCTGCTGTATGCGGGTTGATCATCGGAGGAGCCATCGGCAACTTGTCCGATCGTATGTTCCGTAGCGAACACGGCGCCGTGGTCGACTTCATCGATCTCCACTTCTGGCCGACGTTCAACGTGGCTGATGCATGCATTGTGATTGGTTGTCTGCTGCTGGCGCTCTCCCTCTTACGCAGGGCTCCCGGATCGTGAGCGATCTGTCCCTATCGGTGCCCTCGTCGCTCGACGGGGTGCGGGTGGATCGAGCGGTAGCGTTATTGGCAGATATCTCCCGTTCCGCCGTCGACGGGCTGATAGAGGGTGGTTGGGTGCAGGTGGATGGTGTGACCGTCCATGCTCGGAGCCGCCCACTCCGGGAGGGGGAGCTCCTGGCCGTGGAGCTTGGTGAGGAGGAAGTGGTTCCTCCTCCTCAAGCTGATGAGTCTGTGGTATTCGGCGTCGTGTACGCCGATGCCGACATCGTCGTTGTGGACAAACCTGCCGGCTTGGTTGTTCACCCGGGCGCTGGGCATCAAACCGGCACCTTGGTAAATGGTTTGCTTTCCCGATTCCCCGACATGGCTACGTTGGCAGATGAGGTGGGCGCCGATCCTGAACGTCCCGGGATCGTGCACCGCCTCGATCGCGGCACGTCGGGCCTACTGGTGGTGGCGCGGAACGCCAACGCCTACCGCTCGTTGGTGGCGCAGCTGGGTGGGCGCACGGTGTCCCGTCGATACCGTGCCTTGGTGTTGGGTGAGGTCGATGGTGAGTCGGGGGTCGTGGACGCACCCATCGGTCGGTCGATCACGTCGCCCACGCGAATGGCGGTCTCGCGCAAAGGAAAAGAGGCCCGGACCCGGTATCGGGTCGAACAGAGATTCACCGAGCCGGTCCCGGCCACGCTGCTGGAGGTGACGCTCGAAACGGGCCGGACCCACCAAATCCGGGTTCACCTATCGGCGATCGGCCATCCGGTGGTGGGTGACGGGGTCTACGACCGAGGTCGAACGTTGCCAGGGGTTACGGTCAGCCGACCGTTTCTCCACGCCTATGCCCTGGCCTTCGACCACCCGGTGACCGGGGAGCGGATGGAGTGGTCATCGCCACTCCCTGCTGATCTCAGGGCAGAACTCGAACGCCTTTCGTAGTGACGGAAACCGGCGAATCCTTCTCGCCGGTTTCCGTCACCGTCAGGCGGCTTCGTGAGCCGCCTCGAGAGCCTCGCTGTCGGCCAGGATCCCCAGAGCCTCGGATTCGGCTTGGCGTACCTTTCGGACACCCACTCCGAGCCGTTCCGCTGTGGTCTGGAGCGATGCGGGCTCAGAGCCATCGAATCCAAACCGATTGCGGATGACCGCTCGCTGCAAGTCGGTGAGCCGGTCCACGGCGTTGCGCACCATGCCGAACGTGAGCTCCGAGGCGACCTCGTCTTCGAACTCGTTGCTGTCGGTCGACACCAGATCGCCCAGCGTGGAGGTCGAGTCGGCAGTGGCCGGCTGGTCCAGGCTGGCCACCACCCGGGCGACCCGGGTGAGGTCGGCCCGCATGTCGACGGTGGTATTGGTGGCATCGTCCAACTCGGCGTCAGTAGGCGGACGCTGGAGTTGATGGGTGAGTTCCCAAGTGGCCGCCTCAACCAACTGATTGCGCTCGGCTACCTCCATCGGAAGGCGAATGGTCCGACCGTGCTGTTGGACGGCTCGCTGTAGGGCTTGGCGGATCCACCAGGTGGCGTAGGTGGAGAATCGGAAGCCGCGCTCCCAGTCGAACTTGTCGACTGCTCGCATCAGACCGAAGGTGCCCTCTTGGATGAGATCAGGAAGGTCGACCCCACGGTCCTGATATCGCCGCGCCCAGTGGATGACCAGGCGCAAGTTGGCGGCCGCCATCTCGCGGCGGGCATCCTCATCGCTGGCCGCCACCCGTTTGGCCAACTCGGTCTGCGCCTCATGGTCGGGAAGGGGGTGATGGTCAAGATCGCGGAGGAAGAGGCCCAGGCTGTCTGCGTCCGCCCCGCGGCTCCGGGCCACGTTGGCCGAGGTGGTGGCGCGCGCCTCCCCCGTCCCGGACGGGGCGCTCGTCTTAGCCTGACCTTTGTTGGTCGTCAACGTGCGGGTTGTCATGCCTGGTTTCACCCTTCTGATGTCGGTTGCACTAGTCTCAACGCCCGGGAAGCGCCGGGCATTCCTGCCATGGCATAGCGCATGCGATTGTCTCGGTGGAATAGCTACCCGTTTCCCGGCCTGTTTGCACACCTACGTCGGAAATGGTCGGTCAGCACAATGAGCTACCAGGATAATCGGTGTTTCATCGTACGTCACGGTGAAACCGAGTGGAGCCTCCATCAACGGCATACCGGGCGGACCGACCTGCCCCTCTTGCCCACAGGAATGGTTCAGGCCCAAGCGCTGCAGACACCGCTGTCCGCCCATGAGTTCCGCTCGGTCCTGACCAGCCCACTGGCCCGGGCCAGGGAAACCTGTCGGCTCGCCGGGCTGGGGGACAAGGCGGAAATTGAACCTGATCTTGCCGAGTGGGACTACGGCTCCTTGGAAGGGATGACGACGGCCGAGATCCTGAGGGAGAGGCCACAATGGGATCTCTTCACCGATGGCGCTCCGGGTGGCGAGACGGTTCAGGAGGTGGCGGCCCGGGTCGTCCAAGTCATCGAGCGGATCCGGGCCACCGATGGCGACGTGGTGTGTTTCGCCCACGGCCACGTACTTCGGGTGTTGGCCGCATGCTGGCTTGGCCTCGACCCGGGGGAAGGGAGGTGCTTCGCCCTCGATCCGGCCTCCATCAGCATCCTGGGCTGGGAGCGCGCCAGTCCTGTGGTCGTGCGCTGGAATCTCAATTGATCTCTCGTACCGCTCCTCCGGGCTGGCGGTCGATGGGGCGATCGGGTGAAAGCGACTCTCCGCGGAACATCCGGCGTGGGCCCGACCAGCGGGCGGGAGGGGCATCG
Source organism: Acidimicrobiales bacterium (assembly GCA_017883075.1). GTDB lineage: Bacteria > Actinomycetota > Acidimicrobiia > Acidimicrobiales > RAAP-2 > DASZIT01. The sequence goes on from JADGOI010000002.1 coordinate 40,402, forward strand.
AGGATGGCCGCCAGGGCGTAGGCCTCGCTCTCATAGTTGACCCGCCACCCCCGGAAATGGGTCCAGGCGTCGTCGACCTCACGTGAGATCGGGTACCCGATCTCGTGGAGGCGCATGTAGGCGGAATCGAATTCCTGGCGCGGCAGCGCGATGGCATCATCCGGGTTCGGATCGGGGTTGAACGGAATGCCGATTGCCTTGGCGATGTCACGGAGACAGGTGAAGCCCATCCGCAGGCACATCCGAGCCTGGATGGGGGCCCCCTCCGGGTCGACGGCGAGCGCGATGGCGGCCGAGTCCATGACGGCAATGAGGCTGACCACCCAGGAGTTCTGCGCCCGGGGCGACCGCAGGTACATCAACGACGGATAGCTGGTGTGGCTCTCGGCAACATCCGCTCCCCACTGCTCCCAATCCGCGAACAGGTCGGGCAGATTGGCAATGAGGCCCACCAGGTGGTGACGGATCAAGATCTCCGGGCCCCAGGCGGGTGCCCCGGCCCGACTCTCGAGGAGGGTGACAAACGTCTCACGGCGGTTATATGCGCTGTAGATGGTGGGCAAGTAGGCGATCTGAAGCGCCACCAAGACCATGCCGGTACCGGCAGCAACGAAGTCGACCGTTTGGTTGCCGTGGCCGACCCCGTGGGCGAAGCCAAGGGTGGATACCGATGAGCCCGCCTCGATGAACGCGGCATCGAGAGTGCCGCGACCGAGGCCCCAGATGACCAGCATGAATCCGACGACTGACGTCACCAGCCAGGTTGCCAACTGGAACATGAGGGCCACGGGCTCGCTCAAGGCCAGCACTCGGTCCTTGGCCACATAGGAACGAGCCAGCCGGGCCAGCCGGCGGAATGCCATCCTCATCGACCGCATCGGCATCGTGGCCACCCCGGTGGCTGCCCGGGGAACGATCAGGATCCGGATGGTGCTGGCGGCGTTCATCACCAGCAGCACGATGCCGAGTGCCAACACCAGTCCCCTCACGACGGTCATGCTTTCATCGCTTCACGGGATCTGGCCGCCGGACCCTGGTCAGTTGGAGTTCTTGGGGAGGGCCGACGCCCGGCTCTGGGCGCGCCTCACCATGTCTGCCAGTTTGAACGAGTCGAGGTGGGTCCGCATGTGCTCGCCGACATCGGCCCAGACATCCAAGAGGATGCACTGGCCCTCATGGTCACAGGCCCCGTTTTCGTGGGGTAGGCCGAAGTCCCCGGCGACAATGGGCCCGTCCACGGCACTGACGATCTGCGACAGAGTGATTTCCTCGGGCGAGCGGGCCAGCACATAGCCGCCCCCCACGCCACGTTTCGAGCGGACCAAGCCCGCACCTTTCAGCGCCAACAAGATCTGCTCGAGGTAGGGCTGGGGGAGACCTGTGCGCTCAGCGATATCCCGCACCGCGGTGGGACCGTCGCTCTCGGTATGCAGGGCCAGGGACAGCAGGGCTCGGCTGGCGTAGTCTCCCCGGGTCGATACCTTCACGTGGCCATGCTATTGCCTGGGACGGTTCGGCACGTGAGTCGTGGCCGGACCTGAGGCAGGTGGGGGATCGGATCAGTGGCCGCCGAGTCTTCCCGCAGCCAGATCCTCGGCCATGGCCCATCCAAAGGTCACCAACCGGTCGCCGGAAGAAGCACTGCTCTTCTCGAAGAAGATCGTCACCTCTTCAGGTACCGGAGTCTTGGAACTGCCGATGTCAAACCCCCCGGATTCGCACCCGTCGCCCTCGATCAAGAAGGTGCGGTCGTCGATGCGGGCCTCGGCACCGAATCGCTTGGCCAGACGACGTCCCCAGGCCCGCTCCTCACCGGTGGCTTTGTGATCGGGTCCGGGAACCACATCAGTGAGGCCGGCGAAGGCGCGAAATCCCTCGGGGGCCAAGAGGCGGGTGCCGACCAGGACGTCTTCGTCAGGGAATGCCAACAGCGCCCGACGGTACTTGTCGCCCATCATGGACCGGAGGACCGTGTCGGCCCGGGAGGTGCGGTCGATGGTGCCCACGCCTATCAACAACGACGGCGTGCCGCCGATACGCTCAAGGGTGGAGAAGGAGTAGCCGCGGAGTTTGTTCCCCTCCCGGGCACGGGTCACCAACACCCACTCCTCGCGCTGCTTCGACAGGAAGCCGATGTCGAAGTGGGGTTCTCGTACCGCGCAAAGATCGGCCATTTCGGCCAACTCGGCGTCACTTAGTGATGTGCAGTCCTTGGTCTCCACCTGAATGGACATAAGCCGTTCCGTACTCCTCATTTGCCCTGCGGCCTCGGCCGGCGACTCGGATCCGCCACAAGCACCCCGGGCACCGCCAACACGGGCCATCGGTGCCCCTGAACGGGAGCCGTCCGCCAATTTTACGGGATTTGGCGCCACTTGTCCCATCCGGGGTCGGCGGGCCCCATCCAGGGACACCCGAACAGTGGGTGGACGCGGGGCAAACACGGCTGTGGCCAGGGACTTCGTGAATATCGCGTCAAAGGGTCAACTCTGGATGGCGTTCGGACCGAGGAGCACTCTCAGCTCACCGATCAGCCCCCGGCGGCTGTCGACCCTGAATTCGGGCGGCAGACGGATGACCTTCTGCCCGACGTGGAGAAACACCGGGGAGTCTCCGGGGTGCTCGGAAAGTAGCCGCTTCAACGCAGTGACCTTGGTATCGGTGAGCGCATTGACGGGAAGAGAGATCCGAAGGTCGATCGAGCCATCGGTGGTCAGATTGGGACGCTGAATCTCGAGGCATATCAACTTCACCTGGTCGTCGCGCATGTCGATCCGGCCCTTGACCAACACGATGGCGTCATCCTCGAGAAGTGAACCGTACTCACTCATCGTCTTGGGGAACACGAAGACATCGATCGACGCCTGCAGGTCCTCGAGCACAAAGCTGGCCATGAAGTCGCCCTTCTTTGTGTAGCGGCGCGAAAGTTCGGTGATGACACCGCCGGCCAGACGAACCTGGCCCTCGCTCCCGTATCCACCGGCGCCGGAAGCGCCCTCTCCCCCGGGGGCCTCGGGGTCGATACTTCGGAGTTCGGCCAGGGTGCAGTCGGTGAGCCGGGAGAGCGATCCTTCCAGGCCCATCAACGGGTGATCGCTGATGTAAAGCCCGAGCATCTCTTTCTCGAAGGCGAGGCGTTGGGTCTTCTCGAACTCGACATCGGGGATGGGTATCCGTGTGTCACTGAATCCCATGGTGTGCCCCTGGGTCTCGACCTCGATGGAGGAGAACAGCGACACCACCCCAGCATCGTGTTGGCGCCGGCGCTCGAGGGTGAGATCGGTGATCTCCTCGTATACGAGAAAGAGACCGCGCCGCGGATGACCCAGAGAGTCGAATCCTCCGGCCTTGATCAACGACTCGATGGTCCGCTTGTTCAGCACCTGGGGATCGACCCTTTGGCAGAAGTCGTAGAAATCGACAAAGGGGCCGTTCTTTTCGCGTTCGGCCACGATGAGGCCTACCAAACCCTGGCCGACATTGCGGATAGCGGCCATCCCGAAGGTGATGTCCCCCAAGGTCCCTTCTTCTGACGTGTCACGTCTCGAGTAGTCGGCCGCGAAGTCGGAGAGCGAGCGGTTGACATCGGGGACGAGTACCTGAATCCCGAGTGAGCGGCACTCGGCCAGATAGACGGCCGTCTTGTCTTTGGTGTCCTTGACCGAGGTGAGCAGAGCGGCCAGGTACTCGACGGGGTAGTGGGCTTTCAGCCACGCGGTCTGGTAGGCGATGTAGCCGTACCCATAGGAGTGGGACTTGTTGAACGCGTAATCGGCGAATGGCTCGATGATGTCGAACAGGGCGGTGCCGAGTTTTTGGCCATAACCCTGAGTTTCGCAGCCGATGACAAACTTGTTCCGCTCCGCCTGAATGAGGACCCGGTCCTTCTTGCCGGTCGCCTTACGCAAGTTGTCGGCTTCAGCCAAGGAGTAGCCGGCGAACTTCTGGGCGACCCGCATGACCGACTCCTGGTAGATCATGAGACCGTAGGTATCCGCCAGGATCTCCGCCAAGTCGTCGTGAAGGTAGGTGACCGCCTGTCGGCCGTTCTTCCGGTCGGCATAGTCGCGGTGCATATTCGCAGCCATCGGACCGGGCCGATACAGGGCGACAAGAGCCGCCACGTCATCGAAGGTGGTAGGCGCCAGCGATCGCATCAATGATCGCATGGGTCCGCCTTCGAGCTGGAACACACCCATCGAATCGCCCTTGCGCAACATGGCGAACGTCTTCTCGTCATCGAGGGGGATGTTGTCGATGTCAGGGCGCTCCCCGGTGGAGACCTGAATCAGGTCGAGCGCTCGTTCAATCACCGAAAGGTTGCGAAGCCCGAGGAAGTCCATCTTCAACAGCCCGAGGTTCTCGACGCCGTGCATCTCGTACTGGGTGACGACGGGGGCGTCATCAGGATTGGCGCTGTCGGGTTTTCGTTGGATGGGTACGTACTCGGTGAGCGGTTGGTCGGTGATGACCACCGCGGCAGCGTGGATGCCATCTTGGCGACGGAGACCCTCGAGACCCTTGGCCACGTCGATGACCTCTTTGGCCTCCGGGTCGGTCTCGTACATGGTGCGAAGTTCGCCGGCGGCGGCGAAGCCCTCTTCGAAACCTTCGGTCTTGGTCAGACAGGCGTTCAACGGGGTGTCGCGCCCCATCATGAGTGGCGGCATGGCTTTGGCGATCTTGTCGCCCACCCCGTAGAGCTTGCCGAGCACCCGGGCGGCGTCACGCACCGCCGCCCGCGCCTTGATGGTCGAGAACGTGATGATTTGGGCTACGTGGTCCGATCCGTACCGCTCGGCCGCGTACTTGATCATGTCACCGCGGTAGCGCTCGTCGAAGTCCATGTCGATGTCGGGCATCTGTGTCCGGCCCGGGTTGAGAAAGCGCTCGAACAGGAGGTCGTAACGGATGGGATCGAGGTCGACGATCTTCAGGCAGTACGCCACGCAGCAACCTGCCGCCGATCCTCGCCCCGGCCCCACCCGGATTCCCCGCGACCGGGCAAAGCGAATGAGGTCCCAGACCACCAGGAAGTAGGCGGAGAATCCCATCTCACCGATCACACCGAGCTCGTAATCGAGCCGTTCGAGTACGGGAGGAGGGATGGGGTGGCCGTAGCGCTCCTTGGCCCCTTCGATGCTCAGGTGACGGAGGTACTGGGCGGCGCGTACCTCGTAGGAGTCGCCGACGAACTCGGCGGGGACCGGAAACTGCGGAAGACTCGGGTGACCGAACTCGATCTCGACGTTGGCTCTCTGGGCGATGAGCAAGGTGTTGTCGCAGGCTTCGGGGAGTTCGCCGAAGAGATGGCGCATCTCCGCCGCCGACTTCAGATAGTGCTCCTCGCCCTCGAACTTGAAGCGCTTCGGGTCGGCGATGAGGGCACCGGTCTGGACGCACAACAACGCGTCGTGGGCTACATGGTCTTCGCGGTGGGTGTAATGGCTGTCGTTGGTGGCAAGGAGGGGAGCTCCGATCCTCCGGGCGATCTCCACCAGGACCGGATTGGTCTTCTGCTGGGCCGGCAGCCCGTGGTCTTGGAGTTCGACGAACAAATTGTCCTTGCCGAAGATGTCCTGGAGACGAGCGGCCAAACCCTCCGCCCTCACCTGGTCGTCGGCCAGCAATGCCTGGAGGACCACCCCGCCCAGGCATCCGGTGGTGGCGATCAGTCCGGCGTGATGCCGTTCGAGCAACTCCCAGTCGACCCGAGGCTTGTAGTAGTAGCCCTCGAGGTAGGCCGCCGATGACAGTTTCAGAAGGTTGCGGTATCCCTCGGTGGTCTCGGCCAGCAAGGTGAGGTGGTAGTAGAGCTTCTCCCCGCCCTCGACATCGCCTCCGGTGTCGTCCACCTTGCCTCGTCGCACCGGCCGTTCGAGTCGGGACTCGCCCGCCATGTAGGCCTCGGTGCCGATAACCGGATTGATGCCGGCTTTGCGACAGGCCGCGTAGAAGTCGAGGACTCCGTACATGTTCCCGTGATCGGTGATCCCGAGGGCCGGTTGGCCGTCCTCCACCGCGGCCCGAACGAGATCGTCGACCCGGGCTGCACCGTCGAGCATCGAGAACTCGGTGTGGGTGTGCAGATGTGTGAACGACCGTGATGCCAACGAACTGGCGCCTTTCCCGTCATTTCGACGATCACCGACCCAGGTTCTCCACAGGCTGTGGAGGAGTTACAGCGGTGTGATTCCGACCATAGCGCGAGCGACCACCCCGGTGGGGATCCACACCGGGGGCTGGGGCCTGGTCAGAGATAGGTGCCGGGACGGGAGACCGGTGGCCCACCTCCCGGCGGCAAGGCCTGCTGACGCATCTCGTCGAGCTGGGCCCGGGCGACCACCTGTTGGGCCACCAAGGTGGCCTGAATCCCATGGAAGAGCCCCTCGAGCCAGCCCACCAACTGGGCGTGAGCAATGCGCAGCTCGGCGTCGGAGGGGTTGGGGGTTTCGAAGGGAATGGAGACCCGATCGAGCTCGGCGGCGAGGTCGTCGGAGAGGCCATCGGCCAACTCCCGAACCGACTGTTCGTAGATTTCGCGAAGGCGTCCCCGGCTGAGTTCGTCCAAGGGGGCTTGGCGGACCTCTTCGAGGAGCTGTTTGACCATGGATCCGATACGAAGGAGCTTGGCCGGCTTCTCGATCGACTCGGTCCGCCTCTCGTCGAGGGCGCCATCGTCTGATAGCTCCTCTGCCGCCGAATCACTTGCGGGGTCGACGACCTCGGGTTTCAGGGCGGGCGGATGTTCAGTCTGGGTGGGTCCGTCGTTGTCCATGGTCAGATATTGCCATCTGAGGCGATGGCGACCAGAGGGACCAGCATTTCGTCGGCGGTCAACGAACCGTGTCGGGCCGCCAGGGAGGTCTCCCCGGCGTCGGCGGGGTCGAGGAAGGCAATGGGCGCATGAGGTATCAATGCGACGTCGCCGAGCCGGTCGATCACACCGTCACGGAGAGGTCCGCCGAACCATCCTTCGTCGATGAGTTGGTCCCGACTCATGACCCAGGTGGTGTTGTGGTACTGCTCGGTAGTCGTGGTCAAAAGGTCATCGGCAGCACCGGGCCGGGCATGGATCCAGCGGAACCGGCCCTCGCCCGACAGAAGACGGGTGGCGGCCATCGTTTCGCGGCCCAACAACTCCACATTGGCTCCGACCTCGATCTGGCCATGGTCGGCGCTGACCACCAGCACCGCCCCCGGGGCCAGCTCGGAGGCGATATCGGCCACCAACCTGTCGACGGCGACCAACTCGGCGTCATAATGCTCGCCGAGCCCGTGTTCGTGGGCCACCTTGTCGATACCGTCGTAGTAGGCGTAGACGAAAGGTTCCCCGGCCCCGAGCAGCCGGCGGATTTCGAGAGGGAGCGACGAGGTGATCTTGTACCCGGCCAACGGAGAGGCCCCGAGGTGGGCGGCGGTGAACCCGGTTCCTCCGAACTCGGCACGGGAGACCACCGGCACCGGATGGATTGCTCCGGGGAACGGCGGGTACGGCTGAAGAGCGGAAGCGGGCAACTCCTGGCGGGCGTCCCGCGGATGGTTGGTGCCCACTGTCCACCGGAGCACGTTCATGATCTCCGCCCTTGGGGTGGCCAACCGGTACCCCAGGAGACCGTGATCGGCGGGTGGACGACCGGTGGCGATGGACGTGAGCGCACAGGCGGTGGTGGTCGGAGCCACCGAGGTGATCGATCGTTCAATGCCGGCGGCTCCGGTCAGGGTGGGAGCCAGCTCACGACGTGCGGTCAGTTGCTCCCATCCCAGCCCATCCACGATCAACAGAACAATCTGGTTCGCCTCACGGGCCGGAGAGGGTAGCCAGGTCGGAGGTTGGGCGGCATCGCCCTTGCCCCCCGCGGAGCCTGACAACAGGGCCGGTACCAGGGTGGCCAGGCAGGCGCCGTTGTAGTCCGGAAGGATCGGCACGGCCGATCGGTGGGAGAGGGAAGGCGCCGACATCACTAGTGACTGTAGGCCACCCGGCCAAACCGGTCAGTCCGGATCGGCCAGGAGCCGTACTTCCGAAACCGTCACTGCATGCCCGCCCAGGATCACCCGGTTGCCATCGAGTCGCATGTGGACGATGCCTCCCCGGCGGGACACCTGGGCTCCGATCAACTCACTCCTACCGGTGCGGGCCGACCACCACGGGGCCAGGGTGCAGTGGGCCGAGCCGGTGACCGGGTCCTCAGGAATCCCGACCCGGGGAGCGAAGACCCGGGACACGAAATCGATACCAGGTCGGGAGGCGGCCGCGGTCACGATCACGGCCCGGGTATCGATAGCGGCCAGAGCCGAGAGATCGGGCTGCAGTTGCCTGACGGTATCGGGCTCAGCACACACCACCATCAGGTCGGAGGCGCCACCGAGGACGTCACCGACTGTACCGAGGGCGGCGAACAGACCACCGGGCGGAGCACAGGCGATCGGCGGGTCGGCAGGGAAGTCCATCTCGATCAAGCCGTCGTCTCGGAGTACGCAGGTGAGCACGCCGCTTCGGGTGTGGAACTCTCCTCCCCCCATCACGTGGGCCGAAGCCAACGTGGCATGCCCGCAGAGGTCGACTTCGGTAGTGGGAGTGAACCACCGGAGGCCGTACCCACCGTCGGGGCGTGTGACGACGAACGCCGTCTCCGAGAGGTTCATCTCGCCGGCCACGTCGCGCATCCACGTTTCCGGAGCCGGTCGGTCGAGCCTGCACACGGCTGCCGGGTTTCCGGAGAATGGACGATCGGTAAATGCGTCGACCACGACGAGTTCAGTGGGCACGGTCAACCCCGGGGCAGCATGGCCCGGATGGTCTTGTAGCAGTGTCCGTTGCGCGGGGTGGTGATCGATGCCACCAGGTAGTGGGGCTTGAACCCCAGGGCGGATGCCAGTTCCTTGCCCTGCAATCGGTCCTTTCGGGCTACATCGAGAGCGCGGTCGGCTCGGGGGTCTTCGACGGGCAGCCAGTTGTCGCTGCGTCCCCACCCGAACCGGATCCACACTTCCCGTTCCCGCTCGCGGCGGAACAGGACGGGTCCCTTGGTCGGCACCAACAGGGCCAGCGAGGGCCGGAATCCCCTGAACTCCCAATAGGGCGCGGAGGCACCGGGGAAACCCAGCACGTGCTCTTCGACTGGCGCAGCCAGTTTATGGAGGAGACGGCGATTCCGACGCCCGTGGAACGTTCCGAGGTGCCGGGGAAGCCCAGTGACGGTGACCGCTTCGGGCTGGGCCAGATCATCGCGCTCGGGCTCGTCCGCCAATACCGCTTCGACCACGTCGAACGGAACCAGGTCGGGTGGGTGGCCTTCGGGCCACGGCACCCTGGCCCGAACCAGCGTCCCCGACGCCAGGTCAACGCCAGTGGTGTCTTCTGCGTGACACGACAGGACCAGAATGGTCAGCGAAGCACCTCCCGTCACCTCGATCCGGTCTCGGGACTTGACCGCTCGCACCACGGCTCGGGCGGTGCCACTCCGGGATGTCCGGGGCGACCGACCCCGCCTCCGTTTTCTCGGGGGCGGAGGCAGACTGGGAACTCCGACCGGGGGTGGCAGGCCTTCGTTCACCGAAAGATCCCGGCCAACTGCATCGACAACGATTCAGGATCGGATGCCGGCATCTGGCACGCGTAGTGCCTACAGACGTACGCCAGGCCCGGGTCCCGCCCGTCCCACAGCGGTGACGCGGTGGGTTCCCCCCATGCCATCACCGCGTCAGGAATCCATTGTCGGCGCACCACGTCGACCAGGTCGGGTCGATCGCCGGTGATCACCACTTCGGTGAGTCCCCGCCGCAACATGTCGGCGGCCAGCACGGTGTGGGCGAAGGCGGTGGGATGGCGGATGAGGAGCTCGCCAACCAGGTCGACGATCTCATGGGCTGCCTCCGTGTACCGGCCGAACCCGGTGAGAGCCCCGAGTCGCACCAATGCGACTGCTGCCACCCCGTTGGCCGAGGGAGTGGCGCCATCGAAGACGTCCTTGGTCCGGACCAACAGGGCTTCTGCATCGTGACCGGTGGTGAAGAAACCACCATTGTCGTCATCATGGAAGAGCTCGAGCAGTGCATCGGCGGCCTCGATGGCCCGTGCTGTCCACATGGCCCGACCCGTCAACTCGGCCAACCGGGTGAAGCAGTCGATCAAACATGCGTAGTCGGCGGCATAGGCGAGATGTTTGGCTCCACCTTCCCGCTGCCAACTGCGAAGCCAACGGCCGTCGCCGGCGCGCCGCAGGTGGTCATAGAGAAAGCCCCCGATGGACACTGCCGACAGGGTCCAGTCAGAGTTGCCTGTGGCGAATGCAGCTTCGGCCAGGGCCGAGGCGTACATGGCGTTCCACTCGGTGAGGACCTTGTCGTCCAGGCCGGGCCGGACACGCCTGGCCCGGGCCTCGAACAACAGACGCCGGCCCGATTCCACGTCCACCGGGCCACCCAGCGGTGCCCCGATCGGGCGTCGCAGAATGGTGGTGCCTTCAAAGTTGCCGGCGGTGGTGAGGTCGAACCAGCTGGCGACAGCCTCGATGATGGCCGTGGGATCCTCTCCGGGGCGCAGGGATCCGCGTCTGACTCCCTCGGCAACCTGGTCAAGGGTCCAAACGTAGAACTTGCCCTCCACCCCTTCGGAGTCGGCGTCCTCAGCGGAGTGCACTCCCCCTTCGGCCGTGGTCAGGTCGCGGGCGACATAGGAGACGATGTCCTCGACCACCCGAAGGTAGTCCGGCCGCCCCGAGGCCTGCCAGCCGTGCAGGAACGCCCGGAGCAGTCCAGCCTGGTCGTAGAGCATCTTCTCGAAGTGGGGGACCATCCACTGGTCATCGGTCGAGTATCGGGCGAATCCGCCGGCCAGGTGGTCGTGGATGCCACCGGCGGCCATGGCATCGAGGGTGAGGGTGGCCATCGCCAGCGATGACTCGGGTTCGTCGTCGGCGTGTCGGCGAGAGTGCCGGAGTGCGATGTCGATCAGCGTGGGCTGAGGGAACTTCGGAGCGGGACCGAAGCCGCCCCACTCACCGTCGAATCTACTGATCAGTTCCTTGGTGACCACATCGATGAGGTCGACTCCGTCGTTGGATCCGCCAAGGGAACCAAGCGACGATGACCGGGGGCCGGACCTGATGATCACCGATCGGGAGGCAATCGCCCTCGAGAGTTCGTCAGCCTGTTCTTCTACTTCGCTCCGCCGATTGGTCCAGACATCGGCCAACGCGGCCAGGACCGACGGGAATGACGGTGAGCGATGGCGGTCATCGGGCGGAAAGTAGGTCCCGCCGAAGAAGGGGCGGCGATCGGGGGTGAGGAACACGCTCATCGGCCAGCCGCCTGACCCGGTGATGGCCTGGACTGCCTCCATATAGACGGCGTCCACGTCGGGACGTTCCTCACGGTCCACCTTCACGCTGATGAACGACCGGTTGAGAGCGGCGGCGGTGTCGGCGTTCTCGAACGATTCGTGGGCCATGACGTGACACCAATGGCAGGCGGAGTACCCGATGGAAAGAAAGACAGGGCGATTCTCCACCCGAGCCCGATCGAACGCCTCGTCACCCCACGGGTACCAGTCCACCGGATTGTCGGCGTGCTGGCGGAGGTAGGGGGAAGTTTCCTCTGCAAGGCGGTTCACCCGGTTGATGCTACGGGACCCGATGGGGCGACGATCCCCAGCCCAACTTCCCTATGCCGGCCCAAGTCGTCGGCAAACGTTGGTATCGAGGCGGGCACGCAGTTTCACGTTGCGCGTCCATGCCCATCAGGGTATTGGCCCCGGAACCTAACCCTTGACACCCACGGCACCGTCTGAGGCCGCGTGGTGGGCGAGAAGATGTCGCTTCAGCACTTTTCCCGTCGGGTTCCGGGGTAGCTGTTCGACGAAGAACACTTCACGCGGCACCTTGAAACGGGCCAGGTTGTTGCGCACATACGACTTCACCTCGGTGGCCGTCAATCCAGAGGGTGTCGTCGGCACCACATAGGCGATCAGTCGCTGCCCGTGGTCAGGGTCGGGCACCCCGACGGCCGAAGCCTCGGAGATCCCGGGGTGACCGGACAGCAGTTCCTCGATCTCCCCCGGAAAGACGTTTTCCCCACCCGAAATGATCATCTCGTCGTCACGACCGTCGACAAAGAGTCGGCCGTCTCCATCGAAGTGACCTACGTCACCACTGGAGAGCAGCCCGTCAATGGACTCTTTGGTGCCACCGCCGGTGTAGCCGCTGAACCCGAGGCCATTGCCCACAAAGATCCGCCCTGTCTCACCTGGCGCCACCTCTGTGCCCAGTCGGTCGAACAGTCGGACCGATGTGCCCACCGGCGGCCGCCCCACGCAGCCGGGAGCCGCTCTCATGTCTTCGGGGGTGGCGATGGTGGCGTACGCCACCTCGGTGGACCCGTACAGGTTGTACAGCACATCTCCGAACGCATCCATGGCGCGGCTGGCCAATGCCCCCTCCAGCCGTGCGCCGCTGGTGGCCATGAACCGCAGTGCGCTCAGATCTCGGCCGGCCGGTCCTCCGTCTTCGAGGGCCAGCATCCGGTTGATCATGGCGGGGACCACCACCAGGCCCGTGCAGTGATGGAGAGCCACGGCATCGAGGACCGCGGCCGGGTCGAACCGGCGCGAGATGAGCAGGGTCGAACCCGTCCCGATGGTCAACAGCCCCGAGAACAACCCCCAACTATGGAACATGGGTGGCACCACGTACACGGCTTCCCGTCCGCGGTAGGGGATCTTCGAGAGCACCGCACCGGGCATTGCCAGTGACCGGGGCTGGCTTCGGCGGGCACCCTTCGGCGTCCCGGTGGTGCCGCTGGTGAGCATCACCATGGCGCCGGGTTGAGAAGGCGCCGGGCGACCCTTGGTGTCCCCCAGGGAAATCAACGAGTCGAGCGTCCCGAGGGCGGCCGGCCCGTCGGTCCAGGCGATGAACCGACCCGCCGAAGCCTCGACGTCGGCCACGATGGGCAGGAACTCCTCGTCGACGATGAGGGCTTCGACGCCTTCGCGGGCACAGACGTCACGGGCTTGGGGGGCGGAGAAATCGGTGTTCAGATAGAGGATGCGATATCCGGCTTTTGCTCCGGCGAACGTCGCATCGAGCAGGCCGCGATGATTGCGGCACAACACGCCGATGGTGGTGCCGTCGGCGAGTCCCTCGCCCGCCAGCGCATCGGCCAGGGCATTGGAGCGAAGGTTGAGTTCGCGAAACGAAAGTGGCCCCCGCTCGTCGATCAATCCGAAACGGTCACCGTGGCGAATGGCGGCTGCCACGATGCCACCCCCCACTGGCCCGAACCGCTTCAACGCCAGGGCCATCTCGGCCAACCGGAGCGGAGGCTCGGGACCGATCATTCCGGCTCGGGCAATGGTGGCCAAGCCAAGTACCTCGAGCACCACCTTCTCGCCCTCGGACATCAGCCTCCGGAATACCTGATCGAGCACTTCGAATCCCTCCAACGCCGAGCACCACCGGCACGGTTTCCGTCCGTGCCATCGGTAAATTGCAAGTATCGCACCTTCGACAGCGCAGTCGCCGGGGAGAATCCTCTGAATTGGTAGTTCCGCTCGGTGATGGTCGTCGTAGGGTTCTCCCATGGAACTTCGACTGGATGGAAAGACAGCCCTCGTCACCGGTGCCTCACGGGGAATCGGGATGGCGATTGCCCAGCAATTCGTGGAGGCGGGGGCTTCGGTCATGCTCTCCTCCCGCAAGGACGAGGCTCTGGCCGGGGCCAAGGGTGCGATCGACGCGACCAAGGGAGAGCGATCCGGTGAGGTGGCATGGCACGTGGCCAACGCCGGCGACCCCGGCCAGGCCGCGGCCTGCGTGGACGCCACCGTCGAGCAGTTCGGGTCGGTGGACATCCTGGTCAATAACGCCGCAACCAACCCGTACTACGGGCCGTTGATGGACATCGACACCGGCCGGATCGACAAGACCGTCAGGGTCAATCAATCGGGATACCTCGAGTGGACCCAGGCGGCATGGCGAGCCGGGATGTCCGAACGCGGTGGCGTTGTGTTGAACATGGCTTCGGTCGGTGGGCTATCGGTGGAGCAGGGGATCGGTTGGTACAACGTGACCAAAGCCGCGGTGATCCATCTCACCAGTCAGCTTGCCGGTGAGCTCGGGCCCAAGGTCAGGGTCAATGCCCTGGCGCCGGGCTTGGTGAAGACCGAGTTCGCTAAGGCTTTGTGGGAGCCGGCCGGTGACCAGATCGCCCGGCGTCTGCCGCTACGGCGTCTGGGCGAACCCGATGACATCGCCAAGGCCGCCCTCTTTCTCTGTTCGGATGCTGCCTCGTGGGTTACCGGCCATACCCTGGTCATCGACGGCGGGGCCCTGAGCATCGCCAGCGGTGGGATCACCTGATCGCGGCGGCGGCCGGCACATCGTCAGGCCAAGTCACCCCGTTGCACCTTGCCGCTCCGAGTCCGGGGCAGGACGGCCACCACTTCCAGTTCCTTGGGTGCGGCCCATGGTGCGATTTGTTCGGAAACCGCTGAACGCAGAGACTCGAGCGTCGGTGGTGCCGAAGCATCCACGGGCACCACCCAGGCCACCACCCGCTCACCCCACTCAGGATCGGGCCGTTTCCAGACGGCGACCTCGGCGACTGCGGGGTGGCCGGCCAACACGCCTTCGACCGCCTCCGGCCATACCTTTTCCGCACCGGTCACGATGACCTCGGCGATTCGACCGTACACCGACAGGACCCCGTCCTCGGTCACCCGCCCGGCGTCGCCGGTGGGGAGCCAACCGCCGGGCAGCCTGGGATCCGTACCATCTCGATAGGCCCGCATCAGGGTGGGACCGCGTACCAATACCTCACCGTCGACTCCGAGGCCACCGTCACCGATCAGGATGTCCACGCCGTCGAGAGGTGAGCCGTCGTAGACGACCCCCGACCCGGTCTCCGTCATCCCGTAGGTGGAGACCACGTTGTCGGGGAGCCGTTCGGGTGGGGCGGCACCCCCGAGGAGGATGGAGCGATACCTGCTGGCGTCCACGCGGCCAAGCGCCGTTGCCACCAGTGAGACGAGTGTGGCACCATGGCGGGCCTCGCGATCCACCTCGGCTGCATCGAAACGTTCGAGCAGCGTGAACGGGGTACCGGTGGCGATGGCCCGGGTCACCACTGACATGCCGCCGATG
This sequence comes from Acidimicrobiales bacterium, assembly GCA_017883075.1. Taxonomy (GTDB): domain Bacteria; phylum Actinomycetota; class Acidimicrobiia; order Acidimicrobiales; family RAAP-2; genus DASZIT01. The sequence goes on from JADGOI010000002.1 coordinate 55,548, forward strand.
TGGGCCAGGGGCAGACATGCCACCCATCGATCACGGGTCGGGTCGACGTTCATCCGCCGCGAACTGGCTATTGCCGACGCCTCGATGGCCTGATGAGTCAAGATGACTCCCTTGGGCGCCCCGGTCGTCCCGCTGGTCGCCATAACCAGAGCGTCGCCCTCGACGCTGGGAACGCCGCCCGCCCGGGGATGAGATCCGGATTCGTCGATTACCGCCGAGGGCCGAAGCACGTCCAGGAGGCGTTTGACGGCAGCCCGAGGAAGGCGGGGGTCCACCGGGAGAACGGCGTTCCCCGCATCCCACGTCCGTCGCAGGGCATCAACAAAGCCCTGGCCGGCACGGAGATCGAGTGCCACCACGTCAGGCATGGGGCTAGCGTAGGTGACCGCCCGTGTGGCGACGTGAGGAGAATGTCCGAATGGTGATGGCAGGTGGTGGAGGCAGTGGGACCGGCAACTCGGGGCCCGGGGCTCAGACGGTGATCACGGGGGAGCCGTTGGACCCGGTCGATCGCTATCGGAGCATGCCGCTGCCCGAATGGGAACGACGTGGTGACTATAAGGACATTCACTTCGACGTTGCCGAAGGAATCGCCAAATTGACCATCGCCCGTCCGGAGGTTCGCAATGCCTTCCGACCCCAGACTCTCTTTGAGCTTTCGGATGCACTCAGAATTGCCCGTGACGACTCGTCGGTGGGGGTTGTCATCCTGACCGGCGAGGGACCTGACGCGTTCTGCTCGGGAGGGGATCAGAAAGTCCGGGGCGATGATGGCTATATCGGTGATGATGACGTCGCTCGGCAGGGGATCGGCCGTCTCAACGTCCTCGATCTGCAGATCGAGATCCGGCGTTTGCCCAAGCCGGTAGTTGCCATGGTCGCCGGCTATGCCATCGGTGGGGGTCACATTCTCCATCTGGTGTGTGACCTGACCATTGCCGCGGAGAATGCCCGCTTTGGCCAGACCGGTCCGAAAGTGGGCAGTTTCGACGGCGGCTACGGAGCCAGCCTCTTGGCTCGCACCATCGGTCTGAAGCGAGCCAAGGAGGTGTGGTTCCTCTGCCGTCAGTACGATGCGGCAACTGCCCTCGACTGGGGACTGGTCAACGAGGTTGTGCCCCTGGATTCCCTCGAACGCGAGACGATCGCCTGGTGCCGGCGCATGTTGTCCTTGTCGCCCATTGCTCTGAGGATGGTCAAGGGTGGGCTCCACGCCGCCGACGACGGCCTGGCCGGTCTGCAACAGTTCGCCGGAGACGCCACCATGCTCTTCTACATGAGCGAAGAAGGCCAAGAGGGTCGTAATGCCTTCCAGCAACATCGGAAGCCGGAGTTCGGCAGGTTCCCTCGTCGCCCATGAGCAGGGTGGCGTCGGCGGTACCGGTGGAACGGAAAGCACCGTACCCGGACGAGTCATGGTCCGTCCCGGCCGCAGGGGTCCGGGTCATTCGCTCACACGTGGAGGGAATCAGTTCACGGAAGCCGGGGGTGAATCTATGACCGGGCCCGAAATGGCAGCGGCGCGCGGTGGGCCCTGGCCGACGAAACGGTGGCGGGTGGGCGCCCGCCCGAGAACGTTGCCGGCGGCGGTTGTGCCGGTGCTGGTTGGGACGGCAGCGGCACATCCGCTGAGCCCTGGTTTGCCGGCCGGCTACACGGCGTTGACCCACGTGGTGGCACCAGCGCTCTGGGACTCGACATGGTGGCGGGCCCTCGGCGCTCTCGTGGTGGCGCTGGCTCTCCAAGTCGGCACCAACTACGCCAACGACTACTCCGACGGCATCCGAGGGACAGATGATCAACGGGTAGGTCCGGTCCGTCTGGTTGCCTCAGGTCTGGCGTCACCACAGGCGGTCAAGCGGGCAGCAATGTTGGCCTTCGGGATCGCCGGTGGTGTTGGCGTGGCCCTGGCGTGGGCAACCTCATGGTGGGTGCTGGTGGTGGGTGCGGCCTGTTTGGCCGCCGGGTGGTTCTATACCGGGGGTCCCCGCCCCTATGGCTATGCCGGATTCGGCGAGCTGTTCGTGTTCGTGTTCTTTGGCCTGGTGGCAACGATTGGCACCTATTACGTCCAGACGCTCCGACTGGGCGGAGGATTGGTGTTTTGGTCCTCGGTGGACGTCGGTCTCCTGGCGACGGCGCTACTGCTGGCCAACAACCTTCGGGATATCGACACCGATCTGATATCGGGGAAGCGGACGCTTGCCGCCCGGGTGGGGCGCCGGACCGCGGGCTGGTTCTATGTCTCCTGTATCGTGGTCCCGTTCATCGGAGTGCTTGTCTGGGGGCTCCTGGCGATCACCGGGGCGATCGGGGGTCGGCACCCGGTCCTTGTCTTCTTGCCGCTCCTTGCGCTACCCCTGGCCATTGCGCCGATTCGAACCGTCAGTGGCGACGCCACCGACCAAGCTCTCCTGCCGGTCTTGGCGGCTACCGGCAGGATCCAACTCGTTTTCGGCGCCCTACTGGCGGGGGCTGTCTGGCTGTGGGCGACGTGACGTCAGCGACCCGAACCCAGATGAGCGCAGATCTCCTCGGCCACCAGGGCCGGTTGCTGCAGGTGGGGGGAGTGACCGACGCCGGCAATGACCACGTGGGTGGCGTTCTCGCCGATGGCGTCGGCCATCCGTCGCCCGAGGCCGGTGAATTTGTCATCATGCTCACCGGTGAGGATCAGGACCGGCATCGTCAAACGGTTGAGTTGTGCCCACAGAGGGAGTTGGGTGCCGGTTCCCGCCAGCCTCAGGCTCGATGCCAGCCCCGGACCGGTATTTCGGCGGCGTTCGGAGAATCCGTCGGCTTCGGCGGGAACACCCGACAACAGGGGGTTGTCGAGCCAACGGCGCAGGAACGAGTCGAGCCGAGCCTGGCCATCGCTGGAAGAGTCGCCACCGCGACCGCGGAGAGGAGGGTCGAGTTGGTCGGCCAATGCTTCATCCCGAGCCCGACGGGCGGCTCGGTCATCGGGATCTTCGATACCGGCGGTACCCGAAATGAGCACCAGCGAACTCACCAGTTCGGGCTGGGTCAGGGCCAGATGGAGACAGAATCGGGCGCCCATCGAATAGCCGAGATAGGCGGCGTTGCCTCCGAGGGCGCCCAACAGGTGGGCTCCCTCGGTGAGATCGGCGAGCACATGGGCCGATCCTCCGTGGCCCGGCATATCGACCAGCATGAGCTCGTGATCTGTGGCCAATGTGGAATCCATCGATCCCCACACCCGACAGGTCTGGGTGAATCCATGCGCCATGACGGTCCGGGGCCCATTGCCCATCACTTCAGCGTGGAGCGAAACGCCGACCATGTGGGATGTCCGGGTTGGGTTCATGGGTTCGGGAACGGGCGACATGACAAGAATTGTCCTCCTCCATGAGCGTATCGATACCAGAGCCGGCACCCGTAGACGGCGACACGCAGATGGAGTTCGCCGCCACCATGGTGGACGAGTGGGTGCGGTGTGGCGTGTCCCACGCCGTCATTTGCCCGGGGTCCCGGTCCACGCCGATGGCTGTGGCACTCATCCGTCACCGCGGTATGGAGGTCCACGTCCGTCTCGATGAGCGGTCTGCATCGTTCACTTCACTCGGGATCGGTCTGGTGACCGGTCGCCCGGCGGTGATTCTGACCACGAGTGGAACCGCGGCAGCCGAGCTCCACGCCGCCGTGGTCGAGGCCGATCTGGCCCGCGTCCCTCTCGTGGTGTGCACCGCCGATCGACCACCCGAGCTCCGAGATGTCGGGGCGCCCCAGGCCATCGATCAGCAGATGATCTTCGGTCGGTCGGTCCGCTGGTTCGTCGATCCCGGTGTGGCCGATCCGGCGAGCCGTTCCACCTGGCGTTCCCTGGCTTCCCGGACGGTGGCGGAGGCGGTCTCAGGCCCGGGCGGACCGGGACCGGTTCATGTGAATCTGCCCTTTCGGGAACCGCTTGTCCGGAAGGGTGAGGTCAGCAGAGTCGAACCCGGTCGGCCCGACGGGGCCCCCTGGTACCAGGTGGAGGTGGAACCTCGGGCCCCGACCCCGGCAGTGGTCGCCCAGATCGTGCATGCCGGCCGGACCGGCGCACGAGGGGTGATCGTGGCCGGCGCGGGTTGTGGTGACCCGGATGAGGTGTCCGCGGCTTCTGCCGCCTTGGGTTGGCCGGTGTTGGCCGACCCCCGATCGGGGCTCCGACGCCCGGGGCCAACCCTGATCGCGGCGGCCGACGGCATCCTCCGCTCCGATATCTTTGCCGCCAGCCACCGTCCCGAGCTCGTCCTGAGACTGGGGGCGCCATGGGTGTCGAAGGTGGTGAACAGCTTTCTGGCCTCTTCGGATTCCGACGGTGTCCCGGTGATCGCGGTGGTGGAATGGGGACAGTGGGTCGACCCCGACCGCTCGGTCACGACGTTGGTGTCAGCGGACCCGACCGCGGTCTGCCGGGCCATCGTGGATGGAATGCGGAAAGGATCGGAGGCCGACCGGGGCGGCCAGGGTCAGGTGCATGACACGGCCTGGCTCGATGGTTGGCGAGCGGCGGAGTCTGCTGCCCAGGCTGCTCTTGGAGAGAGCTTGGGCGATGTGGTGACCACCCACCATGGTCGATCGACCCCGAAAGCCGGCTGGACCGAGCCAGGGTTGGCCCGGCGACTCTTTGCCGCCCTTCCCGGAGGGGCCACGCTGGTGTCCTCGTCGTCGATGCCGATACGCGATATCGAGGCATACGGGGCACCACGCCCCGACCCGCCGCGGGTCCTGGCCAACCGCGGCGCCAACGGCATCGACGGAGTGGTCTCGACAGCCCTGGGCGTGGCGCTGGCCACCGGGCCCACCGTTGCCTTGGTGGGGGACCTGGCGTTCTTCCACGACGTGTCGGCGTTGATGCGGGCCGTGGGGTCCGACGCCCCGTGCACGGTGGTGGTCGCCGACAACGGTGGCGGAGGAGTCTTCTCGTTCCTACCCCCGGCAACCGTGCTGGACGCCGAGTCGTTCGAGACGCTGTTCGGAACCCCGCAGGCCCCCGACGTGGGGAAGGTGGCGGCAGGGTTCGGGATAGCTGTCGATGAGATAGGGCCCGACGATGGGCCTGAGGCCCTGGGAGAGGCGCTGGACCGCCGGATAGAGGGCGGCGTGCTGGCGGTGATCCGGGTACGACTACCGGGCCGGGCGGAGAACGTGGAGATCCATGCCGGCATCAACCGGGCGGTGATCGAGGCAGTCGAGTCGGCTCCGTCGGCCGGTTGGTAGGCGACCGGTCCTGATCGACCCGGTCAGCAGGGTGTCGGATCGTACGACGGGATGGCAGACGGGGCGCTGGCGGCGGGTGGGGGGATCGAGGACGCCGGGCCGGTGGAGCTCGTCGACGCCGAGGTGGCAGGGGTTTCGACAGTCGGCACCGGGATTGGATTCCCGTAGGAACTCAGGGGTGGCGTGGTGACGGTTCCGGCCGGTCCGCCCAGGAATTGGGTGAACATCTGCTGGGCTTGGGGTTGTTGGACAACTTGGACCGCCTCACCGCCGTAGGGCGCGTAGCTGCCTCCGATCGTGGGCAACGTGTAGTTCTTCAGGCTCGAGCCCGAAAAGGCGTGGTAGCGCTCGGCCAGGCTCAGCAGCATCCCTGGGCTCATCTGGCTGTCGAGGGTGACGTCGTGGGTGAGTGACGCGATGAATGACGCCGCGGTGACCGGGTTGTAGGTCGACTTGGCCCTGTTGACCACAGCCTCGATCATCAGGTTCTGGCGTTCGATGCGACCAATATCCGATGAGTAGTCGCTGTTCCACTTTCCATTTTGGTAGTACTCGAAATGCCGAGACCGTGAGAGAGCCAGTGCCTGGGCGCCGCTGAAGGTCTGACAGCCGGTCGTTTGAATATTGAGGCCGGTGCAATTTCCCAACACGCCGTTTGCGTTGCAGTCGCCGTAGTCGCGGACCGGTACCGGAACGTTCATCTTTACCCCGCCCAGCCCGTTCACCGCGTCCATGAGCCCGAAGAAGTTGACGACAATCCAGTGACTGATGGGGATCCCGAACGTGTTCTGGATGGTGGTCACCATTCCGTTGGCACCGGTCCCGCTCGGGTTCGTGTCGTTCGGCCCCGAAGCGAAGCCGGCATTGATCTTGTTCTTCGACGACACACCCGACGAGGCC